>NZ_PGEX01000001.1:0-312702 GCF_002797675.1 Hallerella succinigenes | reverse complement strand
CGTGATGCACGGGAAGCTCGTCGATTCTTCGGCGATGAGAATCGCGTGCGGAGCGAGACGGCCCATGATGCTGTTCAAATGCTTCAGGAATTCGAGAGTGTCGTAGTTGATGTTTCCGCCGTCTTTGTTCGGAATCCACTGACCGTCTTGCTTACCGTAGTCGAGGTAGAGCATACTTGCCACGGCATCCACACGGAGGCCGTCGCAGTGGAATTCACGGAGCCAGTACATGGCGTTTGCAATGAGGAAGTTCGAAACTTCGCTACGACCGAGGTTAAAGATATAGGTGCCCCAGTCCGGATGTTCACCCTGACGCGGGTCAGCGTGTTCATAGCAGGCTGTACCGTCGAAACGGCCGAGAGCATAAGAGTCCTTCGGGAAGTGTGCTGGAACCCAGTCGAGAATCACGCCGATTTCGTTCTGGTGGCAAAGGTCCACAAAGCGGCGGAATTCATCCGGCGAACCGAAACGGCTGGTCGGGGAATAGTAACCCGTGACTTGATAACCCCAGGATTCATCGAGCGGGTGTTCCATGATCGGAAGGAATTCCACATGCGTATAACCCATTTCCTTCAAATACGGAATGAGCTTGTCGGCGAGTTCGTTCCAGGAGAGGAAGCGGTCCGGATTGCTCGGGTCGCGTTCCCAGGAACCGGCGTGCACTTCGTAAATGTTCATCGGAGCACCGAAGACACGGGTTGCGTAATGCGTGTCCATGTAGAGCTTGTCGTTCCATTCGTAACCTTCGAGGTGAGTGGTAACGCTTGCCGTAGCCGGACGCATTTCGCTGAGCTTTGCCAGAGGGTCGGACTTGGTGATCAGGCGACCGTCCTGGGCGTGAATTTCGAAACGGTAAAGTTCGTTTTCGCCAAGATCCGGAATGAAGATTTCCCAAATGCCCGAAGATCCGATCATGCGCATCGGATGACGACGGCCATCCCAGCTGTTGAAGTTGCCGACGACGGAAACGCTCTTGGCGTTCGGAGCCCAAACGGCGAACTGCACACCGTTAAAGCCTTGGTGACGCACAATGTTTGCACCGAGCTTCTTGTAAAGTTCGTAATGCGTACCGTTCTTGATCAGATGGCAGTCAAAGTCCGTGAGAACCGGAAGGAATGCATAAGGATCGACAACCGTGTACTGGATGCCGTTTTCAAGCGTAATGTGAAGCTTGTAGAAGAACGGCTGGAATTCCATGTCGAGTACGGCTTCGAAGAATCCCGAGTTATCGATGCGGACAAAATCAAAAGCGAGAGTCTTGGCGTCATCTTCCACGGAAGCCTTTTTAGAGCTCGTCTTGGCGGTCTTTGCCGTTTTTGCGGTTTTGGATGTCTTTGCAGACTTCGCATTCTTCTTTGCGGTCTTTTTTTTACCAATCTGGACTTCTTCTGCCGGTTCTTCAAAGTTTGCTTGACCGTAGATGATTTCCGGTTCGACCGATTCTCCGCGAATGGAGGCGGCGCCCGGCAAGTACACGCGAATCACGGTCTTGAGTCCGCGGTCGGTTTCCAAGGCGTGAATGCCGAGAATCGAAAAAGGATCGCTGCAATTAAAGTTCCAGATGGAGTTCATCTGGTCGTAAGTCATTGTTGTATTATTTTGAAAATCCATCAGAACACCCATGTTGTGAGTACCTTGTAAAATTACTTTAATTTTAAAAATTCGTAAAAAAACTTTTTAAAAATACCTTACGAAAAGCTTGTCCTTATAGAGAATGGAATTTTGTCTAAATTTAGAGCGTGAAACGAATCCTTTACGCCTTACGCTTTTTGGGCTCCCTGCAATTTGGCATGATCCTTTTGATCGCCCTGTTTGCATTGGTTTTTTGGGGAACGCTTTTTGAAGCTCGTGCTGGCTTGGATTTAGGGGTTTCCCGTTTTTTTGACAGTTGGATCCTTTGGGTGGCAGGCATTTTGCCGTTTCCGGCGCTCAAGTCGCTCGCTGTCCTTCTCTTTATCCATCTTCTTTTCGCCTGTATTTTCCGCCTGTCGCATTCCGTCCGAAAATTTGGGATGCTGCTTGTACACTTTTCCATTTTGATTTTGATCGCAGGGAGTTTTGCGGGTTCCCAAACGCGGGAATCGTTCCAGGCGTTTGGACTTGTCGGCTCGGAGGTGTGGATCGATTCAACGGTAGGCGCTTCGTTTGCCATTTTGGATGCGGATTCGGTGAGCTGTACGGTGTTGCCGTTGGGCAGTGTGGATACAATCCGCACGGGGTTGAACGTGCCGCAGACGATAGGACCTTACACGATGTACTTTGGGGAAACCTTTGAAATAACGCCTCAAAAGAAAGTCGTGCGTTTTTTTGTCAAGCGGGATCCTTTTGCATTTGCGCCTTTTTTGTTTGCAGTGATGCTGCTTGTGGGGCTTGTTTGGCATGGAGTGGCGGTTTTTGGAGGGCGTAAACGATGAACCTTCGAACGCTCTCGTTCGTGTTGCTTTGGATGTGGCAGCTCCTTGCTGCACAGGAAAACTTTGCCCAGCCTGAATTTGTGAATTTTGAAGGTCGCGTGCGTCCGCTGAATTCCCTAGAAAATGCGCTGGCAAATGCGCTATGCGAAAAACAAAAGTGTGCGGGACTCAAGCCACAGACGCTATTGCAGAAAATTGTAGACGGCTCTGCGGACTCGTTGAATGTGTTTCGGGTGAACCGTTCCATGACGGTCGAAATTTTGCACTTGGATCCGGCACGGCGGGAGTTTAAGCGCAGTGATTTTGAAGAAAGCCGTTCGCTCTTAAAGCAGTACGCGGAAAGGGATGATTCCCATCCGCAGACGCACGAGCTTTCCCGCTTGGATTACGCTCTGGATTTGTTTGATTCGCTTCAAGTGCAAGGCTTTTGTTGGCGAATTTCTGTGCCGAGGCAAGAGCTTTCTTCCACTTCGCTTAGACAGTTGCTTGCGGAACGGGCTTATTTGAACTGGAATTTGCCGTTCTGTGTTTGGATTTTTGTGTGCATAGCGTTTGGACTTTCGCTCCTTGCCCTATGGAAATCGTGGGCGTGGAAGGCCGCTTTGGTGATGCAGTCGATCGTTTCGCTCGGCTGTGCGGGCATTTTTCTTTGGCGTGGAATTGTGGAAAATCGGGTTCCGCTGACGACGCTTTATGAGATGCTCCTTGCGCTTGTGCTTGGCGTTTCGATTTTTGCGGTGGCGGTCTCGGCGAAGGGGCGCGTAAAGCCGTTGCTCACTTGCGGTTCGGGGATATGTCTTGCGCTCTTTTTGGTGATGCGTTCGGCGCTTGCGGGCGATCCCTTTGGCGCGGTCGCGATGATTTTGAATTCTTCGTTTTGGCTTTCGATGCACGTGTTTACGATTGCGGTCGGGTTTTGCGGGCTGATTCTTGCGAGTTTACTTGCGCACGTGATGCTTGCAAAACGGGCGTTTGGCGGGGAAGTTTCGGTGAGCTTGCAAAAGCTTTTGTTTGGAACTTTGGGCGTGGGATTTGCTGTTTCGACGCTTGGGACTTTGTTTGGCGGATTTTGGGCAGAGGTCGCGTGGGGACGTTTTTGGGGCTGGGATCCGAAGGAAAATGGGGCTTTGCTCGTGCTCATTTGGGTGCTCATGGTAATCCACTTGAAGGCTCAAAATTTTGTGAAGCCGAAGACGCTCGAAGTGCTTTCTTCGCTTCTTTTGATTGTCATCGCCTTTTGCCTGTTCGGGGTGAATTTGCTGGGGGTCGGTTTGCACAGTTACGGATTTTCGGCGAACCTGCTCGTTGCTTTTAGCGCTTTTGTTTTGGGCGATGTTGGGGTGATCTGTTTTTTAAGTTTTTGGAAGAGGAACAAACGACGAAAATGAAAACGGCTTTGGCGATTGCAGGCTTGAATTCAAGCGGTGGCGCAGGAATTTAGGCGAATTTGAAGAGGGTGGCTTGAAAAAAGATTCAGTCGAAATCAAGAATTGAAGGTGCTGCACAAGAAATTTTTAAGACGTTTGGTTGCGCTTGCTTTTATGTTCGGCTCGGGCAGCGGAAAAGGCCTGATGAATCACGCGGTCAAGCTTGGATTGCTATTTTTGACGCATGATTCTGAAATGGGAAACTCTTCTTTCTGCAACGCGCTACGGTCACCCGGCAAGCCGTGACCCGAACCGTTCCAACTTTCACCGTGATTTTGACCGTATCGTTTTTTCGACGGCTTTCCGTCGCCTGGGCCGTAAAACACAGGTTCACCCGTTCTCTGTCAACGATCACGTTCACAGCCGCTTAACGCACTCGCTCGAAGTTTCGAGCGTCGCGCGCAGCCTTGCCATTTCGGTGTTCAACGAAATGCCGAAAGAATTTCCCAGGAATTTTAACGCCTCGCTTCTCGGAACGATTGCCCAGTCCGCCGCCTTGGCGCATGACATTGGAAACCCGCCGTTCGGTCACGCCGGGGAAGCGGCTATCCGCGACTGGTTCCGCAAAAACCGCGAATCCGCACCGCTCAGGGAGTTTAGCGACCGCGAAATGAAGGACTTTGAAAACTTCGAAGGCAACGCGCAAGGCGTTCGTATTCTTTCGAAGCTCGAATATCACTTTTTAGACGGTGGCATGCGCCTTACATTCCCGACGGTTTCATCGATGATGAAGTATCCGCGCCTTGCCTGCTATGGCATT
Organism: Hallerella succinigenes; assembly: GCF_002797675.1. Lineage (NCBI taxonomy): Bacteria > Pseudomonadati > Fibrobacterota > Fibrobacteria > Fibrobacterales > Fibrobacteraceae > Hallerella > Hallerella succinigenes. The sequence continues at coordinate 308,101 of NZ_PGEX01000001.1, read as the reverse complement.
CCGACGAGCCTTTTCCAGACCGAAGCGGATGATTACCGTGAAATGGCAAATGTGCTCGGCATTCCGGAAGTCGGAAATGGCATTTGGATGCGTCATCCGATGAGCTATCTCGTGGAAGCGGCGGACGATATTTGCTACTGCATTTTGGACGTGGAAGATGCGATTGAACTCGGCATTTTGCAGTTTGCCGATGTGCGCAACATGTTCGAATATCTCTGCGGCCCGCAGGTGGACATAGACCGTGAATACAATGAAAACGGTCAGAACTTCCGCGACTTCCTTTCGAGCGTGCGCGGACTTGCCATTCAGAACCTGATTGATGCCGTGGTCCGCGCCTTCATTATCCATTATGAAGAAATCATGAACGGGGAACTCAAGGGTTCGTTGCTTGATTTGGCGGACGCCGATGCGGTGGATGGTATTCGTGTGGCAAAGCGCCTTGGCCGGGAACGCATTTACCCGGACCGCAGAAAAACGGAGCTTGAAGTCGGTAGCTATACGACGCTCAGCACGGTGCTTGACGCCTTTGTGAGCGGTGTCTATGAATTCCGTAAGTACGGCGAATCTTCTTACCGTGCGTCTCGCATTGTGCGCTTGATTGGCCAGGCGAAAATCGGCCAGACGGTGACACCGCTTGAAGCCTATCACCAGGTGCTCGATTTTGTGAGCGGCATGACGGACAATTACGCTTCTTACCTTGCACGTCAAATCAGCGGTCTTGTGCAATGATTCTTTCAAACGATACGGATCGCATTTGGCTGTTTGATTATGATCTGACGCTTTACGCGGAATCGGAACGTGCTGTTTTGAATTCGCTCGACCGTCGCATTGCGCTGTACGTACAACAGGTGGCGAACATCGATTACGATCACGCTCAAGAAATTCGCAAGCGCTATTGGAAGGAATACGGTACCACTTTGGCAGGGCTTCGCGCCGTGTACGGGGTTACGCCGAACGACTTCTTTGACTTTATCCATCAGCCCGAAACTCTCGTTTACCCAGATTTTGCGCCGCAGAAGAGAGCTTTGCTCGAAATCCTCAAAGGTCCTAAATACATTTTTACAAATGGGCGTTCCGACTGGAGTCGTAAAGGCTCTTCTAAAATGGGAATCCTCGACTGCTTTGAACGCATCGTGGGCTTGGAAGACATGAACTGGGATGGTAAACCGCAGGTGAGCGCCTACGAAACGATGGAAAAGGTTCTTGAATACGACGGATTTTGGAAAAAAGGCGATGATCCGAGTCGGATTGTGCTGCTCGACGACGCATTGCACAATTTACGCCCGGCGCATGACCGCGGCTGGAAAACGGTGTGGGTGAACCCGATATCCGAAGAAAACGGCAGTTTTACGGATTTCCGCATTCCGGACCTGATGGATCTTTTGAAATTACTCGGCTAAGTTCCGATTTTCTAAATTAAGGCTTATGCTCCAAGAAATGCTTTCCATGGATTTTATGCAGAACGCTTTTATTGCGGCGGTTCTCGTTGCAATTTCTTGCGGGGTCATGGGATCCTATGTGGTGGTGAATAAAATCGCGGGGACGGCGGGCGGTGTGGCGCACGCTTCTTTTGGTGGAATAGGGCTTGCCTGTTTTTTAGGATTTTCACCGATGCTCGGTGCGCTCGGCATGGCGCTTGTGTGTGCGCTCGTGATGGGATATTTGACTTGGATCGACCGCAAACGTTCCGATACGCTGATCAATGTGATTTGGGCGGCGGGTATGGCGGCCGGTGTGATTCTTACGGATTTAACGCCCGGTTACAGCGGCGATTTGACGAGCTTTCTGTTCGGCAGCATTTTGACTGTGCCGCATGAACTTCTGTGGGGCATGGGCATTTTGACCGCTTTGATTTTAGCGGTATCCGCGTTCTTTTTTAGACAGTTTCTTGCTGTGTCGCATGATCCGGAATTTGCCCGTGTGCGTGGAATTCCGGTGTTTCGCCTGTATATGTTGTTGATGGCGATGATCGCTTGCACGGTGGTGATGGCGGTACAGACTGTGGGCTTAATTCTTGTGATTGCGCTTCTGACGATTCCCGCTTATGTAGCGCAGAGTTATTCCAAAAATTTGAAGCAGATGATGTTTTTTTCGTGCCTTTTCTCGGTGGTGCTTTCGCTTGCGGGACTTGTGGTTTCTTATGTGTGGAACTTGACGGTGGGACCGACGATTATTCTCTTTAGCGTTTTGCTGTATGTGGCAAACTGGGGAGTTCAGAAGCTTCTCGGTGCAAATTGATTGTAGGATAGACGATGCGATTTTTGGCTTTGGCAGTAATGACTTTGGGCGCGGTTTCCGCTTTCGCGGCGACGCATTCGCTTTTTAACAATCCAGATATTACGACGGAATATTCTGTACTTTTGCAAGAAAAGAATGCGCGGAACGATTCGTTGTTGCCTGCATTGGACGGTGACAAGGCTTTTTCCGAACTTTTGCGCCAGAATCCGAACTTTTGGAGCTTAGAACGCCTGGACCAAGAAGGCGAAATGCTCACGAAGCTCAAGGCGAAGATCATTTACATCGACGGTATCCGTGAAGAAGCTTACTGCAAGCTCGACAAGAATACGTCTCAGGCTGGCGAATGGAATTTGGAAATCGGCGTGGACTTTGTGAGTGCCGCGTCGAATACCGTGGGCATTCACGTGCAACAGTGCTTGAACATGGTCCGCGATGAACTCGGCTACCTGGTGAAAAAGGACGACAAGATTATTGCCGTTCCTCCGCGCAAGGTGATTGAAAAAATCAAGGAAGTCGAAATTCCGATGGCGGTGGACATCGATTTGCAGCAAAAGCTCTTAGCGACCCACGAAGAAGTGAATCGCACGGGCAACTGCCCCAAGGGCATTGAAAGCTATATTATTTTGCGCGACGTCTGGAACCAGGTGAAGAACGAAAAGATGGACATCGTTACGATCAACGACAAGTTGAATTCCAAAGTGAACGGTGGACACAGTATTAAGACCTGCGCTTTTAGCACGGAATGGAACAAGCGTTACCAGGGCAATGCTTCCTTTGAATGCGACATCGACAAGGAAGTCTGCGATTACGAAGATTCCGAAGACGGCAAAACGAGCTGGAGTTGGAACTTTGACGAAAACCGATTTGAATTTGTGCGCAAAAAATTTCTCTTCATCCCGTATGGTTCCAAAAGTGTTCACGACGGCGGAACGATGATGGACCTTCGCCTGATCCGCCTTTCGACGACCCTTTACTTGGAGGGCTTCTTGGACGAAAAGGGCGAACCGGTGACGCTCGGACTCATCATTTTGCCGAACGAAAACGACGAATATGAAGAATACGACGACTCGGATGAAGACGAATACGAGTACGAGGAGTGAGGGGTTCAGAGCTTAGAGCTTAGTTGAGTGACCAGAAGCTTATACGGCGGTTTTCGATGACGGCGGCTTTCGAATTCGAGTTTCCTGAACCGGAAGTCTATTATATGCGAATAATGATGTATTCAATTTAACTCGTTTTATTATATATTTAAGGTATATCTCAGCGAGGAAATCTATGAAAAGTTTTGTAAACGCTTCTTTATTTGCGGCCATGCTTGCTTTGCCAGCTATGGCAGGTGAAAATTTTGGCGGTATCGGTGTTACGATTTATGCGGTGAACGAAGGCGTTCTCGTTTCGGACGTGATTCCGGGTTCTCCGGCAGCAGAAGCGGGTCTTGAATCAAAAGACCGCATTATTGCCGTGGACGGTGTTTCGATAGCCGGTAACGATATCGATGCTTCGAAGGAAGTGCTCCGCGGAACGGTCGGAAGACCTGTGGAACTTTCCGTACTCCGTGAAAAGGAAACTTTTACAGTAACGCTTCGCCGTGCAAATATTTCGGTGAACGACGTGGATGCGTCCAAAGTAGAAGCTTGGTATGGCGAAAATCAGAACAGCTATTCCTCGGACGAAATTGCGGAAGTCGCTTCTCAAAATCTTTCCAGGAATCAGAAGCTTCTTTCGGTGATGCAGCATGGTCACGTGGTGAAGGAAGAAATGAAGGTTTCTTCTTCCGATCTTTCCGTGGTCTCCGTGGAAACGGCTGAAGAAGAAGTCGCTCCGCAGGTGAAGAACCGCAGTGTGCGTGCCGCGGGCTCCTTGAATGCCTTTGACCGTGAACAGGTCGCGATCAACCTGCGTGCAGAAGGCTCTACCGTGGTGCGCATTGTGAATGCGAACGGTGAAGTAGCCGCTCGCCTTTTGAAGGAAGATGCGAAGGCCGGTTCGCAGTCCCTCGCATGGGACGGCAAGAATGCGGCTTCCGGCCGTTACATTGTTCACATTGAACAGAACGGTGCCGCTTCCGCAGTGGCAGCGGAACTCCGCTAAGTTCTTTTGACTTAGTCTGTTCTAAGGCTTTTTAGAAGAGGCTCCTGGTAAAACAGGAGCTTTTCCTTTTCTATAATTGCCGTGTGATGAAGAACACGTTGAAGCGAAGAATTCTAGAGTGCTTGTTTTGGCTCGCACTTGTTTTTTCGTCTTTCGCTTCGGCGCAAGAAATGACGCCAATTGATTTGCCGGAAAGGCCCGATCCCGCTGATTCCACAGAGACGGATACGACGGATGGCGATTGGTTCGGATCTTCAAACGATACGACAAAAACCGATACGGTGGAATACCATGCGGTTGATTTGCAGTATGACGTGGGAACGTCCACATTCAATTTGAACGATAAGGCGCAGCTGAAATATCGCACGGCGACTCTCGATGCGGATACGATCCTTTTTAATCAAAAAGATCAGGTTTTGCAGGCAAGCGGAAATCCGGTGCTCCGTGAAACCAAGAATCCGTCGCTTGCGGGTTATCGCATGAAGTACAATATGAAGTCCCGAGTGGGGGAAATCTATTATGCGACGACCTTCCAGGACAACAATCAGCTAAACGGCGTGGAGGTTCGCCGCCTTCCGGATACAAGACTTTTGATTGCCCGTGGCGACTTTAGTACCTGTGACGATACGACGCACCAGCATTATTACTTCTACGGTAGACGCATGGTGGTGAAGCCGAAGGAAAGTGTGACGGCAAGACCTGTCGTGCTGAACATTGCGGATGTTCCGGTGGCGGTGCTTCCGATGATCGTGGCGCCGCTCAAGAGCGGTAGGCGTTCCGGACTTTTGACGCCTAAGCTCGGCGGTGACCAGGTCCAGGGTTTTTACATCAAGAATGTGGGCTTTTACTATGCGCCGAACGATTACTGGGACGCGACGACTTCGGCCGATGTGATCGAAGGTTCTTCGGCAAACTTTGAAAAGACGACGCTTTCGGAATCGATCCGCTATAAATGGCGCTACCATTTGGACGGAAACATTTCTTATACGAGTTACCTTGAACAGTTTGATTTTGCAAACAGTGGATATGACATTCGCTTTAACCACAATCAGAATTTGACGCCCGACGGAAAACATACCCTTTCCGGTACAGGTTCTTTTGTTTCGGATCAGAGCGTTCGCCAGGATAACGGTACCGATGCGGAAACGATCTTGGATCAGCAGGCAAACGCCCAGATGACGTATTCGGGCAAGTTCGGATCGAACAAGAGTTTGACGGTGAAACTCTTGCAGAACTACAACTTGACGACGGGATACAAGGAACGCCAGATCCCGGACATCCAGTACCGCATGAGCGGTCAACTTTTTGATTTTGAAGACGACGATGATGAAGTCGCTTCGGAAGAATCCTGGCTAGACAAGTTCAACTACTCGTTCTCGAACCGTTTCAACCTTTATGAAGTCATCGCAGCAGATACGGTGCGGAATATAGATACCGCCGTCTGGTATACGGGCTACACGGGAACGTATTCTGTGGACTATTCCGCATCTCTCTTTGATGTGATTAACTTGACGCCGAAGGCTACCTTCACCGGCATGTGGACGGGCAACCGCTGGATCAATCCGGAAGATTCTGCAAAGTACCGCAAGCAGCGTAGCGGTTGGAATCCGGAAAACGATGAATATGGTGAATTCTTTTACAACCACAATTACAGTTTGACCGCTGATACTAAGCTGTATGGAATTTGGATGCCAAATATCGGACGCTTTACCGGTGTGCGCCATGTGCTTTCTCCGAGTATTTCGTACACCTATGCGCCGGAACTCGACACGAACAAGTACTTTGTGAAGCACCCGCTTCTTGGCCAGACGCCTTACCAGATTGAACAGAAATCGCTCGGCTTCTCGATTTCGAACGATTTCGATATCAAGTATTTGAAAACGCTTGGGCAAAAGAAGGCTTCGGAAGACGGCAAGGATACAACGGAAACGGAAGATACTTACGGCACCCGCCGCCTGATTACAACTTCGCATTCGACGTCTTACAACTTTGCCGCAGATTCTCTCCATTGGTCGGACATCAATTCGAGCTTTGGGTTTCAGGTGCTCCCGAATTACATGTTCACCATTCGCACCCGTCACAGTGTTTATCACAAGTATGAAGAGGATCCGAATAAGGTCCGCTTCCCGGAACTGACTTATTGGGCTTACGATCTTTCCAAGAGTTTCAACTGGTCGGGCGACTTTAACTCGGGCCTTGCTTCGCAAATGGGAAAGTACCAGAAGGATTCCTGGTCGGCGAGTCTTGATTACCGCTATTCGTTCTCCAGTACGCGCGTCGGTAAAAAGGTTTTCAAGGACAACATTTCGCATTCTACAGGAATTTCCGCGTCTTTGCATCCGACGCCCAACTGGTCAATGACATATTCGACGCGCTACAGTTACACGGAAGGCCGTTTTGCAACCCATGAATTTACTTTCGATAGAACCTTGCATTGCTGGAAGCTTGACTTCACCTGGACTCCGACGGGCCCTGCTGCGGGCTGGAGCTTTACCGTGTACGTGAAGGACTTGCCGGATATCAAACTGAACGCTTCGAGTACGGAAGATTAATTTTGGCGGTGGGGAACTTCCATGACGCGGACGGAACTTGAAAAACGTTTGCTTGCGGAACAGGATTTGAAGTACCGTGAATTTCACACGGCGTTGCTTCCGGGCATTGACCCAAAAACTTTTATCGGAGTCCGCGTTCCAACACTTCGGAAACTCGCCCAGGAGTTTTCGAAAAACGCTTCGCCCGCCGAAGTGGAAGAGTTTTTGCAAAGCCTTCCGCACCGGTACTTTGAAGAAAATCAGATTCACCTGTTCATTGTGGAAAAGATTTGCGACTTTGAAACCTGCTTGCGGCAGGTGGAAAGCTTTTTGCCGTATATCGATAACTGGGCGGTCTGCGACGGAAAATCTCCTAAGGCGCTTTTAAAGGATACGACCCGTTTTGAATCGAAAGCTTTGGAATGGCTCAAGTCCGATAAGGCTTACACGGTGCGCTTCGGCGTGAATATGCTGATGGCGTTCTTTTTAGACGAGCGCTTTCGCGAGGAACATTTGAAGCGCGTCGCTACTGTGGATGAAAACCGTTTTGAAGGTGCCGACCGTTATTACGTTCAAATGGTCGTCGCCTGGTACTTTGCCACGGCACTTGCAAAACAATGGAACGTGGCGCTGCCTTATATTCAAAAGAAAAAACTTTCACCGTGGATTCATGCGAAGACGATTCAGAAGGCTTGCGAAAGTTACCGTATTGCTGCAAAAGAAAAAGCTCTTTTGCGAACGTACAAATGAAAAACTGGACCCCAAAAAGGATAGACCGATTTTTTAAAATGTGTAGCCAATTCGTATGAGTCGCTTTTGCAACCGACAATATTTGACGAATATCGAATTAAAAACTGGGCCATCAGTGTTTAAACTGTAGCCTAAATTTTTCCTCTCTTTCGCAGAACAAGCCCCCAACAGACTTGAAGTTTTCATAGCGAGTTCCCATAAACGATTCCGCGCCGTCTCCGCTATAAACGATTGTCGGCGGATTTTGGGAAAGATGCTTTGCGTACTTCTCGGAAAAACTTTTCATGGGTTTGCTGAAATCCTGGTCAAAAGCCTTGCCGCTTTTGACTTCGAATAGATCGAGCCCTTGCTTGCGCGAAAGAATAAGGTCCACTTCCAGCCCATTGCTGTTCCTGAAAAAATACAGGTTCGGCTCTAAGCCGTTATTTAATCTGCTTTTCAGGGCTTCTAACAAAACAAGATTTTCGAACAACTTTCCTAGCATCGGATCTCGCTGCAGTTGAACTGGAGTCTCTATCCCTAACAAATAACAGGCGAGTCCCGTATCACAAAAATAAACCTTGGGACTTTTGACAACCTGGCTAGTCCTAGAAGTAAACCAAGGCTTCAAGACATAGACAATATGCGAGGCTTCCAAAAGCGAAAGCCATGCAGAAATAGTTTTACCTGAAACGCCCGCTTCGGCCCCGATTGCTGCACTGTTCATCAACTGCCCAGTACGTCCTGCCAGCAGTTTCAGGAAATTGAAAAACTTGGATAGGTCACGAACGGACGCCTGTTGCGCGATGTCCCTTTCCACGTAGGTGTTCACATAATTCCTGTAGTAATCGGACGGAGCGTGTCCGCTTTCAGCAAACAGGAACGGCATTCCACCAGCAATAATCTGATCGTCGCGCTCCAGCATAATCCCTGCCGACTCTATTTCAGAGATGGACAGAGGAAGCATGTCGATAATGGACGTTCTGCCAGCTAGAGACTGGGCTACGGATGCTTTTACCGAAATTTGGTTGCTGCCCGTAAGCAAAAACTGCCCTTTGAGAGGGTTTCGGTCGATACGCACCTGAACCTGCCCCAACAGGGATGGGATCCGATGAATTTCGTCGATGATGACCGGAGCGGGAAACCTTGTGAAAAACTCGTCGGGATCCTTCGACGCCAATTCACGGGTGGCAAAATCTTCTAGGTTCGCATATGCGTAGTTTGGGAAAAGGGCGCGAACAAGCGTCGTTTTTCCGCATTGACGCGGGCCGAACAAGGTGACAGAAGGGTATTCAGCCATCTGGGACTGGATATAGGGGGCTATTTTGCGATTGATCATGCTCTAAACATACATAATTTTTAAGGAGATGTGAAATAGTATTTCGTTTCTCCGTCAGCAAATGACCGCAAAGCTCGTTTTTCCGTATTTCCAAGCATATTTCAGGCCTTTGCGAATATGGCGTGGTAATTTATTCTCAAACCTAGAAATTCACCACTTCAAAAGTCACTGAGAATAAGACGAATGCTCACGTCCAATTTGGCTACAATAGCATACTTGTCTAGTTTCATACATTTACCGTTTGCTGTTCGCTAATTTCTAACAAATAGAATAAAAAATTTCCATCTACGCGAATTCCACATCGCTCCCATATTCTATGGCGACATCAAATTGCTTCGCCAACATAGAAATATGAGCATTCACCCAGCGCTTCATTTCTAGCGGTTTCTGAGGAAAGCCCTTTAAACGCAAAACGTTTAATAAAAGCCTGCGAAACATCCTCTTGTGGCATCAAGAAACATGCGGCAGCATAGTTTGCCTGCCATTCAAGAATATTTATCGCAGAATCGTCTTCGGAGCAACCAAAAATTGTAAATGAGTCTTTGCTACATGAATGAACCGCATCGGAGTCATTTTTAGAAAAATAATATTGATGCAATAACCAATGGAAGCATTCATGTACAACAATTCGAGTTTTCCCTCAAAATACACGTCGCCAACGTCTTTTGAGCCTCACCAAACGCTCCATAGTTCTTCATCACCGACCTTACATCCAGCAAAATTCCCGCGATTCGGTGGTAAGAACGATAATCGACTTCGCCCGGCCTTGCATCAAGATTCTTCCAGTTCCCATGGCAAAAGCCTATAAAGCGCATCTTGCAAGGACGCGTTTCAAAGCCGTCGTCCGGCGGTAATTGAGAGTTGTCGGCATCAAAACAATACGGCAGTAGGAACGCATTGTAGATAGGCTTTGGCAGAACGATAGAATCCACGCCTAAAATTTCTTTCCAATGTGTTTCCACATATTCCGCATAAGCAATTTGCTTGCAAATCGAACCCGAAGACGGTAAATCTGATGCAGAACCAGTCACGCCAAACTTATAATACTTGGCATCCAGAACATAAAGACGATTGCCTTCCTCATCCCACATAATCGTATCGGGACGCATTGCATAAGTGGGATTTTCGTATCCGCGGGCTCCAGAACTCAGATCCCATTCACAATGCGGATTAAATTTATCCTTGGCGACACCCTGCGGCAACTTCCCGAAAATTTTATCCACCATCGCTTCCCACACGGGGGCGAAGGTATTTACGCCGAATAACGGCTCGTTTTCACTACCATCTTCGCCACGATTATCCCTGTTCCCTAAATAGCGAACCATTTTCAGCATCGCATGAAAAAGTTCCAAATGTTTATCGTTGAAAGTCGCTGTGATTTTATCCTGAATCACTTCTGCAAATAGTTCATAGTCGAACAAAAGTTCCGGCTCTTCGACTTCGTCTTCTGAAATTCCGTAAAGCGGACCAATCAGTTGAGCGGCCTCTTTAACACAAAACTTGTGGACGAGCGTTATCAGGTTGTCTTCGCGGTAACTCGTATTGCGAGTAATCAAGTTTAGATATACAACTTGATCGTGACCTTCTTCGTCTTTGACAACCTGCGGCTTAATTCTTTTAATTGTTCGCGGCCAGCTGATTTTGCCGGAGAAACCCTTCTTGTAAATCGTTTCGGATTCCACAAAGTAGCCGAAATCGAGATAGTACTGCAATACCGAAAGATACGCGTAGAACGGGAAATCCAGTTGGAATTTTTTCAAGTCTTCTTCGGAGAAATAGCTTTGCAGGGATTTATCGTTCAATACAGCAATAAGCTGGTAGAAATCCCGCTTGCAAACATCCTCGGGTGGCTTTGATGCGCGATACCCCATCGGGAAATAGATTTTGGGGCGGTTATCCTCAATCTTTATCCCAACAAACGATTTGTCCTTCTTTTCGTCACTTGAACGCCAAGCATCATACACGCAAAAATCCGCAAAAGACGTGAAAGCCTTTGGTGCGGGTTCTGCGATATGTTGTGCAAGTGCTGTCATTTAGGTATTCGCCTGCTTTTGCAACTTTGCCTTATCCACGTCATTCATCTTGAAAATCTTTTCAAAGGACTCAAATCCGACGGACGTTTCAAAAGCGTCTATCAAATCCGAAAGGGAGTTGACTTTATCATCCTTGACGAAAATCTCGCCAGACTTGTTGCGCTTGAAAACGTCGTCCCACAGATACTTGAGAACCTTTTCCGCAAAGTCTTCTTTCTTGATTTTGTCCACGCCGCCGATTTTTTCGCCTGTGATGAACCAACCGCCCAGACACTTGTCATCAGCCTTCAAAACAGCCGTCTATGGCAATAGAATCTTTTCGTTTATCCATTTACGGAAATCACCCCAGTAAACGCCTGTATCGTCAATTTCGGTCTTGTACTGGGCGGAATTTTCGTCCAAAACATTTCGAATCATCTTTGACTTGAAACGGCGCTGGAACGCATTATCCATCGTGAACACGTTCTGGTCATTTGTGTTCATTGTTGCATAAATAGAAAGATTCGGCGGCAAGCGCACAGCAGTATTGTTGATAAACTTTATTTTGTCGCCGTACGGGATGGAATCGTCGTATTCAATCTTTTCCGGATTATCCGTACTTTTCTGGCGAACATACGCGTTCACATCAATGTTTGTAACTCCGTAAGAACTCCAACCTGTGTCATAGACGTTACCCGAGAGTTCTTCAGGGCCATCTTCCGGGCGTATACGGTCCAGTAACTGGAACATTTCCCCAAAAATAGCGGCCGCATTGCCGCGGTTGATTTCCTCGATAACCAAGAAGAACGGCTCCGCAGGATTGCGATAGGCCCTACGCACGATTTCCGCAAACGGACCCGGTTTAAAGCGATATTCAACACCGCCGTTATCCGGCTTTACGTAAGGATAAATCTGCCCCACGAAATCCGCATTGCAGTATTCCGGGTGAAACACGACACGAACCTTGTTCTTCTCAGGAACGTCCTTCAGTTGCTCCCGGATCTTGTTGCTCTTGCCGCACCCCGGAACACCGTAGTAGATGATTTGGGAGGGGGTGAAGGACTGATTTTGTGATGGTGGTTCGACAATAGAATCTTCTTGTGACGAATTTGCAAGTATTTCGTTCTGATTTTTTTTGCGTTCTTTTAATTCCCAATCAGCCCAATCTGTCCATTCCGTTTGAGGTAAGCTCAAATTAGAATAAGTATAACTATTATCATCAACGCTCACACAATATAAATGAAGTGTATCAAAATGCTCGATGAAAAAGCCATAACACATCAAACGATCTTGATAATGTCTTTGAATTTCTTCAAAGGATTCTTGGTTTTTTATTGTATCATAAGTTGTATGAGGAGAATATTTGATTGATCGTCTCCTGTAATGAGATTTGTTAACGTCTTGTATTTTCGTTAACAATAGAATGATTGGAGTATTCCGAAAAATTTTAGTATTGTTTTGAAAATGAACAATAATATTATCAAATTTTGATGCTAATTGTATTTCCTGATATTCGGGATTTAAATACGATTCGCTTGCAGTGACGAATAATTTCTTCTTACCTAAAACGCAAGATGTTTTAGCCAAAGGGACTGAATTAAAGTACATTCCCTTTAACATATTCTCATAACCTTCCGCCTTGAAATAATACGGAGGCATATCATCTCTAGGTTCTCGTGATTGACCAAGAGCTGTTTCCCATGAAGGACATTCTCCATTTTGTGGAGAAAAAATCAAAGAACCTTGGTCAAGTCTCATAGTTGCCTCCATATATGAGCTAAAAGAATTCCGACAACATTAACATCCCAACCATTTCCTGCTCGTTTAGACAACTGGGAATACGATTGTCCGTCGAAGTTGATTTCGCAATTCTTTTTATCGCGAGATATATCAAAACCCATCAGACGAAATTGCTCATGAACAGACATCTTTCGAACAATTTCTTTGCCCTTATCTTTACCAAATTTCTTAGGAGGCTCAATAACACGAAGACTATTATGTTCCGGCTGGGTGATTGTTATGCTATAGCCATCTTTTTTGATTTTCTTGTTATACACATCAAAACACAACGGCGTTTTGACGACAAAAGAATCGATATGATGTTTCACCTTCAAGTGAGCAATTTGTTCATCAGACAGATAGAGATATTTTTCAGGAGTGTTGTCCAAGAAATCGGCCATTTTTAAATCACTTTGGATTTCAGGCGGCTTCATTTCAAAATTTTTAGGCAAGCCACCTAATTGAGCGAACATCCAAAGGCGCTCTCTATTTTGCGGAACCCCATAATCCTTCGAGTTCAGAACAACTCTCGCTAAAGTATTTTCTTCCGTCGTGCCATATCCCATTTCAATCAAGTCTTTTACAAGTTGATCATGGATGGGCTTAAACTTTCCAGACGTGAAGCCTTTAACATTTTCCAAAAGGATGTACTTCGGCTTTTTTACTCGACATATTCGAATGATATGCCCAAGCATTGCCCCTCGGCCATATGGGTCTTCGGTCCCCATTTGCATTCCTGCGGAAGAGAATGGCTGGCAGGGAAATCCTCCCGTAAACAAATCAAAATCTGGCAAATCATTTGGATCAATCTTTGTAATGTCGCCCCAATTCTTTATAGGGTTTCCTTTCGCGTCACGATGATTTGCGTCAAATAACTTCGAAGCGTATTTATCGAACTCTGAATAACCAACAATAGTGTAATCAAAATTCGTCAAAGCTCTTTTTGCTCTTTTCAATCCAAAGGATGCTCCGCCATAACCAGCAAAGCCTTCAAAAACCCTGATTACATTCTTCTTCTGTCGAGTCTGGGCCATATCGCTCCGTGTTGAAAGTGAACGAGTTCACTCTCGCGGGAGCGGTTCTGGCCGATTCGCTTGGCCGGGGTGCAGGCAAAAAGAAACGGCGGGGAGCCGACTCACTCCTCGCCCAAAAGCGCGACATTTTCAAACGAATACAATACACCCGCAAAAACCCGAGCGGATACAATACGCCCAGGGTACACTACGCCCATGCAATACACGGGCTGTGGCGAGTCATTGCCTTATTCCTTGTGTATGAAAGTGTCGAAGTTTCAGTTAGAGGACAAGAGCAAAACTCAGCGAGTCTACCCCCGTTCTGCATTTCTTCAGTCTTTTTGGGAAATAAAAAAGGCGTGGAGTTGAATGCATTTACCTACCTGAGGCCTTCGACTGCCCTACACAAATAAACGCAAACAACTCACGCCCCAAAATGGCCGTTTGCCTACAGGCAGATTTATCAAATATGCATGTACCAAAACGATGCGACAGGCTTGCGCCGGTCGCAGACGTGAGCGTCCGTCTTATTCCCTGTGTATGAAAGTGTCGAAGTTTCAAGTAGAGAACAAGAGAAAACTCTATTTGCCTTGAAATATAGATTTTTGGAATGTCAAAAGGTGACAAAAAGGGAGTTCCCTTGCCTTTTTTTACTCAGCTTTTTGTATATTACACCATAACAGGCACCGGCAGCGAATATCCGCTTGCAAGCCAAGTTCGACTAGAAAAGCCGACTTTTTGTTATATCCCCAATAAAATTGGGTGTTCTTATATAGCAAAGGTCGGCTTTTTTGCGTTTATAGGAGTAGAAGATGGCTAGAAAGACCGAAAAAACGGATGATTTCGCACCTAACCCGCTCATGGAGTCGGGTGTCGAAAAAATGATTCAAATTGTTCGTGGCAAGCAGGTGCTGCTTGACCGCGATATTGCAACGTTGTATGGCGTTGAAACTAGAGCGATAAATCAGGCTGTCAAACGGAACATCGAGCGCTTTCCGGAAAGATATTGTTTCCGGTTGGAAAAAAACGAACAAGAAAACTTGAAATCACAAAATGTGATTTCAAGTTGGGGCGGCGACAGGTTTAAGCCCTATGTTTTTACGGAACAGGGCTTTGCCATGCTTTCATCCGTCCTGAAAAGCAAGGTTGCCGTGAATGTATCCATCGCAATCATGGATGCGTTTGTCGCCATGCGGCAGTATTTATATCAAAATGGCGGAATCGTCAATCGCCTTTCTAATGTCGAAGCAAAAGATTTGGAACAAGACGCCCGTCTTTTAGATCATGACCACAAAATAGATTCTCTTTTCGAGGCGATGGACCGTGGCGAGCTTAAATCTAAGGGTTTATTTTATAACAACCAGGAGTTCGATGCCTATGTATTTGTCTGCAACCTCATTCGCCAAGCCAAAAAGAGAATTGTGCTGGTCGATAGATATGTAAACGAGAAAACCTTGACGATGATGCTCAAGCGGGAAAAAGGCGTTTCCGTGACTATTTACACCTACGACAAGAGCAAGGTTCTCGAGTTAGATCTGGCAACTTACAACGAGCAATATCCCGACAGCCCGATGCAAGTTCTGCCTAGTTACGGAATGCACGACCGATTCTTGTTCATAGACGATACGGCCTACCACTTCGGGGCTTCGCTCAAGGATTTGGGCAAGAACACGTTCTTCTTTACGCAGGAAGATTTCACGTTGGACGAAGTGTTGAAGGAATCGCAGAAGATTCAGGGAAAAAAAAGTCAGGTATTACAAGATGACAACGCAGATTAATGTGACATACGAGGAACGTATATTTGCATCGAGAACACGTTTCCCCGTCTTTTTTGCTTGTAGGCGAATTGGAGTAGAAGATGGCTAAAAAGACCGAAAAAACGGATGATTCCGTACCAAACCCGATCGTGGAGTCGGGTGTCGAAAAAATGATTCAAATAGTTCGTGGCAAGCAGGTGCTGCTTGACCGCGATTTGGCGACGCTTTACGGGGTGGAAACGAAGCGTATAAATGAGCAGGTAAAGCGCAATATTGAGCGTTTTCCCGAAGATTTTTGCATACATCTCTCTTTAGAGGAATCGCAACTTCTAAGGTCGCAAAATGCGACCTTAGAAAAAAAGGGGCAAAATTTAAAGGGAAAGCACACAAAATACCGTTCTTTAGCTTTCACCGAACAAGGCGTAGCGATGCTATCTTCGGTTCTAAAAAGTGAGTCTGCAATCAAGGTCAACATCGCCATCATGCGGGCATTCGTGCAACTGCGTCACCTTATGATGGGTAACGGAGGCCTCGTCAACCGGCTTTCAAATGTAGAAGCAAAAGATTTGGAACAGGACTGCCGCTTGACCGGTCATGACGAGCATCTGCTTGACCACGACCGTAAATTTGACGAACTTTTCGAGGCGATGGACCGTGGCGAGCTCAAAACCAAGGGTTTATTTTACAACAACCAGGAGTTCGATGCCTATGTAGTCGTCCCTTAAAATCCCGCCCAGCCCGCATAACTATTGGGAAAAACTGATTTCTACCCTGTGAAAATATTGCAAGGTTTTCTAAAATATGATTGAAAACCTTGCAATTTTTTATGTACAGACCGCCAAAATCCCACGCACAGACAAGCCTTTTCTGTTCCCTTGAGGAGCAGTTGAACCACAAGCATTCCCTCTACGTTCTCGCGAACAAGATTGACTGGAACAAGTTCGAGACCGAGTTTTCGAAACGGTTTGACGACAAAATGGGTGCGCCGAACAAGCCGATCCGTCTCATGACCGGGCTCATCATCCTGAAGCACATCCGCAACGTATCGGACGAGTCCGTCGTGGAGCAGTTTCAGGAAAACGCCTATTACCAGTATTTTTGCGGAGAACGGTTCTTCTCGACGGAGCAACCCTGCGACCCGAGCGAACTTGTTCACTTCCGGCACATGATTGGCGAAGCGGGCATGGACATGATCCTCAAGGAAAGTATCCTCGTCAACGATGACCACGATAAACAAGGACCGACAGGATGCGGCACGGTCTTTCTTGACACGACCGTGCAGGAAAAGAACATCACGTTCCCTACAGACGCCAAACTTGCGAACAAGATAATAGAACAGGTACAGAGGATCGTGGAAGAGCATGATCTTCCGCAAAGACAGTCCTACAAGAGAACCTTGAAGAAGGTCCATCGTGACCAGCGTTTCCGCAATCACCCGAAGAACGGCAAGAAGGCTCACAAGGCAGATCGCAGGCTGAAGACAATCGCGGGACGGCTCGTCCGTGAATTAGAGCGAAATCTCGCCAGCAAGAACTTGTTGAACACGTACAAAGAAAAAATCGAGCTTTTCAAAAAAGTTCTGGCACAGAAGAAATGCGACAAGGACAAGGTCTATTCGCTTCACGAACCCGAAGTAAAATGCATCGGCAAGGGCAAGGAACACAAGAAATACGAGTTCGGCAACAAGGTGTCAATCGCCCGGAGCTACAGCGGCATCATTGTCGGCGCGGTCTCGTTCCGGGACGAGTATGACGGACATACGATAGACGATACGCTTGACCATGTTGAACAAATGCTTGGATTCAGGCCGAGCCAGGCCGCATGCGACCGAGGCTACCGCGGACAAAAGGAATCCGGAACGACAAAGATCGTGATACCGGACGTCCCGAAGAAAAACGCGACTTACTACCAGAAGGAAAAGGCTCACAAGCTTTTTTGCAAGAGGGCAGGCATCGAGCCTATCAACGGCCACCTGAAAAGCGACCACCGTATGGGCAGAAATTTCTACAAGGGAATCTTTGGCGACATGCTCAATGCAAAGCTTGCAGCAGCGGCGTTCAACTTCAAGAGGGCCATGAGGCGCTTTTTTGTCCTGTTGGAATGGCTATACTGTTGCTTCCTTTGCCGGGAAGGGGTGAATAAAAACGGCGAACCTCCTTATCCTGCGCTCGCGAAGTGACTTTTTAAGGGTCAACTATGTATTTGTCTGTGACCTGATTCGCCAGGCAAAGAAAAGAATCGTACTTGTCGACAGGTACGTGAGCGAGAAGACTCTGGCCATGATGCTCAAGCGGGAAAAAGGCGTTTCCGTGACTATTTACACCTACGACAAGAGCAAGGTTCTCGAGTTAGACCTGGCAACTTACAACGAGCAATATCCCGACAGCCCGATGCAAGTCTTGCCAAGTTACGGAATGCACGACCGATTCTTGTTCATAGACGATACGGCCTACCACTTCGGGGCTTCGCTCAAGGATTTGGGCAAGAACACGTTTTTCTTTACGCAGGAAGATTTCACGTTGGACGAAGTGTTGAAGGAATCGCAGAAGATTCAGGCAGAAAAAGAAAGCCTGGCATTACAAGATGACAACGCAGATTAATGTGACATACGAGGAACGTATATTTGCATCGAGAACACGTTGCCCCGCCTTTTTTTGCTTGTAGGCGGAAGGAGTAGAAGATGGCTAAAAAGACCGAAAAAACGGATAATTCCGCACCTAACCCGCTTATGGAGTCAGGCATCGGAAAGATGATTCAAGTCATTCGTGGCAAGCAGGTGTTGCTTGACCGCGATTTGGCGACGCTTTACGGGGTGGAAACGAAGTACATTAATCGGGCCGTAAAAAGAAATCCCAACAGATTTCCCGATGAGTTCTACTTCGAGCTGACAAAAGAAGAGTCTCTAAGGTGCCAAGATGGAACCATAAAAACTGGACGTGGACAGCATTCCAAATATTCGTCTTATGCCTTCACCGAACAGGGAGTAGCCATGCTTTCTGCTGTGCTGCATAGCGAAAAAGCCATCAGGGTCAGCATAGACATCATGAAAGCATTCGTGGCGATGCGTCATTTTATATTGCAAAATGGAGGTTTTATAAACCGGCTTTCAAATGTAGAAGCAAAAGATTTGGAACAGGACTGCCGCTTGACCGGTCATGACGAGCATCTGCTTGACCACGACCGTAAATTTGACGAACTTTTCGAGGCGATGGACAGGGGCGAGCTCAAAACCAAGGGCTTATTTTACAACAACCAGGAGTTCGATGCCTATGTATTTGTCTGTGACCTGATTCGCCAGGCAAAGAAAAGAATCGTACTTGTCGACAGGTACGTGACCGAGAAGACTCTGGCCATGATGCTCAAGCGGGAAAAAGGCGTTTCCGTGACAATCTACACCTATGACAAAAGCAAAGTCCTTGAAATGGACCTAGCCACTTACAACGAACAATATCCCGACTGCCCGATGCAAGTTCTGCCTAGTTACGGAATGCACGACCGATTCTTGTTCATAGACGATACGGCCTACCACTTCGGGGCTTCGCTCAAGGATTTGGGCAAGAACACGTTTTTCTTTACGCAGGAAGATTTCACGTTGGACGAAGTGTTGAAGGAATCGCAGAAGATTCAGGCAGAAAAAGGAGCTGGTCAAAAAATTTGACCACCTTGCCAAGCTAAAATACAGTCCTGTTAATCCGACGGCCTTTACTGAACGCGGTCTCTACATGCTTGTGACAATTTTCGCGAGTTGTCTCGTGCCATTGCTCGCGTTCCTGAAGTTGTTGATGAAAATGAAAAGAAGTCTTTGTTGAAAAGAAACGACCTAAAACAGCAAAACCGGCCCCTGCGGACCGGCTTTGGGCTTATTTTCTTGAAAAAGGGCTTACTTAAAGGAGCCCGTGTTCCTTGAGAATCTTCTCGTACTTCTCGGCACGATTTTCTGCAGCATCCGCACGAGTTTCAGCCTCGCTGGCGCGCTTTTCGGCTGCTTTAGTGCGCTGGCGCTCATCGTACACCAAGTCATCCAATTCCTGTTGCCAAGTCATATAGCGCTTCCTCGTTTCGTTGTCCGACAGACAAATATACAAATGTGTGGTGTGAAGAGTGTAGTGTGAAATTATTTGGAAGTTTTTTTGGCGGTTTTGGTTATAGCGCTAAGCATCCGAATTAATACTCGGCATGGCTCAATAATTATTTTGAATTTCTTTGCTTCTAAATATTTTGCCTCGTACAACAGTTCCACCCAATACTCGGTTTCTCCCGCTTCTTTTAACGCAATATACATCGAAGGCGGTGCAGAAGCGTTCTTCAAATATGCAAGCGACCCGGAAGTGGGTCCGCGAGAGTCTAGGCACCGCACAAGAGCGTAGAAGATGGGGGATGGTAATTCAAGGGTTTTTCTACGGAAACTTGTGTCCACTTGAGCTAGAAATTCTAGATTTAGAGTAATTATGAAAGTCATTTTGCCTGTGGCCGGAACTGGAACGCGTCTTAGACCATTCACTTTGTCTTTACCAAAGTGCCTTCTTCCTATTGCCGGAAGAACGCTGATAGATCATATTATTGCGTCCTACGATTCCTTGCCTGTCTCCGAACAGATTTTCATTACTGGGTATAAAGGAGAACTTGTTGAAGATTTCATCAAGCAAAGGAGCTTCCAGAATGCGCGTACCGTGCGGCAATGCAATCCGCAGGGACTCGGGGAAGCGATCTCCCTTTGCTTGCCTTTCTTGACCGATGATGAGCCTGTTTTGATCATTTTAGGCGATACGCTTTTTGATGCAGATCTCTCTTTCCTCAAGACCGAAAAAGAAAACGTCTTGATGACGCGTGAAGTGGAAGACCCGCGTCGCTTTGGTGTGGCGGTGACCGATTCTTCGGGCCGCATCACAAAGCTTGTCGAAAAGCCGCAAACATTTGTTTCAAATGAAGCTCTAGTCGGCATCTATTACATCACGGATGTCGCCCTTCTTCGCTCTTCGCTCGAAAAATTGATTCGCGAAGATATTCGCACACGCAACGAATACCAGTTGACAGACGCTCTCCAGATGATGGTGGAATCAGGCGCGAAGTTCCGCACGGCTCCGATTCGCTCTTGGCTCGACTGTGGAACGGCGGAATCCTTCCTCAAGACCAATGCGAAAATTCTTTCGGGTCTTGAACCTCAGGACGTTTCCCGTTTTAAGGACAGCACTATAATTCCGCCTTGTCATATCGCGGAAACGGCTGTGATTCGCAATTCTCTTGTCGGACCGAACGTCTCGGTCGGACCGGGAGTCGTCATTGAAAATTCGAAGATTGCGGATTCCGTGATTTCGGAACACACAACGCTCGTTGATTCTGAAATTTCGCACTCGATTTTTGGCGGCGATTCCGAAGTGAAAGGATTCAAGGGGTCGCTGTTGCTCGGTGACCATTCCAAAGTGATTTCGGGGGTTTTGTGAAATCCTTTATTCTTGCAAGCGCCTCGCCGCGTCGCTCTGACATCCTCACCCAGTTGAAGGTGCCGTTTCGCGTCGAAAAATCCAATTTTGTCGAAGACGGTGAAGGCTTGAAGCCCAAGGAAAGACCGCAGAAGTTTGCGGAAGGAAAAGCTCTCGAAGTCTCCAAGCGCTTTCCAAATGAATATGTTCTCGGCTTCGACACGTTGGTCATCATGGACAGCAAAGCGCTCGGTAAACCGAAAGACCCCAGCGAGGCGCTTTCGATGCTCAAGCTTTTGAACGGCAGCCGTCATAAAGTGATTTCGGGCGTAGCCATTGCGCACAACGGGAAAATTCTGGAATCGTCGAAGGAAATCACCGATGTGATTTTCCGTCACAACACCGAACAGGCTTTGCAGGAATATGTGAATTCCGGCGAACCGATGGACAAGGCTGGAGCTTATGCCATTCAAGGCATCGGCGCACGTCTTGTCAAAGCGGTGAACGGTTGTTTTTATAACGTAGTCGGTCTTCCTGTTGCGAAGACCCTGGATTTGATCGATCATTTAGGAGAGTCAAATGTCTGATTTTGCGGAAGAAAAGGCTTCAAACGAAAAGCTTGGCGAATACCTGAAGCGTGTTCGTGAATCCAAGGGAATTTCTTTGGAAGAATTTTCTCAGAAGACCCGTGTTTCGTTGGAACACTTGCAAGAAATCGAAGCGGGTGAATGGAACAAGTTCCCGGTGGAAGCATATGTCCGAGGATACTTGAATTCGATCGCTGTGGCGCTCGGACTCGATATGCCAAAGGTCCTCGAATGCTATTCCAAGGAAGTCGGTTCTTCTTATTCAGAGGAGTTCATCGCTCCGAAAACCATTACTTCTGAATCGGAAGGCTTTGCGGGTACAAAACTCAATGCGAATAAGAACAGCTTCAAGGCGGTTCTGATTGTGATTATCATCTTGGCCACAGCCTTCTTCGCCGGCGTCAAGTTCTTGAACAAGATGTCGTTGGCTCCGGAATCTCCGACGCCTGCTCCCGTGCAAAAGGCAGCAATCGTGGAAGACGATACGACATCTTTCGAAACGACGGTTCCCGATGGTGCGGAAAATGTTCCGCCTGAATCCTTGAACGTGGAACAGGATTCCTCCGCGATGCAGGCCGCTCTCGACAGCGCAAAGAAGATTTCTGCCAAGGGCAGCTCCGTGACGACCTTCCTCTCTTCGGATTCCCGTGCAACCGAAAAGAAAGATTCGGTTCCGGAAGCAAAGGGCAAACTCCATGTTACGATTTCGGGCAGGGATTCCTCGACCTCTTGGGTCGGCATCTACCGCAGCTTGAACGATAACAAGGTTCTCCGTGAAGGCAATTTGACGACGAAATATTCGAAGATCACTTACGCCTATAACGATACACTCTGCTTGGTGATCGGCAACCCGGACGCAGTCAGCAAGGTGGTTGCGAACGGCAAGGAAATTCCGGTTCCGATCCGCAAAGGCTACGCGAGCCGTTTCTGCTTGAGCACGAATGGCAAGATTACAAGGAGATAAGCGATGAGAGAAGCGCAGATTATCCGCAACACGAGCGAAACCCAGATCAAGCTTTCGCTCAATTTGGATGAGGTCTCTCGCGGTAAAATCGATACAGGCTCGGGCTTCCTTAATCACATGCTCGACCTTTTCCAGGTGCACGGTGGTTTTACGCTGAACGTGGAAAGCCATGGCGACACTTACGTGGACATGCACCATTCGATCGAAGACATTGCGATCTGCCTCGGCGAAGCTTTTATCAAGTGCCTCGGCGACAAGAAGGGCATTGAACGCTACGGCTTCTATTTTGTTCCGATGGATGAAGCGCTGGCTCGTGTTTGCCTTGACTTCTCGAATCGTATCGGCTTTGTCTGGAATGCAAAACTTCCGAATTCGACGGTCGGCGCAGAGAATATGCCGGTGAGCCTCTTTGAACATTTCTTCAAGTCGCTCTGCGAAAATGCCCGCATGAATTTGCACGTGGAACTCTTCTATGGCGCAGACAATCACCACTGCCTCGAAGCTATCTTCAAAGCCTTCGCACGTGCTGTCGCGATGGCTGTTGCGCCCTCGCGCAATGTGAAGGGAGTGCCGAGCTCCAAAGGCACGCTTTAAGTCTTATCCTTAAAATGTTAAAACAAAAAGTCCGAGCGTTAGCCCGGACTTTTTGCTTAGAAATTCAAAAGCTTAAAGATTTGGAATACGCACCTGATCGCCCGCATTTAAATGTTCGAGCTTGACTCCGGGATTCACCGACTGCAAGGTAGAAAGCGTGTAGAAGCGGGGAAGCTTCGTCGCATCCTGACCATAGGCACGGGAAAGCAGGGCGAAAAGGTTTTCGCCGTCCTTCGCAGAAACGGTCTTGTACTTGGAAGTGTTCGTCGGGTCGGACTGCAAAGCTCCGAGCGCGTTCATGAAGTTGTCCGCAAAGCGCTCCGCGGCCTTCGCCGGCTTGGCCGTGTTCGCTGGACTGGCTGCAACGGTTCGCTTTTCCGCAGATGCGGTTGCTTGCTTTGAAGCCTTCTTTTGGCCCGGAAGGTGAATCGTTGGAATGTTCCCCGAGTAAATGGTGAGTTCCGTGCGTTCGCTATCGGCGCCCGGTTTCAAAGGTTCGGCTTTTAGAATGGAATCCAAATCGGCGATGTAGGCGCTATCCGGCCAGGATTCCAAAACATATTTTTTGTTGACCTGCAAACGTCCTTCGGTGCTTTCGTTCTGTCCACAGGCAATCATAAGGCCTGCGACCGAGCAAATCGAGAAGAGAGCAACACATTTTTTCGGTTTCATGGTACAAAAATACTATTTGCGAATTGCCAAAATGTAAAAATTCATCTAAATTTGGTTCACCTAACGTTTATAAGTAGGATTAACAAAATGAAAAATGGTATTCATCCCGATTACAATCCGGTCGTGTTCGTTGATGCGAATACGGGTAAAGAGTTCATCACCCGCTCCACGAAGTCGTCTGCCGAAAAGAAAGTGATCGATGGTGTCGAATATGGCGTGGTTACTTTGGAAATCACGAGCGACACTCATCCGTTCTGGACTGGCAAGCAACACCGCGTGGATACCGCTGGTCGTATTGATCAGTTCAACAAGCGTTTCGCTGGTGATGGTAAGTTGAACATTGCTGGTGCAAAGCGTAAGACGCGTCGCGTTGCCGCCAAGAAGAGCGAAGAAGCGGAAGAAAAGTAATCCTACTTCTTAAAAACTTTTCAAAAAAGCTTCCCGGATTTGGGGAGCTTTTTTTGTAGCTACTTTTGAACCCATGAAGCGAATCCTTTCCTCGTTGACATTCCTCCTGGGCATTGGGGCCGTCGCGTTTGCGGGCGAGTCTCTGGCGGGAACCTGCACGGAAGGAAAGCCTGTGCAAAGCATTCGATTTTCGGGTCTCGACGACACCCAACCTCACGTGGTGGAACGGGAACTTTTGAATGCATCGGGAAAGCCTTTTTCCTCCGAAAATTTTCGCATCGAAAAATTGAATCTGGAAAGCCTCGATCTCTTTTCGGATATTTCATTAGTTTGTACGGAATCCGCGGAAGGCGTTGAACTTGAATACCGCTTCACGGAACTCTTGCACTGGATTCCGTCGCCCGCCGGTAAAAAGACCGATCAGGACGGCTGGATGCTGGGCCTTGCCCTTTCGCATTTGAATGTGGCAGGGGAAGATATCCGAGTGGAAGCTCAGTATCGCACGTCGGTGAGCCCGCTTTTCGATTCCAAGGAATTTGCCATCTACGCGAGCTCTCCGTGGCTTTTGGGGCTTCCGCTGTCCTGGAACTTTGAATTCCTGCGCACGGATTCCTGGGACGATTTAAGGAACTTTGATGACCGCTCCTGGTATTCGCACCTAGAAATCGGCGCAAGGCTCTGGAAGGATTTTTCGTTCCTTTGGGCGGCTTCTTACCGTTACGTGCAAAAGTACGGCGCCGTTCCGGATTTGGGCGTAGGCGTACTCCTAGACGCGCGAGATTCCAAGGTGGACCCGCATCTCGGTGCTTATGAAGAATTCCGTGTGACGCGCTATGGCGCCTTTTATGCGGACGTAGAGGATTATATTGAATTCCTGTGGGATAACCGCCTGTATTATCCGATGGGACGCTTCATTACGGGCGTATCTTCGCTTTTGCGCTACCGTCCGGGAACTCAGATGTTCTTTGACCGTTTGCACCAGGGCGGTGCAAATACGCTCCGCGGCTTTGATCCGGACTCAAGTATTCACGGTCGCCACGAAGCAATCTGGAACGTGGAAGAACGTTTTGTTTTGCTTGAACGCCATCCGTTCAGCATCATGGGGGCAAATCTCTTTTGGGGGGTGCAGCTCGTCGCCGGTGTCGAAGGCTCGTTCCTTTGGAATACGCAAACTCCCGACTGGGGCGATTACCGCCAGAGCGTTTACGGCGGCATTCATTTTATTATCCCGGCTCTCGACCGAATCCGTATCGAAGCAGGTTACAGTCCTGACGGCGGAGAAATCAAGGTTGCCGTGGGTCTTTATGACAAAAACACTTCTTTAAGATGGCGTTCTCGTTAATTGTAAGTTATATTTACCTTATGCCAATTAATTACTTAGAACTCCCGATTGGGCCGAAATATCCATACGAAGTGGATTGTGTTGTTGAAATTCCAAAGGATACGAACGTCAAGTACGAATATGATGAACGTTTCCACGTCTTCCGTTTGGACCGTTGCCTGCTTTCTTCCATGAGTTATCCGTGCAGCTACGGCCTCATTCCGAGTACCCGTGCCGATGACGGTGACGCCTTGGATATGCTTGTTTACTGCTCTGCGCCTCTTGCGACGGGTACCGTCGTCTCTTGCCGCGCCGTGGGTGTCTTGGACATGACCGATGGCGGCAAAAAGGATTACAAGGTGCTTGGCGTGCCTCTGTACATTCCGCATCCTATCCGCGATTTGCATGACGTGGACCCGATGTTCCTGAAGATTACCCGTAACTTCTTCCAGTATTACAAGGAACTCGAAGGCAAGGCCGTGGAAATCGGCGATTGGCTCTCCGCCGAAGTGGCTCGCGAAAAGATCGTGGAAGCGCACAAGAACTTTTTTGCGACCCAGATCCAGGCTCCGGAACATTGCTACCAGGAACCGGAAGCGAACTCCGAATACAATCCGAATACCGACCTGATGATGATTTGATTTTTGGCAGGAGACAAAAGAATTCTAAAAAAGAAAGGCCCCGCAAATGCGGAGCCTTTTCTTTTGAAAACCGATGCGAATTATTCTGCTGCGTCCATGTCTTCATCGCTGATTTCAGCGTTGTGATAAACGTCCTGGACGTCGTCATCATCTTCGAACTTGTCGAGAAGCTTGAGGAGCTTCTGGGCATCGCCGTGGTCGAGCTTGACCGGATCGTTCGGGACGTAAGAAATTTCAGCGTTGAGCATTTCGATACCCGCCGCTTCGAGAGCCTTGGTCACAGCGTCGAATGCTTCCGGGGACGTCGAAATTTCGTGAACGTCATCTTCTGTGGCCATGTCGTCAGCACCTGCTTCGAGAGCCACGTCCATGACCTGGTCTTCAGCATACTTCGTGGCATCGACATCAATCACGCCCTTGTGCGTAAATGCCCAGGCAACAGAACCGGATTCGCCGAGACTACCGCCGTTCTTGTTGAAGATATTGCGGATGTTGGAGACCGTACGGGTCTTGTTGTCCGTCATGCACTTCACGAAAATGGCAACGCCACCCGGACCGCGACCTTCATAGATCGGTTCTTCCATGATGACATCTTTACCTTCACCAGTACCCTTTGCGATAGCGGATTCGATGTTCTTGGCAGGAAGGCTCTGGCTCTTGGCCTTGAGGATGGCTGCGCGGAGACGCGGGTTGGAATCCGGGTTGCCACCACCGAGCTTGGCTGCGATGGAGATTTCCTTAATGAATTTGTTCCAGGCTTTTGCGCGGGCGACGTCAGTCTTTGCTTTTTTGCGTTTCGTGGTTGCCCATTTAGAGTGTCCGGACATATATACCTCGGGTGTTCAAATTTTGTTTTTCAAAGATAGAATCTTACATGGATGTTTACATACAAAATTTTAAAAAAGATAACGAAAATGCGTTGTTTAGATTTTTGGAAACGACATTTTTGTAAAAAGAATTTCTTTTTTAGTGAGAAAGCGTTTTCAGATATTCGTCAAGAGCCTTTTTGTATTCCTGTACGCTTTTGGCGATACGCTTTGCCATATCCTTTTGACCTTTTTCCGAATTCATGTATAGTTCTTCTTCGGGATTGCTAATGAAGCCGAGTTCCACGAGTGTCGCCGGCATGAATGCACCGACAAGCACCATGAATCCCGCACCGCCAGCACCGGATCCCATTTTGGAAATCTTTCCGCCTTCATAGGCTTTGATCACCTTTTCGGTAAAGGTGTAACTCGCCTGTTTGTACTGTTCCAGACGGGCTTGAATCTTGAGCCAGTCGAGGGGGGAAAGTTCTTCCTTGGAATTCTTGTCGCCGTAGGTCTTGGCCACCTTGTTTTCACGGCGGGCAATGGCTCGGTCTTCTTCGCTTTCCGGATCGCGCAGTACGTAAATGCGGAATCCTTTCGTCTTCTTTTTGCGAGCTTTGTTGCCGTCGATGGCGTTGCAGTGGAGGCTGATAAAGAGATCGCCGTTCCACTTGTTTGCAATCTGCGGACGTTCGGAAAGTTGAATGAATTTGTCTGTACTGCGGGTGAGCTTCACATGAAAGCCCATGGCGACAAGTTCTTTTTCAAGAAGCTTGGAAACCGCAAGCACGATGTCTTTTTCGTTAGAAATCAAACCGATGGCACCTGGGTCTTTTCCACCGTGGCCCGGATCGATCACAATGTTCCTGACTTCACGAGATCCCGCAGGCGCATTCTTGCGCACGAGAGGCGCCGCCTTTTCTGCGACGGACGACGAAGATTTCGCGACAGAGGATGAGGACTTTGCAACCGAAGAGGATGACGGCTTTTTCGCGGAAGAAGAAACGGCCAGAGGGGAATCCGTTTTCAAAAGCTTTGCCGTGGTATCGACCGTGTATTTTTTGGAAAATGCCTTGCCAAAAATTTCAACCGTTTCTTCGAGAGGCGTCCAGACGACATCGTTTTCGAAGACGGTGGGCGTCGAAAGCTTGACTGCATTCCCGTTGGCAAAAATGTACGGGAATCCGAGAACGAAGGAACAGGAAAGCTCTTTGCCTTCGGTCTTAAAATGACGTTCTACCGGTTGCAAATGGGTTTTGAGACCTTCTTCCTTGGAAAGCGAATCCAAGTTCACCATCCAGGTCCCGTCGATTTTTGAGATAGGAACGCTTGCGACCGCTTCCGTGAAGAGGCCTAGCCACAAAAGCAGCGTTATAAAAATCAGCGTCGACCGCTCGCTTTGACGATGCGCGCTATGGCGAGTTTCTCGTCCCGAGCGATAATATCTTGTCGTTTGTCTCTTTGGTCCTTGCCTCGACATAAGCCTACTTCGATCTTTGCGTAACGCTTTTTAAAATACAACTTCAACGGAATCAGGGTGAGACCCTTGAGTTCAGTTGCTTTGCGCATCTTCTGGATTTCAGAAACGTGGGCGAGCAACTTGCGCTTGCGCTGCGGTTCGTGCCCAAAGCGTTTGGCGAAAAAATATTCGTCGATGTGGGCGCCCACAAGCCAAAGTTCGTTCTTGTCTTTGGAGACTTCGACCCAGGCTTCGTTAAAGCTGCATTTACCAGCTCGAATCGATTTGATTTCAGAGCCGACGAGCATGACGCCGACTTCAAAACGATCTTCGATAAAGTAAAGATGTTGAGCCTTTCGGTTTGTGATCGTCGGCGTTTTTGCGACTTCTTTTTTATCAGCCATTGTCTTCTTCGCCTTCGATGTTTCCGATGAATTCCGCATCGGCGGATTTCTCGTCAAAAATTTTGCTGAGTTCGCGGCTCGCTTCGAATACCGGACGAATTTGGGCGTCGATACTCACCTTTTCCCCGGTGCGAGGATTGCGGGCGGTGCGAGCACCGCGCATGCGGAGCTTAAAGCGTCCGAATCCGCGGATTTCGATGTTCTTGCCTTCAATCAGGGCGTTGGAAATCGCATCCAAAAAATTTTCCACAATGATTTTCGTGTCGACCTGGGTCATTCCGGCGCGCGATGCGATTTCTTCCACGAGATCTTTTTTGGTGATGTTTTTGGATGCGCCCATTTTACTTTCCCCAACCTGTATTCTTTTTGCGCTTGTCCGGTACGAGTTTGCCGAGGGCCTTCTTCAGTTCCTTCAGGCCGATTCCCGTTATCGCAGACGTTGCAATGTATTCCTGTTTCTTGGCCTTGAACGCTTTTTCGGCTTTTTCAATTCCCAAGTCGGCCTTGTTGAGAGCCACGATGAACGGCTTTTCCACAAGCTTCGGGTGGAATTGTTTGAGTTCCTTGCGAAGGGTCTGGAAGTTCTTCCAGGCGTTATCGTCAAAAGCGTCGATGACGAAAAGAAGAGCGTAGGTGCGTTCGATGTGTTTCAAGAATTCATGACCGAGGCCCTTGCCTTCGCTTGCGCCTTCGATCAAACCCGGAATGTCTGCAACGACAAAGGAACGTGCCGATTCCGTCACGATACCGAGCACCGGTTCGAGAGTGGTGAACGGGTAGTCGCCGACTTTAGGCTTGCCGCTCGAAATCTTGTTTACGAGGGAAGACTTGCCTGCATTCGGGAACCCCACAAGGCCCACGTCTGCAACGAGCTTCAGTTCCAGGTAAAGTTCACGACGTTCACCGCGCTGACCCTGCGTTGCCTTTTCTGGCCCCTGCATGGTGGGCGTTACAAAGTGAACGTTGCCGAGTCCGCCGCGTCCGCCCTTGGCTGCCACCCAGCGCTGGTTCGGTTCCGTCAGGTCCGCAAGAATGTGACCTTCGGAATCTTTGACGAGCGTGCCACAGGGAACGTCGACAATCAAATCCTTGGCAGAACGACCGGTGCAACGGGCGGCTCCGCCGTCCTGACCGTTGTCAGCCTTGTAAATATGAGCGTTGCCCATGTCCAAAAGCGTGGAATACTGTTCGTTCGCACGCAAGATGACACTGCCGCCGCGACCACCGTCGCCACCGTCCGGGCCTCCAAGCGGTACAAACTTTTCACGGCGGAAACTGCTAAGACCGTTACCGCCCTTGCCGGAGCGAACTTCAATCGTTTTTTCGTCTAGGAACATGCAACAAATGTAGAAAAATTGTTATCGGGAAATCCCATTTCTACTTGTTGCAGGTCCCGTACTTGCGGATGGAATGAGTCTTTGCCGAAATATTCGTGCCTGGTTTCTCGAAACTGACTTCCACGCGGCTGATGTTTTTCACGACGCTGTCGCGTTCGACGCGGAGCCTGAAGCCTTCCTGGACAAAGTCGCTCCACTTGATGTTTGCGGTCACGAGTTCTGTTCGCGGTGTAGGTGATGCATACGCTGCCCCATTCGGAGAGGTCGTTGCCCCGCTGTTCATCGCCGGAAATATCGAAAAAGATTCTTGCGTAGGGATGGCTGTCGCATTTTCTTTCGCCCTATTGACTTTTTTAACTTAATAAGTTAAATTTAAGTTAAAAAGGGACGTTATGAGTATCGGCGGAATCACCTACAAGACAATCCACGGCAAGCGTTATGCTTACTACCAGTGGACAGAAAACGGCAAGCAGCGTAGCCGTCGTGTGAAAGACGAGGAATTTGCGGAACTTGCCGCGAAAATTGCGGCGGAGCGTGCACAAAAAGAATCGCTGCGTGGTGTATTGCAGGGCATGGTGGCTGAACCCGTTGCGGCTTATTCTGCCACTCCGAATTTCAAGACCGATGTGAAAATCGGTGCGCAGTTGCCCCGCTTTTTCGCCTCTGTAATGAAGTGGAAAAAACGCGAGTGTTTTGCTGCCCTCCACGACTATATCTATAGCGAAAACAATGACCGCGTTCTGATTCTGTATGGGCTTCGCCGTACGGGCAAGACGACGCTTGTTCGCCAGCTTATGGGCGAGATGCCCGCCGAGATGCTTGCAAAAACGGCGTTTGTCCAGCTGAGCTCCCGCCACTCCCTTGCCGATGTCAATCACGATCTCAAGTTGCTGGAATCGCTCGGTTACCGCTACGTGTTTATTGACGAAGTGACTATGCTCAGCGATTTTATCGAGGGAGCAGCGCTGTTCTCCGATGTGTTTGCGGCAGGTGGCATGAAGATAGTCCTTTCGGGGACGGATTCCCTAGGGTTTGTCTTTTCGGAAGACGAACAGCTTTATGACCGCTGCATTTTGCTGCATACGACCTTTATCCCATATCGTGAATTTGAAAATGTCCTTGGTGTAGTGGGGATAGACAAGTTCATTGAGTTCGGCGGTACCATGAGCATGGGGGGTGCGAACTACAATATGGACAAGTTTACTTTTGCGACGAAAGAGAGCGCGGACGATTATGTGGATTCCGCCATTGCCCGCAATATTCAGCATTCCTTGAAGTGCTATCAGCATGAGGGGCATTTTCGCTCGTTGCAGGAACTCTATGATGCAGGGGAACTGACGAATGCGATTAACCGCATCGTGGAGGACGTGAATCACCGCTTTACGATAGAGGTGTTGACGAGAAAATTTAAGTCAGGCGACTTGAGACGTTCTGCACAGAATCTGCGTCGCGACAGGTTCAAGCCTACGGATATCTTGGATAGGGTTGATATAGGTGCGGTAACGAAGAGACTAAAGCACATTTTGCAGATACGTGATAAGGCGGAACTGTCTGTCGGAATAGGCGAGGCTCACCGTGCGGAGATTAAAGAATATTTGGACTTGTTGGACCTTACGTGCGACATCGATGTGGTAAACATGTCGAACCTGAATGCGCGTGTTTCGCGTACAGTTCTTTCGCAGCCGGGGCTTCGTTACGCCCAGGCGTCGGCGCTTATCCAGAGCTTGTTGCTTGACGAAACGTTCAGGAATATTCCGATAGCCGAGCGCATGTCCATCGAAAAGCGAATTCTCGACGAGATTCGCGGTCGCATGATGGAAGAAATTGTATTGCTTGAAACCAAGATGGCTAGACCGGACAAACAAGTTTTTCAGTTGCAGTTTGCTGTTGGCGAATTTGATATGGTGGTGTTTGACCTGAAAAACGCCTGCTGTGAAATCTACGAGATCAAGCACAGCGACCGGGCCGCCAGGGAACAGTGCCGTCACTTGCTGGACGTAAAAAAATGCGCCGATACGGAATTCCGCTATGGGAAAATTTTGAGCAAAAACATAATATACCGAGGCCCCGCGGGAGCGCTCGGTAACATTAATTATCTGAATGTGGAAGATTATTTAAAGGGCTTGGCTTAAACCAGGCCGATTCCTTCGTCAAGTCCGAGCGCGATGTTCATGTTCTGAATCGCGGCGCCGCTCGCACCCTTGCCCAGATTGTCGAGAATGACGGAGACTTGGATGGAAGAATCCTTGCCGAACACGTAAACGTGAGCTTCGTTCGTTCCATTGCATTCCGTCGGGTTAAGAGAACCTGCATCCAGTGTCGGTTCTTCTTCAAACGGGAGAACTTTGACAAAGCGGGTGTTTGCGTAATGAGCCGCTAAAATTTCCTGAACGTCTTTTGCCGAAGCGCTCTTGGTGAGAGAGCTCTGGAAAAGAGCTGTGGAAACGGCCATGCCTTTATAATATGGACCGACGACCGGATTGAAGATTGGGGCTTTTTCAAGTCCGCATACCTGCATCATTTCAGGAAGATGTTTGTGATGATGTCCGAGCGCATAAGGGCGCGGTGCAAACAGGCGAGGGGATTCTCCCGGATGCGAAATCTGGGCACCTTCCGCTTCGTAGTCCGCGATCATTTTTTTTCCGCCGCCCGAGTAGCCGGTAAGGCTGTATGTGGCTAGGTCCGCATTCTTTTTCAAAAGTCCAGCCGCGATCAGCGGATAGACTCCGAGAATGAATCCGGAAGCGTGGCAACCCGGATTTGCAATGCGGGTATTCGTTTCAACGGCTTTGCGAAATTCCGGGGAGAGTTCCGAAAGTCCGTAAGCCCAAGCTGGATTGGTACGGTGGGCGGTAGACGCATCAATGATCTTCGTCTTCGGATTGGTGCAGAGTTCTGCACTTTCCTTCGAAGCGGCATCCGGCAAGCAGAGGAATGTAACGTCGGATTCGTTGATTAAACGCTGGCGCTCTTTCGCATCTTTGCGGAGTTCAGGATCGATGTGCAAAAGTTCCACGTCGTCGCGGTTGGCGAGACGTTCGTTGATTTGAAGGCCAGTGGTCCCGGCTTCACCATCTACGAAAACTTTGAACATATTGAATAGGTAAGGGTTGAGTGTAGAACTTAGAGCTTAGAGATCAGAACTTAGATTATGTTAACAACTAAGTTCTACCCACTAAGCTCAGCCAACTGCGACGAAGTCGCAAATTACTTGTTAGCGCCGCAGCACTTCTTGTACTTTTTGCCCGAACCGCACGGACACGGATCGTTTCGACCGACTTCCGCTTCCTTGTGGATGGTCTGCGGCTTCACTGCGCGACCGTCGTAGAAGAGCCATGCGCCCTTCACGCGGTGGAATTCAGAAAGTTCGTGGTGCTCACGGGCGATGTTGCCCTGCTTGAACTTGCAGACGAATTCGACCCAACCGATGTTCTTTTCTTCTTCGGTCTTCGTTTGGAGAATCTTGATGCCAAGCCATTCGGAACGGTTGCTCCATTCTTCGACGCTCTTTTCATCGTAGTCGGCCTGCTGGGATGGTTCGAGAGAGTCCTTGAGCCACTTCACTTCGTGCTTGGCGTAAGCGGTGTAACGGGAGCGCATCAGGGCTTCCGGAGTCGGAGCGAGGGTCAAACCCTTAATGATCGGTTCGCAGCATTCGGTGTAGGTTTTGCCGGAGCCGCACGGGCAAAGATTTTCTTCTGCCATAGTCAAAATTCCTTGGTTCGTTTTAAAACACGATAGGCCATCCCCGTGAAAGGATGACCTTCAAAATATATTTATTATTCTTCGACCTTTTTCAGGATCCAGATCTCTTCCTTGCCTTTACGGGTCGGAATGCTGTCCTTCACCGGCATGCGTTCGGCAATGTCGAAAATGCCGTCGAGACGAGCCATGAGTTCGCCTTCGGAAGTCGGATGCGGAGGACCCTGGAGGGAGTTGCCGTTCAAGAACGGGTAGAAGAACGCGATGACGATGCCGTCATCCTTGAGCATCTTCTGCCAGACTTCAAAGCATTCGTCGCGACGACCCGGATGGATTGCCGTGAACGTGCAGTAGTCATAGATGATGTCAAACTGCTGTCCGCCCTTCTTCGGATCCTTCGGGTTCAGTTCGAAAAGGTCCAAGTCGAGGGACTTGAAGTTTTCGTGCTTGCGGGAAAGACGGTCGAGTTCATCGACAGCTGTCGGTGCAAAGTCAACGGCGAGCACTTCGTGTCCGCGTTCTGCCCAAGCTTCTGCATCATAGCCGAAGCCTGCGCCCGGGACGAGCACGCTTCCCGTTTGGGGACAGACGGGGTTCTTGAAGAAGTCGAGAAGAGCCGGAGTGGCTTTCTTCAAATTCCAGTAATCCTTGTGTTCCGTGTAGAGATTTTCCCAGAACTCAGGCAGATTCTGTGTCAGCATTGGCTACCTTCTGTTGTTTTTTATAAGCGAGCTGTCCGCATGCGGCGAAAATGTCGCGACCGCGCGGATTGCGAATGGTGATCTGGATGTTGGCTGCACGCACCTTTTCGAGAAAGCTGTCGACGTCTTCCTGTGTCGGGGCTTCCAAGTTCGGATCGTCCATGGCGTTCAAAACGATTGCGTTCACCTTGACACGACGCGGCGCGCAGATACGGATCAGTTCCTTGGCTGCGGCAGGAGTGCAGGTAACGTCTTTCATCAAAACAAATTCGAAGGTGACGTAGTTATCGGTACGACGCGAATACTCGTCGGTCGCTTCGAGAAGCTTTTCGATTGGCCAAATCTTGTTCACCGGCATCACGGATCCGCGGGCTTCGTTGTTTGTGCTGTTGAGGCTCACGGCGAGGCAGCATGGCGTGTTGCGGTCCACGAGCTCCTTGATTTTGGGGACGACTCCGCTTGTGCTCACGGTCATCTTTTTACGGCCCAAGTTGAAGAGCTTTTGGTTGTGCAAGGTGCAACAGGTGCGATGGACATTTTCCAGGTTGTTGAGCGGTTCGCCCATACCCATGAAGATGATGTTTGTCACCTGAGCCTGTTTGCCGTCGGCGTTGATTTCTCCGGTTTCTTTCAGATAATCATTCACGCGGATGATTTCTTCGAGAATTTCACCCGCTTCGAGATTGCGGATGAATCCCATTTTGGCGGTGCGGCAGAACGCGCAGTTCATGGCGCAGCCAATCTGAGTGGAAACACAGACGGAAAAACGTCCGTTCGTCGGAATGAGCACTGTTTCGATGTAATGGTCATCGGCCGTTCTAAAGAGCCATTTGACGGCTCCGTCGACAGAAACGAGATGCTGCACTTCTGTAAGCGAGCGGATCGCGAAAGCTTTGGAAAGCTTATCCCTGGTTTGCTGTGGAATGTTCTTCATCTGGTCATAGCTCGAAACCTGCTGGCAGAAAAGCCAGTTCTCGATTTGATCAGCGCGGTATGTCTTTTCGCAATTCGCGGAAAGCCATTCCTTGAGTTCATCCACTGTCAGGGATTTGATATCTTTAAAATTATACGTCACCGAGACGCAAAGATAGCAATTTTTGCTAGAAATGTAAGTAAAAAAAGAGTCTTCAGTCCATGGGTCCAATGAAAAACGCCCGAATTTCGGGCGTTTTGAAGTTTAGAACATTTGGCGGGTTTTCTTTTTCGGCGGCGGTGCGTTCTTTTCCTTTTTCGTTTTCGCCGTCATGGATCCTTCCGCAGTGCTCTTGCTCGAGAAGATTGTGGCGTCTCCCGCATCCTTTTTGTTCGAGAAGTGGTTGCCGTCGCAGTGTTCTTCTGGAATATGACCAGCGGAATAGAGACAGAACGAGGTCGCTCCGCAGAATTCGCCTGCGATCTTGCCTGTGTGGTTACAGACTTTTTTTGCAATGACGCCTGCTGGCATCGAGAATCCGCGGATCGGGAGATCCTTGTGGAGTTCCTTCATCACTTCGATCCAGGCTGGAAGCGGGTCTTCGGAACCGGTATGGCCCGGACCCATCGGGGCAGGGGAGTCTGTTCCGACCCAGACGCCCATCGTGTAATAACGGGTAAATCCGATGTACCAGGCGTCTGCGTAGTTGTTCGTTGTACCGGTTTTTCCGCCGCTCGGGTGACGGAATCCGCTTGCGCCGACACGGGCTGCGGTGCCGTGAATGTTCACGTCCTTCAGCATGTCGACCATGATGTAAGCGCTCGCCGGTTTTAGGACTGTTTTTTCTTCGCTCTTGTGGCGTTCGATCACGTTGCCCGACTTGTCGACGATCGAGTCGATCATGTAAGGCTCGATACGCACGCCGCCGTTCGGGAACACCGTATAAGCGGAAGTCATTTCCATGAGCGTACTGCCGATCGACCCGAGGGCGAGGCTCGGCACGGGCTGCAAAGGCGCTTTCTTGATACCGAACTTGCGGGCATAGTCCACCACGTTCGAAAGTCCGTACTTGATACCGGTGAGAACTGCAGGAAGGTTCATGGAACGGTACAAGGCTCGGCGCATCGTCATCATGCCTTCGAATTCCTTTTCGAAGTTCGCCGGTCGCCAGGTCTTGGACGGATCGCCTTCGTCTTCAATCGTCACCGGCTGGTCGTTGATCGAGTCGCAAGGAGAGGCGCCTGCTTCTACGGCTGCCGCATAGACGATTGGCTTAAAGGAAGAGCCCGGCTGACGAAGAGACTGGACTGCACGGTTCCAACGGGATTCGGCAAAGCTGTTGCCACCGACCATGGCGCGGATAGCTCCCGTTCCATTTTCAATAAGGATCATTGCCATTTGCGGTGCGTGGTAACGCGAAGAATCCGGATAGCGCCACTTGGACGGATCGGAGGCGGTATCCTTTGCGAGATAATCCTTTTTGAAGAGTGCGTAAACGCTGTCGAAGTGGGCGACGACCGAGTCCGCAGGCATGTTGTACTTGGAACTTAGGCCGAGCTTCCAGACCGCACGCTGCTGAATGCGCTTGCGAATGCGGGCGATATGCTTTTTTTCCACTTCTTCGGCGAAAGCCTGGATGTTCGGATCGATCGTGCTGTAGATGTTCACGCCGTCTGCGTACAGGGATTTTTGACCGTACTTGTTTTCCATGAACTTGCGGATTTCTTCGTAGTAGTAAAGGCCAGAACCGTTGCCGACCTTGTGCTTGACCGTTTCCACAGGTTCTTCGATGTAGCGCTTGTAATCTTCCTTGGAAATGTAGCCGGCGTTCTGCATGGCGTAGAGGACCGTGTTGCGGCGTTCAAGTGCAGTCTCCGGGTGGCGGTCCGGACGGTAACCTTCCGGGCGTTGGAGCATGCCGGCGAGGATCGCCATCTGCGGAATCGAAATGCTGTCGAGAGGCTTTCCAAAGTAGAAGTCACTCGCCGCCTGGAAGCCGTAGTTGCCGCCGCCGAGGTAAACTTCGTTCATGTAGAACTCCATAATCTCACGCTTGGTGTAGGTCTGCTCGATGCGGACCGACGTCATGGCTTCTTTGATTTTTCTCGAAAGTTTGCGTTCCGGAGTGAGGAACAAGAGCTTTGAAAGCTGCTGGGTCAAAGTCGAAGCGCCACGGATCTTGTCGCCGCGTGTCACGGATTGGATCACGGCCTTCGGAATCGCGACAATGTTCATGCCCCAGTGTGTGTAAAAGTCGCGGTCTTCCGTTGCCATCACCGCATTCATCTGCATCTGCGGAATGGAATCGATTGGAGTCCACACGCGGCGTTCCACAAAGAATTCGTGAACGGGAATGCTGTCCTTGTCGTAAACGGTCGTCACGAGCTTCGGGTCAATGTCTTCGAGCTGCTGCAAGGAGGGGAGCGTGGGAACGAGACTTGCGAAGTATAGGTAGATCGCGACAAACGCTGCGATGCATGGCACAAGGAAGATCCCGAGCCAAATGAAAACCATTTTCCCTGGGCGGGGGAATACTTTGCCCACCGCCGAAGCGATCTTTTGGAATACGTTCATTTTATCACACTATATACAAAGGGTACTAGCGAAAAGTTTGGATAAAATGTAACTTTATAGGGAACTAAATTTTTTTTTGGAGTAAATGAAATGAGCCTTTTTAAGGGAATTGTTCCTTCCGCACTGACCCTCTCATTCCTTGGGCTTGTCGCTTGCGGTTCTGTCGATAACGATCCGCCCAAGCTCGAAAGCGTTTTCGGCACGGTTTCCGCCATGGATACCCTGGTTGCGGTTTTCGACAAGTCGATTGAGGACTTTGATGATTCCCTCGTGACTTCGAACCAGCCGATCACCGTGGTGAAGCAGAAGGGCAAAAAAATTTATATTGTCGGTGCAACGGATACGCTCGCAAGCATTCCGCGTTTTGCCGTCGACAGCGATTACGACACGCTCAAGTTCGCAAACATCCAGGATGAAGACGGCAACAAGAGCAAGCTCCAGACGGTGACCTTCTCCACATATCCGTTCCTCGACAGTGACGAATACGAATACAACAAAGAAGGAACCTGTTATTCGAACAAGAAACCGGCCGATGCCGATGTTCTCACCGATTCAACGGGCAGCAAGTTCTACAACGGCGCAAAGACAACCAAGACGCTCACCGTCACGGGAATTCTCGGTGGCCAGTACAGCAAAAACTGTGAAGACGACGCGGATACCTACCGCATCTTCCTTCAGAAGCGCGATACGATTTCGATCCAGCTCGAAGCCCGCTCTACGGATATTCCGCTGCAGCTCGTGGTTCTTGGACCGTCCAAGATAGGCGCGGCCCCGGCAGAATGCACGGATGACAACCAGGAATTCTTCACTTACGACATGAAGAACCAGAAAAAGGTCGCTCCGATTGATACGATTGTGGGAATCGGTGACATTCACGAATGCGGAACGACGACAATTACCGATAAGCTCGCCTATTATATTCAGG
This sequence comes from Hallerella succinigenes, assembly GCF_002797675.1. Lineage (NCBI taxonomy): Bacteria > Pseudomonadati > Fibrobacterota > Fibrobacteria > Fibrobacterales > Fibrobacteraceae > Hallerella > Hallerella succinigenes. The sequence goes on along the minus strand of NZ_PGEX01000001.1, from coordinate 269,181 downwards.
TGCGTTACTCGGATGGACTCACGACTTCGGAACAGAGACCCCAGGCTTACAAGCTTTCGGTGACCCTCCATCCAATAAAAAAATGAAAAAAATCTTGTGAAGACCCCTTGACAAATGTTTTTCAAGTTCTATATTTGGGTCGTCGCAAATGCGAATGTGGCGTAACTGGATAGCGCAACTGGCTACGAACCAGTAGGTTGCAGGTTCGAGTCCTGCCACTCGCACGAAAAAGCTCCGAGAGAAATCTTGGAGCTTTTTTTGTTTTCCCGCATTTCTCGTACAAATGTAGAAATCGCATCCGAACCATTTTAGTCTTTGTCTATATAAAAACGAAATCAGCAAGCCGTTGATTTCTCGGATTGCGGAACTCAAAAAAGAAAACAATCGTACGGTAAAATGGATTTGGACACTCTTTTCCAGTATTTTGCCGCTGCGGATTCAGCACAAGCAAGGCTTGTGGATGCAAACGTTGGCGACGAATTTAATGAGGAAGTCTTCCCGATTTCGTTTTTCCTGTAGGAGCTCTGTAAAAACGCAGACTTTACCCTCTGAGTTTGTTTATATTCAAGATAGGATGTGTTCAAAATTTTTGAAGGGGTTTTGGGCTATGGCTTTTCTTTCTTTCACTATGAGGTAACTATGACACAACCAATCAATGGTAAATTCGAAATGCCGGTACTTCCGTATGCGGCAGCTGATTTGTCTCCGGCATTGAGCGCCGAAACCATCGAATTCCACTACGGTAAGCACTTGCAGACTTACCTGAATAATTTGAATGCGGCCCTCCCCGGCAGTGCATTTGAAGGCAAGTCTTTGGAAGAAATTGTAAAGACTGCGGATGGTGGCGTCTTTAATAATGCAGGCCAGTTCCTGAACCATTCCATGTACTTCTTGCAGTTCAAGGCGCCTGTAGAAAATAACGTTCCCACGGGTAAAATTGCGGATGCCATCGCGCGTGACTTTGGCTCTTTTGAAAAGTTCCAGGAAGAATTCCAGGCAAAAGGCGCGGGCCTTTTCGGTTCGGGCTGGGTATGGCTTTCGGCAGATGCTTCGGGTAATCTTGTCATTACGCAGGAAGGCAACGCCCAGAATCCGCTGACAAAGGGTCTTGTTCCGCTGCTCACGTTCGACGTTTGGGAACATGCCTATTACATCGACTACCGCAACCGCCGTCCGGATTACCTGAAGGCTTTGTGGAGCATCGTGAACTGGGATGAAGTGAACAAACGTTTCGGCTAAACGTTCCTTACATTTCTGAAATCGGAAACCACATTTTTGTCTTAGACAAATGAGCGGTTTCCTTTTTTTATTCCGATTTCAAAGACTTTCGATTGGCATCATTTTTGCATAAAGGAGGTTGTAAACCCTCAAATAAGGAAACATGCAATGAAAAAGACAATCGAAATGGTTCTTGCAACGGCTCTCGCTGCTTCTCCGCTTTTTGCAGAAGCTCCGAAATTTTCTGTCGCTGGTGAAGTGGAATTCGAAGCCAATGCTCAGAACGTAAGCGGGACTTGGTATCACGATTACAGTTCGACTTTTAACCTTTTATTTGCAATCCAGTTTACGGATAAGTGGTCTGCGGAAGCGGCAATTTCCGCGGATGGGGATGGAACGGCTCCGGGTTTTGCGTATGATGGAGCGTTTGTCCAGTACCTGTTGAGTGAGAAGGTCGCGTTCAAGGTGGGAGACTTCACTTATGCGGAAGGCGCATTCCGTTATTACAACTATGACGACCCTGCGGATTACGCGATCGGCATGGTGGAACGCGGCATCCGTGGCTTTGAAGTGAATGCCTACGGTCTTGTGGTCGGCTTGGGTCTTGGCACGGATGCTGACGACTGCAGCGAAGAAGGCTGTACGACCTATGATGCGCATATCGCTTATGATCTTGCGCTCGGTGAACATACGATCCGTCCATTCTTCAATTATAAAAGTTATCAGACAGAAAGTCATAACAGCCTCCGCGCGGGTGTTACGGCGAACCTTGTGTTCGGATCGTTCGGTAGCGCACAGCTCGCTTACGGCTTAAAGTCCGATTATCTCACGGAAGACGAACCGAAGATGACGCACGCCTTTGCCGTGGAACCGGAGCTGAACTTTGGCAAGGTGAGTCTCAAGGCGACCGCATTCTACGCGATCATCGATGATGAAAGCGCCACAGATCTGGAAGTCCCGGAATACATGTTCTTCTACGTGGAACCGAGCTTCGGAATTACGGATAAATTCGCCTTAGGCATTCAGGGAGAATATCACACGATGGCTCTGGATTCGGATGCTTCCCTCGCTCAGATTTGGGCGGGGCCGAAGGCTTATTACACGGCGACGGAAAACTTGGGCTTTGATGCTTACGTTCGCGCCTGTATTCCGCTCGGCGACGATTACGAAGGAGACAATAAAGATGTCTCGGTTGGCGCTGGCGCATCGGTTGCCATGTCCTTCTAAAAATGTACTTACCCTAAAACCAGAAGGGCGACCCGGTCGGGTCGTTCTTTCTGTTTCAAAATGAAGTTTTATTCGTGAAACGAGCTTTTTATAGAATTGTGAAAAAAGAGAAACTTACCTATTTGTTTTATATATTGAAAGAAGAAATTAAGGAGTCTTTATGCAGGAAGTCGAAAAGTTTCTCAAGGAATGCGGTGTCTATTTTGTTGCTACGGTCGATGGGGATCAGCCTCGCGTGCGTCCCTTTGGTACAGCCAACATTTTTGATGGCAAACTTTACATTCAGACGGGGAAGTCTAAGGACGTTTCCAAGCAGATTCATACGAATGCTAAAGTAGAAGTTTGCGCCCTGGATAAGTCCGGTTCGAAATGGCTGCGTATCACGGGAAAGCTTGTATCGGATGACCGGCGCGAAGCGAAGGTCGATATGCTCGAACATTATCCGAGTCTCAAGGCGATGTATTCTCCGGATGATGACAACACGGAGGTCTTTTACTTTAAGGATGCGACCGCTACGTTCTACAGCTTTGCGGAAACGCCTCGCACGGTGAAGTTCTAATTCCCATTTTGAACAAAAAGTACGGAAAATTTCGATGAAAACCCTGAATGTTGTGCCCTGCTTTCGGGGTTTTCTTGTATAAGAATCACACTAAAGAACAAACCAGAATCGTGGGTAGGTAGAAATTTTAAGGAGAACAGAGTATGAAACATCTGTTGAACAAGTTTGGGATTGAAGGATTGATTGCTGGCTTGATGCTCGCGTTTGCATGCGTATGCATGTGGGGGTGTGGGGATCCGTATTATGACTGGGAGGATAGAAGAAGTGCGGCGCTCTTGACAATCCGATTCTAGTAATTTACATTAGTGCACAAGTGTGTAGAATTTTGCTTTCGACGCGCGATGTAAAACAACCTAAAGCCCTGCCTTTTTAAGCTTGTAGGCGGGGAGGAGCGAAAGATGAAAGATACGCTGAATGGCGGATGTGTTGACATTTGGCTGGATGAAATTGTTCCTTGTCTCAAAGATATCAAAACTGGCGAAATCAAAGAAACTGTAGTGTTCAAGATCGAAAGCCGCTCATTTCTGAGAAAGTTCAAGGAAAAGGATGGGTGGGGAATCAATTGGATCAATGTCCCCACAGAAGTTGAGGTCTATGCTCTCGCCTTGAAGGTTTACGGATTTGCCCTTAACAAAGAGTTGTTGAATCACTATATTGGAGTTATTGGAGCATCTTTTTTAGGGATTCTGCACCCATTTCATTTTATGCTTGATAAGGGTGCTGCACAAAAACTTTTGGAGGTCTATACCTATGAATGGAATTAGAAGACCCGCTGTTATCTTGGCGGATTCTATGGAAGAGTATATGGCGACTCCAGATCCTTACAAAAATCCGCCCAAAAGCAAGTTGAATATTTTTAAACTCGGCGAATATGCCGAGCGTGTTGGAAAGGATTTTTCTGAATTGACTGCCGAAGAAATTTTGCAGTTTAAGAATCCATAGCGCTTGTGTCAGCTACCCATTTTTGTAAGCTTCCCCAATGGGAGAAAGGAACGTTCCCCCTGATGTAAAAGGGTTTGATATGGATAGTCTTGGAAATGAATCATGTCAGTATGGCGTATTGGATAGTGATTTAAAATGGATTAAGAAATGTGATGATGTGCGGGCATGGGGGAAGGATGTTTATTGCTTGAAATTTGATAAAGAAGAACGGACGTCTTCGTTGTTTGTAAATGATAGCTTGAGACACGTCTTGGAAAATGATTATTTCTGGACTGCGGGCGCTGTTTTGCAATTTCAGGGGAACATTCTCTTGCTGGAACGAGATGTTTTGCCGGTTAGAGAGTGGAAAAATTAAGTGCTTCGCGTCAGCTTTGCCTAGTGGAATTTCTTTTAAAAATAGAGAAGATGATGTATACATCATCTATTGGGGTTTGAAAAGGGCGAAATAATGAAACGATGAATTTCGTGTGTTCTTTTGGTAGCTTTTACATCTATGTCTTGGTCTATTCCTAAGCCGATGGAAAGTATCACGAATTACAATGTGATGATGCTTCATGGAGCCTTGGGAGCGGATAAGGGAATTAAAGAGGATAATTCTTTAGTTGAAGCTAACCGAGATACAAGTTTTCGTGGTAAAGGTCACATTGGTAAATATGATAGCGAAAATAGATTGACCTATTGGTTAAGTAAAAATGCTTTTGAAGAACCGGATAGCATGCGAAACGTGCATGATTCTTATCTCTATTCATGGCGTTCATTCACAAATCCTGCCAATAGCTCCAAGAACAACGCCGTTGAACTTGGCGATAGAACGTGGAACAAGGATAAGAAATTTGGAGGGCGTCGTGCCTTGGTTGAAGAGGCTCAGGAAGTGAAAGCTATTATTACACAAGAGGTTGTAACTGATTCTGGAATAAGGATTGATACAACAGAGAAGGGCCAAACCGCACTAGAAATTATCCGCCAAAATCCCGATCGCTATCGACAACTGGCTTCTCGCTACATCCTTATTGGCCACAGCATGGGCGGAGTCGTCTCTCGCGAGTACGTGCAGGGCAATTTCTATAACGGAGACGTTGATAAGATAATCACTCTTGATAGTCCGCATGAAGGGACCGGTGCGTTGAACATGATCGTGGCAAAGAACGTGAGCGAGGATTTTGGGGAAAACATAAAAAAGAACATTTTAAAATCCGTTCCCAATACCGTCAGTTCCGCCGCTTTTTTCTCTCTTGTCCTGACAGGGGATTTCGGAAACCTTATATCTGGAGTCGTTGGACTTGCGTGTTATCTCGCCTTGGATGAAATCGGCGACGCGGCGGCAACGCTTGCGTCCCCGCAAAAGTACTTCAGTACGGATTCGCTTGTCCACTATGTGGACCCTAAAAAGCATGGCTTCCAGACGATCGATTCGCTGAACAGGCGCCCCTATATCGCGGATTCGCTGCCCATGTTCCGGATAATGGCCGGTCGAAACGGCATGACTTTCACGGACCCGCAGGACCACCTTGCTGCTTTTTATTATATGGGTGACCGCGCGACGTGCTTCTGTTGGCAAATCCACTTGCTCAGCTGAATGGAGACGGAAACGTTTCGACGAGGTACGTCAATGCGGTCACGTCGATCGTAATGGGATTTGCAGGGATCCCGATGCTTACGACTGACAGCAACATCGTTCCCGCGACATCGAGCGACGCTCAGAATGTCGATATGCTGAATGACGAAATGGTCGATGTCGCGAGAAAATATTTCAATGCGGCGCCGAAAGCGAGCCGGGAACTGGGCAAACTGCTCGAGATTTCCTTTACTGCCGTTCAGCAAGAGATGAAAGGAATCGACAATTCCTTGGGGCTAATTTCGTCGGAAATGGCCGATGCCGTCAAGTCTGCTCTTGCTGTCCAGCTCGCCGCGTTGCTTGCGGGCACGATCGTGGACGTGGTTCAGGCTGGTATCGCGGATCTGTCGGAATCCCATAATTTGCCGATTGATAAGGGCTTCAAGAATTGGATGCTGAACGATTCTGTCCATGTTTACGAGGACTTCCTTTACGAGCGACCCTTCGTGAATTTGGCATTGAACGATATTGCGACCTTGAATAAGCTCCAGGGCATGAGCGATTCCGCTCGCGACGTTTCTACCTTCAACCGCAACTGCTTTTACATTGGTTCAAAGAACGGTGTAAACTGTGCCATAGGTCTTTTCAAGTCGGCAAATGACTTGAATTCAACACAAAAGAAACAGCCTCTTTCGGGCTTGACAATGCCACTCCGCTTCAAGTCGGAATCCGACTGGTCGAAGATGGGGGTGAAGGTGGACCGTTGGGAAAAAGTAGATGGTTTGCATCCTGACGGTTCTAAAAATGAGAAGGGTGTCCCCATCCGTCATGTGGAACGTTACGAGGTTCCTGCAATTACTGCCGATGACAGGATTGAAAAGTACTCGTTCGTCGTGGACGACTTGATGCCTCACAGGTTGCGTCAAATCCGCATGAATTTCAACTACCAAGAAGAAATCGCCTGGGAGTGCGATATTACGAAGGATCCCGAAGCAAACGATGCCTGCACCGTTTACAAACGCTCCGGTGGTGGGAAATGGAATGCGATTCTTGATTCCGCGAGCGGCGATACCATTAAATACGTTCACCCTGTCAAGAAAAACGGCCAGTTCGACTTTGAACCGCGAAAGTACGGATATGACAATTTGTTGGCAATCCAGAAGGACAACCAGAACACGGTCACGATTTCGACGGTGAACAAGATAGCGTGATAATTTCTATCTTTGGCTCACATTTTGGGGATTATTCCATGAAACAGAAATTTTATCAAAATAGAATCGAAACGCCATTGTATATCATTGGAATACTTTTACTTGCATGCATATGCATGTGGGGGTGTTCGGAAGATAGGGTTCATTGGAATGAGGGCTTTACGGGTGCGGAAATTGTGGGCTTTGTTGACGACTCCTTGGTTATGGTCGGAAGCTACCAATTGAGGACGGAGTCTCATGAAGGGACCTTTGAACCATATTGGGATGTCGTTGAATCCGGGCACGAACGTTTATGTGTTTACAATTACCGCGTTCAGGAAGATGGTCCGAGATGGTGCGATACCCTTGGTGAATATAACATGACAAATGCCTTTCGCGGGCAGATGACGGATTCAATTATTTGGGGCGGTGATATGCCGAATTCAATCAGATTGTGGAAAGTCGGAGAAACGCAACATCAAATAAAGTTGAAAAAAATAATAGAAGGTTGCTCGGATGAATTTGGAATCGCCTCGGTAAAACAGTGGCTTGACGGAAAGTTTATTGCCCGTAGCGATAATTCATTGAATGCGAGTGATTATGGCTGCCAATATGCCGTTCTGGATACGATTGCGGGAACATTAACTTTTAAACGTTTGAGTGATGATTTGGAATGGATTAAAGAGTGTGATGATGTGCGGGCATGGGATGATGATGTGTATTGCGTAATTCTTGATGATGAAGGAGAAATAAGTTTTGTTTTAAAAAATGAAAATGATACAATCCCTGCTCCTCGAAAATTTGCGATTGGCGGTTTTTGGGGTGATATGATTAAATTGGGTGGGAGCATCTGCGATATAAATAACGATAAAATTACCTGTTCTGATGTAATATGGTATGGTAATAGTGATGGATTAAAATTTTATCAAAATGATGAGTTAGTGGTTGAATATTGATTTTCAGTAGGATAAATATGAAAAAGTTGATAATTGTACTGTTTGCTGCGGTGTGTTGTGAATGCTGGTCCGTTCCCAAACCAATGGAATCTATTGAAAATTATAACGTGATGCTTATTCACGGAGCGTATGGTAAAGAAAAAGGGTTCCTAGATATATCGGATACCACGAAAACTAAGGAGGCTTACGCTGCGACGAAAGCCTTAGATAATGGTGCTGCGTTGGGACGCTATCATGAAAATCTTGATGATGAACCTCGTTTATTACACTGGCTTACGACAAAGGTATTCGATGAGCCGGAAATGAATGTGGATGATGTGCACCCAAAGCATTCCTATGTCTATCAGTGGCGTTCGTTTTCCAATCCGGCGAACAGTTCCTATAATAATGCCTTTGAACTAGGCGACAGGACGTGGTTCATGCCAGCGACCAGATATGAACATCGTCGTGCAATGATGGAAGAGGCTCAGGAAGTTAAGGCTTCTGTATATGATTCTACTGAAAGAAAATACATTTATGGTCAGGAAGCGCTTGATACGATTCGTAGAAATACTGATCTTTACCGTCAATTAGCCTCTCGCTACATCCTTATTGGGCACAGCATGGGTGGAGTCGTTTCACGCGAGTACGTGCAGGGCGACTTCTACAATGGCGACGTGGACAAGATAATCACGCTTGATAGTCCTCACGAAGGAACCGGTGCTTTGAATATGCGACTTGGATTGCTGTTATTTTGTATGAAAATTTGCAGGAGAAACTTTAAGGAGAACAGAGTATGAAACATCTGTTGAAAAAGTTTGAAATTAAAAGGCTGATTGTGGTTGCCATAACTGCGTTTGCATGCGTATGCATGTGGGGGTGCAGCGACAGGGTGGAGTTTAAATGGAGTGATGGCAGGGGTACTCCGTTGATTGCTGGTTTCATAGATGATTCCCTGGTCGTTGCGTACGATTGCAGAGAGTGGCTTGAAACTACCGAAACGTGGTCAATCGGTGATGGGTACAGCGAAGAATCGTCATGTGGGCATGACCGATTGCTTGTCTATAATTATCGAGTGCAAGAAGATGGACCTCGATGGACTGATTCCCTCACGAATAAAAGAGGCGGCTATCGTTGGTATCAACTGACGGATTCCATTTTCTGGCGTTGGGAAGAAAAAAACATGCTTTTATGGAAGATTGGCGAAACTGCGCATGAAATGAAGATTTCAAGAAAGAATGAAGGTTGTTCGCATTCTTCTAAAATTGAACGAATGCACCAATGGCTGGATGGAACATTTATCGCGCTGGGAGGAAATCTCTCTGCTGGAGAAGATAGTTGTCAATATGCAGTCTTGGATACGATTTCTGGAACTTTGACTTACAAACGTTTGGATAAAAATTTGGAATGGATTAAGGTGTGTGACGATGTAAGGGCTTGGGATGATGAAGTGTATTGCTTGCTGTTGGATGAAAAAGACGGAAATAGTTTTGTATTGAAAAATGAAAAGGATAGTATTTTTGCTCCGATGGAAAAATTATTTGATGGTCGTTTTTGTGGAAATATGATGGAGCTGGGAGTGAGAGTTTGTTCTTTGACAAAAGATGAAATAATGTGTTCTGATGTAAAATGGACGGGGAATAGGGAATTAGAATTTTATCGAAATGATGGGACCGTCATTCGTTTGGAATATTAACATGAGAAAAATATTTATTGCAGTCGCATTGATTATCGCATATGCTTGGTCTATCCCCAAGCCGATGGAATCTATTGAAAATTACAATGTGATGATGGTCCATGGGGCATATGGCTCTGATAAGGGAATATCTGAGAATTCGGAGTATGTCTCGGCTTATGAGGATACGACTTTTTTGGGTAATGCGACACTTGGGGACTATACCTCGAATAACCGAATAACCAAATGGCTTGCAAAAAATATATTCGAAGAAATTGTAAGTGAAAAAAATTACGAGAATGCTCGTAATTCTTATATCTATAACTGGCGCTCATTTACAAATCCAGCGAACACTTCACTGAATAACGCTCATGAAATGGGGGACCGAATGTGGAATGTACAAACAAGTGGCTTCTCTAAATTCGGAAAACGAAGATCTCTATTTGAAGAAGCGCAGGAGATGAAAGCTATCGCCAAAGATGATAGTGGTACAGTGCATTTCGGTCAATCCGCTCTCGAACTCATTCGAAAAAATCCAGACCTCTATCGTCAACTTGCATCCCGCTACATCCTTATCGGCCACAGCATGGGTGGAGTCGTTTCCCGAGAGTACGTGCAAGGAAACTTCTACAATGGCGATGTGGACAAGATAATAACGCTCGATAGTCCGCACGAGGGTACGGGGACGATGAACATGATTGCCAAAATGAATGCGATAGATGATTTTTGGGGACATCTGGGGAAAAATCTTGAATCCTCAGCGCTTTCCGTTGTCCCGCAGATGCTCTTGCTGGGAAATGTCGGCGATGTCGGTTTTTCAATCACCACAATATCCTCTAATTTGTTGAGGAAAGAACTTGGCAATCTCGTCGCAACGGCCTTATCTCCTGAATACTATGTTGAAAGAGACCCTCTGCTCCACTATGTGGACCCGAAACAGACTGGTTTCGGCACGATTGATTCTTTGAACGGATTGTCTTATGAGCCTGACTCCATGCCCATGATCAGAATTTTGTCAGGTCGGCATGGAATGACGATGTCGGATCCGGGCGATCTTGACGATGGTTTAGCCGGGGGAATTCGTACCTTTATTCCTGACTATGCTGCTATGCCGTATTTGAATTACAACGCCCAACTGGAAGGATCGGGTGATATGTCTGCAAGGTATGTCAATGCACTGACTTCGTTCATGATGGGCTATGCGGGCATTCCCGTACAACAAACGGGTAGTAGCATAGTTCCCGATTTTTCTAGCAATGGTTCTGGAGTCGATGTTCTGAATGATCCTATGATCGATGTCGAACGGGCGTATTTCAATGCGGCTCCGAGCGCGTCTGGCACTTTAGGCGATGTTGCTTTAATTATCGAATCCGTAACAAATCAGATTCGGGATTTAGACCTTACCCTTGGTTACATATGCTCCCCGTGTGCAAATGCAGCCAAGATTGCCCTCGGCTTTGCTGGCGCGGAGCAGGCTGCTCCCTCTATTATCCCCGCCGCTATTGCTGGAAAATCCGACATGGAGGAATCCCACCAGATTTCTTTGTATTGGGACTATTTGGATACAATGAAGGCAAGTTTCAATACCTATTCGTTACAAAATGGGTCTTTTTCATACACGCCCTATCTCATGGAAGACTTCCTTTACGAGCGACCCTTCGTGAATTTGGCATTGAACGATACTGCGACATTGAATCAACTTCAGGGGATGAGTGATTCCGCACGTGATGTATCCACTCTGAACCGCAACTGCTATTATGTCGGTTCGCGTGATGCGGCGAATTGTGCTGTAGGTCTTTTCAAGTCATCAACAGATTTGAATTCCTATCAAAAGGCTCAAGCGGTTTCTTCTTTGTCCCCGCTCCGCTTCAAGTCGGAATCCGACTGGTCGAAGATGGGCGTGAAGGTGGATCGTTGGGAACGTGTGCCGGGGCTTAGACCGGATGGAACACCTGACGACACGATCGTCCCCATTCGTCATGTGGAACGTTATGAGGTACCTGCGATTACTGCCGATGACAGGATTGAAAAATACTCCTTTGTTGTGGATGACCTGATGCCGCACAGGTTGCGCCAGATCCGCATGAACTTCAACTATCAGGAGGAAATCGCATGGGAATGCGATGTTTCAAAAGACTATGATACAAACGACAACTGCACGGTTTACAAACGGACTTCTGGTAGTGAATGGACTGAACTAAGAAAAGAAAAACATCCGGTCAAGAAAAATGGTCAGTTCGATTTTGAACCCCGTAAATATGGCTACGACAACCTTCTTGCTATCCAAAAGGACAACCAGAACACGGTCACGATTTCGACGGTGAACAAGATAGGTTTATCAAATACGCAAAGGTTCTATTATCTGTTCAAGGCGACGGACGATCTGCTGGTGCCTATGTGGCCTAAGCGGGATGTGGCGGTAAATTCCATCTCCGGTTTTGAAGCCTACGCGAGTGTCCTTGATTACCAGGGCTTTTCCGTGGTGGGCATGCGTGATTCCGTGTGGTATACTGCGGACGGTGTTAGGAAAACCTTTGGCAATCTGCAGGATATGGATTTTTTGCGGAGTGAAGGCAGTGGTAATGTCTATCGTTCTAGAATTTCCGAAAGCAACCTAACCGAAGGAGAACATCATTGGGTGTTCAATGCCATTACCCACAATTCCGCCGGAGAAAGCAATGACAGCAACGATGTCTATGATGTGCCCTTTAATGTGGATGTCACGCCGCCAAATTTTGAACTTTCGGTTGACAAACCATGCATGAATCCTGACAGTTCAGTATTTATCGCCCGCTTTGCCTGGGGCGATTCTACCATTCCTGACATCCGGGCCATGCGGTGGCAATTGGAGAAAAGCAACGGCAACGGATTTTCTCTTATTACGTCGATGCCCTCGTTATATGATGTCACTTCTAAAGATTTCGCCGTGGCATGGGATAAAGTTCCGAATAGGGAAAACCTGCAAGACGGGCTTTATCGGGTGAAGGCTCTTGCCATCGACTATGCCGCCCCAAATCTGGAGGCGTATGATTTCGCCACGGGTCTTGTCACAAAAATTGCTGGCGGAAACGACAGGGATTCTGACTGGAGCACCCTCGGCGATTATAGTTTCAATCGCACAGAAAAGACAATCGAATTTCGTATCGACAGGACCGCTCCCGAACTGAATTTTGAAAAGGTCGGAGGGTCTCCGGTGGATTCCTTCGGAGTTGAAAAGTATGCAGGTTTTTCACGTCCTTCCCGCAATCAGGACTTGGAATATGTTTCAGAAGATAGCCTGTTGCAAGTGGAATATTTGGTAAAGGAACCTCTGGGTGGTCGCGATTCTACCGCAGTGACTATCGGTTGGGACTTTGCGCATGTGGATGACGTATCCAAAGTTGACCGGGCTGGTGATTCCGTATGGGTCAGGGACGCAAGTAATGTGGGGTATGGAACATGGACGGAAATGTCGGGAATGCGCTTGCAAGATGGCGATTATATCCTCAGGGCGAGCGTTCGTGATGAAGCGAAGAATACAAAGGCATACGATTACACAAAGAAAATCCGCATTGACCGCACCGCCCCGAAAATCGTGAGCCTTGTCAGTTCCCGCCTTGTTTATCCTGATTCGGTGAAGGATTTCGCTGCGACTCTCAATGTTTCGGAATCGGATGACATCGCGACAAACCGCACGGGGATGCGCTGCCATTACCACGTTCTTGGAGGCGATGCTGACGGCTTATGGCGTAATGTCAGCGAGGGTATCCTAAAAACCGATACGGTCAGGTTTGATATTCCTGCCGTTGCCGTGGGAGAACGAAATGGCAAACGCTATCTCGAGGCCGTATGCCTAGATGCCGCCGGGAACTCAAGTGTCCGCACGGATCTGTTCCATGTGGGGAACCGTTACCCCGAAATCGTATCTCCGGCAGAAGACAGGGAATTTCTCACGGCTGAATACATCCCTATCGTGGGAATTGCACCGCCTGCTTCAGCAAGCGCCGAAAATACGACCGTCTACAGGCTTCGCTATCGTTACGAGAATTCCGATGAATGGCTGACCGACAATATTGCGGTGGTCGCCTCGAACCGTTCTGAAGATAGTTCTTACATATCCAAAACGGCGCAGAGTACCGAAGGGGTTTTGGGCTACCTGCACAATGTGGGATTTTCCGAATCGAAAGTCTATATCGAACTTTCTACCCGCTCCTGTGAGACCTGCGAATGGCAATCGGATTCTACTTTGGTGACGGTTGATGAGGTTTCCGTCAATGAAGAATCCCCAAAGGTTGTCTTTGATATTTCTTCCGCGGTTATGGAAGTGGGCAAGGATTCTCTTTCAATGTCCTTACGCCTAGAAGGAAATTTCAATCATAATTACCTGTTGCATTTGTATGCTGAGGATTCCAAGGGTGTCGGACTTTTTGACAAATCCATGGAACGGGTCTTTGCAAATCCGTTTTATGGTGAACCTGCCGATACGGCCTTGTCAAGGGGAGTGTGGTTTTACGAAAAAGAGGGCGCGTATCACCTGAAATGGAAAGGACTTGAAAGTTCGGATTCGATAAAGGTTTCCTTTGACTCAAATACATTTGGAGAAACTTGCCTTTCTTCGGATGGTTTGGGCAACATGGATTTGGGTTGCAGTGTCTCGGATGAAATTGCCGATTATTCCTATGTTCAAAGCGCTGCTGGCTCCTATTTGTCTAGTTATCCGATTTGGCAGTTCCCTGCATATACTGACAAGTTGATGACTCTTTTTGGTGCAAGTGGACATTTAACGATGCAATCCTCTGGGGCATTTCGTATTGCCGGAAATGGTTCAATAAGCGATGCGAATATTCCTGTCTATTTCGGTTCTCACAAGGAAAGTGGATTTGCTTTTATGGACCTAGAACAGTCCTCTTCCGTAAATCCCTGGAATACAGGCTGGTCTGTCAACCCGAAAAGCTATGGACTGAATTATGTTTGGAATGGAATCTCTTCCACGAACACGTATCCGCCATCAGGTAGCGTCACTCTCCATGCGGAAGTGGTCGAGAATAGCCTCGACAATCCGTTTGCCACTTTAATCGATACCGTGGTGACTCTTGTTTTGCCGGAAATGGAAATATCGCTTCCTGAACTTTCGGAGTTCTACCTTATCGACAATTCTGCGGATTCGCTCAATTCCGATACTGTTGATGAGGATACTACTACGGATACGGAGGAGGTGAAATTATATGATCTTGGATCTTTGAATATCCCTTATGGAATCCTGTACAGGGATGCCTATGTGTCCATCAAAATAACGGATTCGGAAGGGAATGTGGTTAGAACTCTACAGGATTCCGTCTTCACAAGGGCGAATGCTAAACGGACCGCTTATTCGGTTTTATGGGATGCAAAGGATGCGGAGGGGTTCGCAGTCGAACCTGGAAAATACAGGGTTGTGATTGATGCTTACGAAGTAGAAGGTTCCCATAAAAAGACAGCATCCACCGAACTCAAGATTTCTTTGAAAAAAATGGTGCCAGCCTTTGAAGATGGCACGAATTTGGTTGTTTCCGAGGCTTTTGACGATAACGGGAAAAATAGGTATGTCCCTGTTCCAGATTACCTTGTGAGGACGGATATTGCTGCAAAATACTTGCCTACGGATTTGCGTAATGGGGTGACTCTGAATGCAGATGTTTTGGGAACGCAAAGAATCTACGGCTATGCCCCCAAACGGTTTAGCCTGGCAATAAAGAGACACAGGAAACAGCTGGATTTGGTCTATGTTGAACATTTTCATGCCGAAGTAGAACAGATAAATGGGAATTATAATTGGACTTGTGAGGAGGGAACCCTCAATAAACAAGATTTCGTGACAGCTGGCGTGTTGGACTTTTCATCTACTCAAAGAGAACATGTCTTACCTTTTATCTGGAGTAAAAAATCCCATGGTTTTGACGGAAAGGATTATCCTGCGAACAACTATATTGACATTGTTGTATTTACGCTCAAGGGATTTCAAGATTTTCTTGAAGAGGAACAATTGGATTCTATTTCAACCTTGGATGATTTTAATAAAGCAAAACGAAGTAACTATGTAGTATGGAAATTAGATGATTATTCGGAAAAAGAAGGCTTTTATCTGCCAGGTACAGACAAAGTTGATTCTGTGCAATTCGGTTATCAAAATAATGGATTGGGGTGTAAGGCAGATGAGGGAAAGGATGCCCTGGAAAATACTTGTGACTATGGCGCAGATATTGTAACCACTAATTATAATCCTAACAAAAATCTACTTGATTTGGTATTCTATCCAGGAGAAAATGAGATTTTCTTTGATGAATTTGGCACTCCAAATACTCATTGCTCAAGAGAGGGATTCCATAGGTATCAGCGGGCTAATTTTTCAATAAAATTCAAAATCCCTGATTCCTACTGGGATGCGCCCTTTGGCATGGATAACCTTGTAAATCGCACCGTTCGATTTGACCACACGAACAAGACCATTTATGCCGAATCTGCATCGGGAACAGACGGATATATGGCAGCCCTTCAAAAAGACTTGAAAAACAAATCGGTTATTGACGAGGGGAACTATTTTGACGGTACGTCCTGGAAATTTGACAGAACGTATGGATTGTTAACGCCCTATGAAATGCAGGCACTGCCCTTTTTACCAGCAAGTGAGTTGCAGGGTGGAAAGAATACCTTCCTTTTTGCCGACGAGGATTCTACCCATCAGCAGCCCTCCTATTTTGACTTGAAATTTTACGGACCGCGTTCCGACAAAGATTACTTCAAGGCCATTGTGTTGGGAAATCCTCTGGAATCAACGACTGGTTGCGACTACGGCAATGCGACGAATTACGATGCCGCCTATCAGTTGGCTATAGACGGATATGTCCACAACCCCAGATGCCAAGTTTCCGTTACGAGCAAGAATGGGGAGCCGGATTCCATTCGAACACCGCTTTACAATGCCGGCTACGTCTATTTCTATGTAGGCAGAAATATGATGTGGAGTCAAGGGTATGAAAAGATCGTTGATTTCCCGGCACCGACCAATGTACTTGACACGATTTCAGGGAAATGTGCCGATAATGAAGAATGGTCCGAAGTGAAGGAAACTGCCGGTTGCAAGAAGTTCTACAAGGGTGGCTCCAAGATACATTATTATCTCGATGATTTTGACAACGCCTTCTGGGAAACGACCTACACGTCGGACGGAATCATCAAGAATCCCGTTAATTCCCCTGCGCACTATCATGCTCCAAACGACATAGGCTATCTGGATGAATCTAAGATTGGAAATACCACTGCCGTCAGCAACTTGCTTGTAAAACCGAATTCTTCGAATTACAAGGACGCTTCATTCTATGTTTCTCTCGATACGCTGGCTAAACTGAAGGGTGAAAAGAACGGATACTCCGTAGAATCAATAGACGCAAGATTGTCGGCCAGTGATGCGAAAAAAGCAAGGTTCAGCACCGCATTCGACACGCTCTATTTTGATACCAAGGATACGGTAATAAAGAATCGGTATTATCGCGAATCGCAGGATAGCGTATCCCGGATTCCTACGCAAATGAAACCGGCAAATTTGCCCTTAAAATATTTTTACCGGGGCTTTCATTCTTGGATAAAAGAACCGAAAGTAGATAGCATAGATATTCTGCACCTAGACTCCACGGAACATTCCCATTTTGCCATTTCCAGTGAAAAGACATTGGATGACAGGGTGATCAGCTTCAAGGATGCCAAGGACATTGATGTCGCCCGCCCCAAGGAACTTGTAGAGCTAAAGGCTTACTTGACTTCTGGACAGAAATATCAGCTTTCCTACCTTAAGGGTGGCACCTATTACGTGATTAAGGATACGATAGCTTCCGTGTCTGGAAGTCATCGTCTTGCCTGGTTTGATGTAAACCGATTGCAAGGTAATACGCAGTTCCTGCTGACTTGGGGTGGTAAAGTTGACGAGCTTTATTATAACACTTACAATCTTTATGTGGGTTCGGATGTAAATCCGGATAACGAAAGTACGGTCCACTCCCTGTTCGGCGAACTTTCCGTGACCTTCCCGACAAATTCGCTGCAGGAAAATAAGGATGTCACTGTCCGGACTGCCGAAGTTGACGATTACCCGTTTGAAGAATTCAACAATATGCCGCTGACGGGCCCTGTTATGGAGGTTTTGCCGTCCATGGAGTTCAATGATACGACAAAGCTTCCCAGAATACAGATGCGTATATCCAAGGCGGAAATGGATTCCAAAGGTGTCACTCCGCAAACTCTCACGCTTTACAAGATAGATTTTGACAATAAGAAATTCGTCCCACTGACTAACGCCTTGTACGGCTACCTTAATGCCGATGGAAGAGCAGCCGTTTCGACGGGTTCTTCGGAAAAGGCTACGTGTAGTACGTGGAATTCTGAAGAATGCTATCCGGGTGAGAACAACTGGGAATACATCCTGATTTCCGCAGAGACGAAGACATTCTCTGTATTTGCTGCCATATCTTCCGTATTGGCGGAAACCCCTGATTTCGACCTGGAAATCTTGCCGGAAGTGGCGGCATCCGCCGAAAGAATCGTGAAAGTGAAGGGAATAGGCAATTATGCCCTATACGTGGATGACGATCCCCTGTGGAATGGCAAGGGCGACATGACGCCAGCGGTTCCGTTGACCTTTACGGTAGACTTGAACGGATATGCCCATGTTTCGCTGCCTACTCGAAATGGCGTGATAGACACGAATTACATTTTCGTTGTGGCGAAATCCGAACCTGATTCCTTGGGCAATTCCGTTGAACTGCCCTCCGCTCCCGCTGTGGCGCGGGCCCTTACGGTTCCTTCCGAATACGCCTGTTCCGTCCCGTCCGATTCCCTGTGGCTCGGTCTTGACAATGGCTACATGGCATACGGTGCGGAGTGTAATCAGCCTGGCGTGGGAACGGTTTCCCTTTACCGGGACGGTAAACTTGTCACGGAAATTCATGGCGACAATCCCGATACGATTTTTTATGACGGATCAAGGATTCTCGGAACTTCCGTAGTCGGAAAAATCGCAGATGGTATTTACGAATCCCGCTATCTAGGCGTTTCTACGCTCGGAATGGAGCAGCAGGTGGCTGGACCGTCAGTTTACACAGATTCGATGCGTCCGTCCGTCGAAGGTTTTGACGTGCAGGAATCTTCCGAGATCTTGGACAGGGTCTTTACAGTGACGGCGAAAGTCTCGGATTTGGAATCCGGTATCGCCGCCGTGACGGTATCGCCGGAGTTTGGCGGCGTGGCGCTCGATAAAATGAGCCTGATACCGGATTCCGCTGGAACTGTAAGCGCGGCGCTTAGACTGACCCGCAGGCAAATGACGGAATGTCTGGGGTGCAGGCTTAGACTTACGTTCCGTGCCGAAGACTATGGGCATAACCATGCTGACACGACCTTTGCAACGGATAACATCTATCCCTATCCGTCGGAACTTGCGCTCTGGTATCCCGCCCGGGAGGGCTCGGGTCAAACGGCCTACGAGTTCTTGGGAACAGGACACGACCTGAATCTGGCTTCCGTGAGTAGCCCTTGGCAAAGCGATGTCGGAATCTATTTCGGCCATGTCGCGGATTTTGCATCCGGAAAAGGCCGGGTAGATTTGGGAACGGCGGATTCTTATACGCTGGAAGCCCGTATCAAGAGGGGTTACTCGTCCGATTCCTGGAACGAAATCCTTTCCTTCAAAGGCTCCGGTGGACTTTCCATACGGCTTTTACAAAAGGGGCGATCGTTGAAACTTTCCGAGGGCGGTCGGGAATGGTTCTCTGGCGAGGTACTTTCCGCCTCGACCAAGACCTGGGAGCATGTGGCGGTTGTTTCGGATTCTAGTGGCGTCAGGTTCTATGTGGATGGGGAACGTGCAAAGTCCGTTCCTGACGGGATTGATGCCGAAAGGGAACTCTATGGCACTTTGACCTTAGGCGGATCGTCTAATAATTCGTATATCGGGAATATCGCCGATATCCGCCTCTATTCGGGAGCCCTGTCCGATGAAGAGATTTTCGCCTTGTCTGTACCTGTAGCCGATGACGGCGACTTGTCGGATGTGATTGTGGTTGCCGTAAAGGATATGGAGATGCTGGAAGGCTTTTCAGGGCAGTTCTCCTGTGCCGTTGCAGGAAACCGTTACCTGCTCGCAAGTTCCGCTCATTCCAAACTTCGCATGACATTGAATGTTGAGACTTCGGGTAACTATAGTGTTGTTGCGTATGCCCGTTCGGCAAATCTTACGGGTGCAAATATTTCCGTCGGCGAAGGAGCCCTCCTTTCTGGGCAGATTGGACTTTCCGGTGCATGGAGGGCGACAGAGATTTCCGGGGTAACACTTTCGCTTTCTAGCGGGGTTCACACGATTTCGCTGGATGTGCCCGAAGGCGTGCAAATCGGTGGAATTGCCTTGGCGGAAAAGGCTGTTTCTCCGTCCATGATTGCCTGGGGTAGAAGTTCCTTTGATGAATCTCTGGCAGATGCTGTGTCGCCCAAAATTCAGACGTTCCTGAAGTACGAAGGCTTTGATGACCGCTCCATGCTTCGGCCCCGCATCAGGTTAAAAAATGTATCCGATGAAACAATCAAAGGCTATTCCGTCCGTTACTATTTCCGTGGCGAGGATCCGTCGCAGGTCCAAACGTCGGCATTCTATCCGCAGGACTCCACCCTGCTTGCCGTCCATTCGGAAAGTCCGCGTACGGGGTATGCCGAGTGGAAGTTTACAGATTCAGCACTTGCACCGCAGGATTCGGCTTTCTATGGGGATGGGCCTCATTTTGGCCTCTACAATTTCGATTGGTCTCCTTGGAATGCGGAAGATGACCCGTCCTATGTGGCTGCTGCCGAATATGGATTTGTGCAGGACGAGGGAATCGTCGTCCTTGATAGTAACAACAATTTGATTGGCGGCAGCTGTGCCGAGATGGAGGATGAGACATCCATTATGGCGAAGGCCCGCGTATTGGCTTTCGATATGCGGAGTGACAACCAGGCTAGCGAAATCCATTTCAAGGTGGAAAACCTGGGTAGCGTGGTGCTTCGGAATTTTGACGTGCGTTACTACTTCTATGTAGAAGAGGGTCTCGCTCCCATATTGGATATAAATCACTTGGCCTCCTGTTCCACGGCGGACATGGAAAGCCTTGGCAGCGGACGTTGGCAGGTTAGCGTGCATTGCGAAGGTTCCATCGGGGCGGGGAACGTCATGGGTGACCCGGTGAATTTCTCGCTACATCTTTCCGAATGGGCGAATGTTTGGAACGCAAGTGACGACCCAAGCCATGCAGGTCTTTCGGGGGCTATGGCAGAGGCGCGTGGAATTTGCGTGTTCGACTCCCTTGGAAACCGCGTCTATGGAGATTCTCCTGATTGGCCGGAAAGTTCCGTGATTGCATCGGAGCAGTCAGGCGAAAACTCTGTAACAACGCCAGATAATGGCTATCACGGGGATGGCTCTATTCCGGTTGTCCGCACGGATGAAGGCCTGGTGCTGACTCTTGAAAATTGGACGACTCTTTCGCTGGATTTGGTAAATGCTGTGGGGATTCCGGTAAAATCGATCTTCGCTGGAACCCTTGCTCCTGGTGAACAGTTTGTACAAGTGAACTGGTCAGGAATCAATATGAAAACCACCTACCTGGTCTTGAAAGTGAACGGAACGATTCAATCAACAAAACTTTTGTCGTTGATGTAAGGAGGTTTGATATGAACAAACGAATACAGGTGATTTTAGGCGGCTTGCTTTTTGTGTGTGTCTCGGGGCATGCCCTGGATCTTAACGCCGTTTTTGAGAACCAGAAAAAGGCTGCGTTCCCGGACACCTGCGAAATGCAGATGCGGACTACGGTGACTCTCCCCAATATGGCCTCTCAAGAGGTAAATATGACGTTGCTTACTGCAGGGGAGTCAAAATCCATTACCACCATCAAGTCGAGCATGATGCAGATGAAAATGGTGCAGAACAATGGCCGCATGAAGGTGACGGACCTGAAAACGGGCAAGGTGTTGCCTGCTCAAAATATGCCCGCACAGAATCCTGCCGACGTGAACAAGCAGATGGGGTCTCCTGAAGACTACAACATTCCTGTTGCGGCAGGAAAACTTTGGAAGATTACTCCCAAGGATTCTTCGAAACCTACATTATATTATTCGCAGAAAAATAAGCGGGTGATGAAGATGGAAATGGCTGTGAACGGGGCGAATGTCGTAAGCGAGCTGGAGTATTGTGACAATACGTGCACTCTTCCGGGAACGCTCAAGAAAGTGTCCATAAAGACGGTCATGCCTCAGGGCGGTGAAAGTACAGTCGTACTTGAAGTGCTGAGGGCGAAGCAAAGGCATGTGCTTCCAGCGAAAATGTTCGATGTGGAATGAATTAAAAAAGCCCGGAAAAATTCCGGGCTTTTGCAGTTTCGGAAAAAAGCTTACTTTGTAAGCATCTGAACGAGCTTTGTAAACACGCGGTCTGCGAGCGGGTTCGTTTCCAAACCTTCGAACAGGTTCAACTGGTTGAACACCAGACGTCCGTTGCCGAACGGAACAATCTGAAGATCGACGCCCGTCTTGAGTTCGCCATTTGCGATCGTCACGGAACGTGCGAGAACCTGTGCGTTCGGAAGTTCGGTGAGCGAAATGCTCGGAATCACGGAAGATGCAAGATCGTCTAAAATTTGATGTCCAGCAAATTCCGGGAGCAGTTCGGATCCGTTCACTAGGTAATGCACGGAAAGACCGTTCGCACCGGTGGTGAAGTGAGATTCGATCGTCTGCGTAAAGTGATGGCTCGAATTGAACGTTTCGAGGTCTTCCGGGTTCAAATCCGAAAGGAAGAGCGTCTTTCCGCCGTCGCGGGTGAGTTCTACGATCTTGTTCAGAACGACGTCGTTCCAAGAGCTGAGGCTTGCCGTAAAGATGATCTTTTCCGGACCGGCGAGGGCAGCAAGGGCATCGGCTGTCGTTTCCGCATTGTTGTCGAGGAAGCAGACCTGGGACATGGCGCTTTGCACATCGGAATCTTCGAGAACAAGAAGGTTTTCGTTCGTGGTGCTGACCACGGATCCGAGGGAAGAGAGCGTGAGCACGAGCTTGTAGTCGCCAGGCGCCTTCGGAGCGACGACCGTGAACGTGCCGAGCGGAGTGAGGCTTGTCTGGCCCTTCGCCTTGTGCTTGTCGCTCGAAACGGTTTTTCCGCTCTTGTCGACGATGGAAATTTCGATTTCGATATCTTCGAGGCGGGCCTGGTTCAACAAGGCAAGCTGGAAGGAAATTTCCGTCTGCGGAGCGCTGATCGGTTCAAAACCGGTGATGAGCAAGCGGGTTGGGGTGGTCGCCGCCTTCATGAAGGAATCGAATCCCTTCGTCTTGCGGTTTTCGTCCACGAGACCGCAGAAGTCCGCACCGAAGTCAGCCCACTGGTCGAGCATAAAGCCGGAAACGAGCGGGTTGCTCTGGATGGCGTTGATTTGCGTGAGCTTACTTTGCAAGGCCAAGCGGTGCGCATCGGCGTTGAACGCTTCTAACGATTTCCAAATCGAAAGATCCCTGTTGTCGATAAAGGCTTCGAGCTGCTTGAATGTCTGCTTGATGGCCTTGTTATTCTTGATGCTTCTAGAACCCTTGATGTCTGTCGGGGAAGCCGGCAAAAGTGCATGGTTCTTGAGCGTGACGAGAATTTTGCCGTTGGTTTCTTCGACAAAGTTTTCGTATTCGTCCTGGAACTGCGAATTGCCAAGAGTCGTGTCCGGAATGTTGACTTCGTCTTCGACAATGGAATTCTTGTCGCAGTAGTGGGCGAGAAAATCCGTGAGGGCTGCGTTCGGGCTCATGCGAAGGTGCATGCGGTGAGACGCGTAAAGAAGAATCTTTTCGTTTGTCACGCCCATGAGCTTGCCGGTGTCCTTGTGGAACTCTTCTTCGTTCGAGAGGTAGACGCAGTTCAGGTTGCTGATGACCGGGCGGCACTTGTCGTAACCGTCGACCGCGTTCAAAAGCTTGTTACCGTTTTCGAGAACGAGCGGGCAATTTTCGGAACCGAGAATCCAGGAGACAATGCACGGGTGGTGCTTCTGTTCCGTCACGAGTTCTTCGATCAACTTGTAAACCGCTTCGAGACCGCGCGGGGTAGAACGCATCGTGTGAATCGGGAATTCTTGCATCACCAGGAGACCGATTTCATCGCAGATATCCAGAGCTGCATCGGTCAGCGGGGCGCCGTTGGAACGAATCGTGTTGAAACCAGCCTTCTTGATAGCTTCGAGATCCTTGCGGAGCTTGGCTTTGTCGGAAGTCCAAAGGCCGCCTTCGCTCCAGTGCTGGGTATACGAGACACCCTGGATTTTGATGATTGAATCGTTCAGGTAGAAGTCGCCCTTGATGCAGTCGAATTTGCGGAATGCAAAATTTTTGACCACGGAGAAGGAATGTTCCGGCGTTTGCTTCGTCTTCGCCTTGCCTTCGAGCTGAAGTTCAATCGTGTAGAGGTTCGGTTTTTCGATCGTCCAGAAATTCTTGTCCTTATTCAGATTGCGGATTTTGAAGATAAAACGGCTCGAAGCGTTTTCCTTTTCAAGCTTGACATCCTTGACGAGTTCGCTGACTTCGCCCTGAGGATTGCGCATCAAGATGCGGAGACGGGTGCTGAAGCCACGCGGATTGTTAAAGGAGACATCGACTGCAACGCGTTCTTCGTCGAGGTCCGGTTCAAGCTGGACGCCCGAGATGAAAGCAGCTCCGCCGAGAATCAGGTCCACGTTTCCGTAGATACCGCCGAACGGATATTCTGTCCACGGGAGGCCGACCGGCATTTCGGACGGGCGAACAAAACGGTCGTCCGCGCCTTCCTTGCTTTCACGACCGAAGTCGATACGGCTGTTGGCGGAACCCATGTTCGCTACGCGCACACAAAGGACGTTGTCTTCGCCCGGTTTGATCGCCTTGGAAAGATCCAGAATGCACGGCGTGTAGGCTCCGAAGTGCGAGCCGAGGTACTTGCCGTTCAACCAGAAGACGGCGTGCATGGAAATACGTTCGAAGCGCAAGAAAATTCGCTTCGGAACCTGCTTCGCATCCACAGTGAAGTGCTTAAAATAATAGGCGGCGTCCTGCGAAAGGGAGACCTTGTCGAAGTACTTTTCCCATACACTCGGCACTTGGATTTTTTGGGTGCCACTTGGATAGGTGGCGTACCAACGATTGATAATACCCATGTCTTCTGTGTCGAACAGAAGTTCCCAGTCGCCGTTCAGGCTCACGATAGAGTTCATTCGCGTTCCTTGTTGATTCCAAAACATGATGATTTTCATCAAATTTAGCAAATATTAAAAAGAAAAATGGAAAAAATTGGCTTTTGACCTCCCAAAATCGGAATCGCTTTTCTATATTTGGGGCTCCACAGCAAACCTAAAAAAAGGAATATTATGTATTCTATTGTTGAAACAGGTGGTTTCCAGTATAAAGTCGAAGTCGGTAAGACTCTCAAGGTCCCGAGCGTCGATGCAGCTGTCGGTTCTTCTCTGGAGCTCAAGTCCGTCCTTCTTTTCTCCAACGGAAAAGAAGTTAAGGTCGGCACCCCTGTCCTGAATGATGCTTCTGTCAAGGTCGAAGTTCTCGCCCATGACAAGGAAGACACGGTTATCGTGTTCAAGAAGAAGCGTCGTACCCGTTACGTTCGTCGCAACGGTCATCGTCAGGGCTATACGGAAGTGCTCGTTACGGAACTCCATTCCGGTGCAGAATCCGAAGTCGTCGATCAGAAGATTATCGAACGCAACCGCGCTCGCATCAAGGCTCTTGCAGCTCAGAAGGTTCAGAACGTTCCGCTGACTCGCAAGGAAAAGATCGCTCAGGGTCTTCCGAAGCCGGCAAAGGTTAAGAAGAATTCCATCCGCAAGTCGAAGGAGGCTTAATAATGGCTCACAAGAAAGGTCAAGGCTCCGTTCGTAACGGCCGCGATTCCAATGCGAAATACCTCGGCGTGAAGAAGTATGCAGGTGAAACGGTGAAGGCCGGTGGCATCATCGTTCGTCAGCGTGGTTCTCATTTCCACCCGGGCAACAACGTTAGCATGGGCAAGGATTTCACCTTGTTCTCTCTCGTTGATGGCAAGGTCAAGTTCGAACAAAACGCTGGTCGTCAGAAGGTTTCGGTCTATCCGGAATCGTAAGGCTGACAAGTCTTTAAAAAGAGCTGGATGTTCTATCCGGCTCTTTTTTGTATTTTTAAGAAAAACTCTAGTAGGAAAGGAGAGCTTTATGAAGAGAATGTTTGGTTGGATGCTCGCTTGCGCCTGTGCCATGATGTTTGCAGCTTGCGCGAGCTCGGCGCAGAAGGCTTCGGAAGGCGGATTCAAGACGGTAGAAACTCCGGCTTCGGAACTTGAAAAATACAAGGCGGAACTTGCGGAAAAGGATATCCCGTCTGCGGTCGGCATGGCCGTTTCGAACGATGAGATGATCGCACGTACGCAGGCCGCGGATGAAGCCCGTGCCGCCCTTGCAGAAGCGACGAAGACTCAGGTGAACCGCTACAAGGAACAGTACGGCAAGAACGTCGACGGTAAGGCGCTTAAAATCTGGGAAGAAAAGGCGAACGAATATACGCAGCAGGAACTGGTCGGGGCAAATGTCATTCGCACCATCACCCAGTTCAACGAGGAAAGCGGTCAGTACAAGATTTACGTCCTTGTGGCGATGGATCCGGCGAAGCTCGCCGCCGCCATGCAGAAGTCCGCAGAAGAAAATCAGGAATTCATGCTCCGCGCTCAGAGTGCCGATATGCAGAAGCGCATGGACGAAGCCGCCGAAAAGTACAAGGCGGAAGTGCAGAAGAAGTAATTCCTTTGAAAAAGCTTGAAAGTCCCGCCCCGGCGGGACTTTTTGCATTTGAAAGCGGTTCTCGATTTTGTATATTGGGCTGAACAATTTGTAGGAATGTTCATGATGCGTTTGATTTCCATTCTGATTCTTGCTTGTGCGTCTTTCCTGTTTGCGGAACCGAAGCTTTCGGTGGCGGTGACGCTTGCGCCGTATGCAAAGATTGTGCAGGAAATCGCAGGGGAAAATGCGGATGTAGTGACTCTCGTTCCGCCGAATGCGAATCCGCATTTATTTGAACCGAAGCCGAATACGCTGCGCGCCTTTTCCAAGGCTTCGCTGTATTTGAGCGATGGATCGGGACTCGACAAGGCTTGGCGTCCGCGTTTTCTGGGCGTGAACAAGAATATCCGCATCGTGGATATTTCCCAGGGTGTTTCGTGGATGAATGAGGAAGCGCACGAACACGTTCATGAACATGGCGAAGAACTCGATCCACATATTTGGAATTCTCCGCGAATGGCGATCTTGATCGCTTCGAATGTATGCTCGGCTCTCGTCGAATTGGACGGGCTGCATGCAGGCGTTTACCGCACGAACCTTGAAAAATTTTCCAAGCGCCTTTCTGATCTGGACGTGAAGTTTACCGAAGCGACAAAGGCTCTTTCGGAAGACCGTCGCACGTTCATCGTGTTCCACCCGTCCTATGGATACATGGCCCGCGATTACGGCTTAAAGCAGATTGCGGTCGAAGTGCACGGCAAGGAACCGAAGCCGCGCGACATGCAGAAGCTTGTGCATATTGCCAAGGAACATCAGGTGAAAACGGTCTTTGTGCAACCCCAGTTTAGCCGTCGTGCCGTGGAATCGCTTTCACGTGAAATCCAGGCGAAGATCGTTTCAATCGATCCGCTCGCTTTCGACTTTGAAAAGGAATTGCAAAAGTTCATTTCGGCGATTTCGGAGAGTTCCAAGTGAATCCGTTCCCAGCGATCGAAGTTCGCAATTTAAGTTTTGCCTACGAAAAGGCGCCTGTCCTTTCGAATGTTAACTTCACCGTGGAAGCAGGAGACTTTCTTGCGATCATCGGGCCGAACGGTGGCGGAAAAAGCACGCTGATGAAGCTTATCGTGGGGCTTTTGAAACCCTCCGAAGGGGATGTGCGCCTTTTTGGAAGAAAGATGCCTTCGAGAAAGGTTTCGGTTGGCTATGTACCGCAGAATACCAATCATAACCTGGAATTCCCGATCACCGTGGAAGAAACAGTTTCGATGGGACTTCCGCACTGCAAACCGAATCCTTCGAAAGTAAAGGAAGCTCTGGAAACGGTGAAGATGGAAAGCTTTGCCGGTCGTAGACTGGGCGAGCTTTCAGGCGGTGAACGTCAGCGTGTGCTGATCGCTCGCGCCCTCGTCTCTGATCCGCAAATTCTTTTTTTGGATGAGCCTTCGAGCAATATCGATGCGCAGGGCCAGGAAGATCTGTACGAGCTACTGGCGGAGCTGAATGCGAAGATGACGATCGTGATTGTGAGTCACGATCTGATGGTGCTTTCGAATCATGTGAAGAGCGTCGCCTGTGTGAATCGCTCGGTGCATTTCCATTCAGGTTCGCAGATTACGCCGGAGATGGTGCAGGGCATGTACGGCTGCGAAGTGGACTTAATTGCCCACGGCGTTCCGCACCGCGTACTCGGTACGCATCATTCTCACTGACTGTGTCATCGAGATGGCTACGACCCTATGGGTCTCGCAATGAGATTCCATAGTGTCAAAGTTTTGAAAAATTACTTGATGGTCGTGGTGAAGCGGAGTGCTACGCCGACGTCGTCGAGTTCCTTTTCGCTGTAGACGTTGAGCTGAGCCTTGGTGCGTCCGTAAGACTTCACGAAGGCGACAGTCCATGCGAAATCGTCTGCATCCGCATTGATTTCGTCGCGGTTTCCGATGTGTTCCATTTCGAACATCAAGTGGTCGAGAATGCCTGCGGTCGGGATTTCCACGCCGACGTAGAACGGAAGGTGTTCCGAACCCTGGGCGTATTCCGGCTTCACGGCGGTACCCGCTTTGACGGAGGCAGCATTCACGTCGCTATCGGTCGTCGTTTTGAGGTAAGCGATTTCTCCATAGAGACGAAGATTCTGGATGAAGGAATAAGAAAGGTAGCCGGCGATGCGGTGCGTTTGGGTTGCCGCTTTTGTCATCGCATCGAGAGCGTTCACGCGGTATGCGGCAGCGAGTTCGAGCGGGAAGCAGAACTTGACACGTTCTTCGACACGGACATAGCCCGTGCTGAACTTGTTGTCGGTTGTTCCGAGCATTGCCTTGAAGGCGGACGGACCGTAGTTCCAGCCGAGTTCAAAGGCGTCATGGGAATAATCGCGCATCATGAATCCGCGAGTTCCGATCGCCTTGTCGATATAGGTACCGAAGTTTGTAGACTGGGACCAGTCCGTCTTCCAGTGACCGAGCTTGAGGTTCACTTTGTGATCGCCCAAAGAATACTTGTAATTTGCCCAGTAGAGATCGGCGAGAATCTTGTCATAGCTTTTTCCGTCGATGGTGTTGCCGAAGTGCGGCCCAAAAATACGGAGCATCACCTGAGCGTCAAAGCTTTCGGACTTGTACATGCCGCCCACGTTAGCGCGGAACCAGAAGGACTTGAGGCCATCGTCTTCGTTGTTGGCGGTAGCTTGAGTCTGAATGTTGCCCTTGAGAGCGAAGTTGTCTTCGGCAGCAAAAGAGGTTGCGGAAAGTGCGATCGTGAGGGCGATCGTTGCCTTGAGAAATTTCGATTTCATACCAACTCCTTAAATTGCGAGCAAAATTTATTAAAAAGCCGAGCCCTTCTAAAGGTTAAAAAGTTCAAAAGTCCTGCTTCTCAACGCTTGAGTTTCTGTTTAAACGATTGCAATTCTAAAAAATCCGCGCGTTTTTATTAGATTACGAGGGAAAGTTAAAATGGGAGAACCCGAATGAATCGTTTGATTGCTTTGACCGCCCTTGCCACATTCGCCTTTGCGGCGGCGAAAGATCTCGCTCCGAACAAGACGCACGCCGTTTTGAACATTTCGTACACGAATTTTGACGATGTTCCTCAAAAGAACAAGACTTTGACTTTTGTCGGCAAAAAGAACCCGAAGAACAAAGTAACGGTCAAGACGAATGGCTACGGTGAAGTTTCTTTTTTGATTCCGCGAGAAGATTCTTACCAGATTCTTTGTGAAAGCTTGACAGGTCCGTTTGAATGCGGTGAGACACCGTATGTTTCCCCGCGTGCAAGCTACGGTTCGGTAAATGTCGCCTTTGACGATACTCGTGCAGAACTCCAGGGAGTTTCTTTTAAGGTGGGCAGTGCGGAACTTGTGCCGTCGACGCTTGCAACCCTCGACAAGACTATCGCAGGTCTTAAAAAGAATGCAAAGGCGAAGGTGGAAATCGAAGGTCACACAAGTTCGGAAGGTGGCGAAGAATATAACCAGAAGCTTTCCGAAGACCGTGCGAACAGCGTCCGTGATTACATGATCAGTAAGGGAATTTCCAAAGACCGCGTGACTGCAATCGGTTACGGCTACTCCCGTCCGAAGGCTTCGAATGATACCGAAGAAGGCAGAAAGCAGAACCGCCGCATCGAAGTCCGCGTGACGAATCCGGATGAAGTGGACGCTGCGCCGGCTGAATAAAAGTTCTTGCTGCGCGCGCCGTCCGTCTCTCCATTCGGCTCGCGTTGCGAGCTTATTTTAAGGCTTGGATCTGAGTTTTCCAGACCGCATCCGGATCGTCGGACGCGAGAGAGGAAAGGTATGCGTTTCCGCGGTAGGACCACGCAAAAATGTTCAGGATGCCCGCTTTGCGGGCTTCTTCTGTCGCGATAGCGATGTCTTTTTCGCGACCTTTTTCAATCTGGTAATTCTTGATCCACATCTGCGGTTCTTTGCCGTATTTCTTTGCGATTTCGAAAATACGCTTGGAGGTTTCCGCATAATGCTTCTGCACGGATTCTTCCAAGGCTCCACGCTCCCAATAAGGGTCGCAGGCGATTTCGTCAACGGAATCGAGCTTTGCTATCTGATCCCAGTCGTCGAGTCCCGCGGGGAACCACGGCGGTAACATGCATACGCAGTTGCGCTTTCCGCGCGCGTGTACGTCGGCGGTCATTTCGGCGAGGAAATCCACCAGGGAATCTTCCCTGAATTTTTGGACTTCTTCCGTCATTTCCGCAGGCATCTCGTGGTTGTAGCGGATACGGAATTTTTTTTTGCAGTGCGGACAGAGGCATGCCCAGTTTTCGAGCTTGCCTTTTTCAAAGTAAAAGTGCGGCTCATCCCAAAAGATGGTTTCGACCTGAGAGTCGCAAACGCTTGCAATCCAACGGTGCATGTATGCGCGGAACTCCGGATGGTTCGGGCATGCGGCGACAGATGTTTTGCCGTCGAGCGAGACCTGGCACATGTCGTGATTGCGGGCGGTGAGTTCCGAATAGGCTTCTCCGCCGAAGACGCGCCCGATTCCCCAAGGATTGACGTAAACATTCAGTCCGAGTTCGACAGACTTCTCGATGATTTCCTTCATCGTCTTCGGATAATACTGTTCGTCTTCTTCGGACCAGGTGTGCAGAACATGCGTAAAACCGGCGTCGCGGATTTCCCGAAGATCTTCTACAGCTCGTTCTGGATTGCGGACACCGAAATAGGCGATACCTTTTTTCATGATTTTAAGGACGGAAGGAGGAGACGTTCGACCACTGCGGCGAACCGGCTTCGACAAATACGTGTTGAAGGACATCTTCCCATTCCGCCTTGCGGATTGGCTTCGGCATAAAGAAGGCGTCATCGGATTTTTTGGAAACCGGGTAATCTTTTTCAACGAGTTCGACAATCCAGGATTCCGGAATGGCATCGCGTAAATGGTTGCCGAATGCGATGGATTTCTTCGTCGGCTTGACTCCATGGTCGAGGACGATCAGCGCAGGGGATTCCCCTTGCGAAAGCGGAGTGTCCAAAGCCTCTTCACCCTGTTCGATTCCCTTGCAGGTGTAGATGGCTGTATCCGCCGGTATGTCATGCGAAAGCATCCAATCGAGAGTCCAATTGGCAAGCTCCGTCAAATCCGTCTCGCGGTCGTCTGAAATAAAAAAGATGTGTCCCACGGCTTAAAAATAACTAAAAAAGTTAGATTTTCTAAGAAATGACCCATTCTTCGTTGCATTTTCCTCCTTTGGGGGAATTCGATTTTGTTCAAAAGGTACTGTCGGACGCCCTTCCGATGGATGAAAACGCTCCAAATTCGCGTTTTTGGTTCGGAGCGGGGGATGATTGTGCCGCTTTTGACGGTTGGCTCGTGACCAAGGATATGTCGGCGGAAAATTCGCATTTTCGCTTGGACTGGTCGACTCCGGAGCAGGCGGTCGAAAAATGCATCGTTTCGAATGTGTCGGATATTTCGTCGATGGGCGGCGAACCGAAGATCGCCTTGCTCGGCATTTGCGTAAATCAGAGTTGGGATAAATTAACACGGGAACGAGTGGCGAAGGCTTTTGCCGACGGATTTCGAAAACGAGGTATTGCGTTAATCGGCGGGGATGTCGTGGCGGCAAAGGAAGGTCTGTTCTCGGTTACGCTGCTCGGACGGGCAGAGGGAGAACCCTTAAAGCGTTCGGGTGCAAAAGTCGGCGATACGGTTTACGTTTCGAGCTTTCTCGGAGCAAGCGGTGCCGGCCTTTGGGCTTTTTTGCACGGCAAGCAGAGCGATCCGGATTTGGTGGATGTAGTTCGCGAACATCTTTCGCCCAAAATCGATGAACGGATGGGCATGAAACTTGTACAGGCCGGAGTTTCGGGCGGCTGCATCGATCTTTCGGACGGAATGAGTTCGGAATTGAACCATTTGGCGCTCTCTTCGGGCGTAAGGATCCGAATTGACGAAAAAAGTGTGCCGATTCATCCCGGTGCGTTGCGCCTAAGCGAAAAGTATGGCGTCGATGTGCGAGAATTTTGGTTAAAAGGCGGTGAAGATTACCGTTTGCTTTTCACAAGCGACCTTTCAAAAAGTATATTCTTAAAGAATAATCTTTCAGTGTATCCCGTTGGTGAAGTGCTCGAAGGCTCGGGCGTGGAAATTCGGAATTTGGCTGGAAAAGTGGAAACTCTACAGGCGGACTGCTGGTCACATTTATGAGTCAAGGAACGTCAAAGATTGGTGAACTCCTGCTACGACAGGGGGTTATTGATGAAGATCAGCTGAAACATGCGATGAGCGAGCATGAACGCACAGGTCTTGCCCTTGCAAAGATTCTTGTACGTCTCGGCATGGTCAGCGAAGAAGTCCTGACGAACATTCTCGGTGTTCAGATGCGCAATTCGACAAGAATGCGTATCGGAGAACTTCTGTTGAAGCATGGATTTATTACGGAAGAACAGCTGAACAAGGCTCTCGAAGAACAGAAGAGAACCGGACAGCGTTTGGGACGTACCCTTGTGACTCTCGGCTATATGTCGGAAGAGCGCTTGGTCGAAATTCTTTCTGCCCAGTTCGAAGTCCCGTACGTAAAGCTTTCCAACTTTAATATTGACCCGGAAGCCCACAACAAGATTTCGGAAGACGTCTGCCGCACCTACAAGATCGTTCCGCTGTTCTTTACGGACCGCGTTTTGACGATCGCGATGACGGACCCGACGAATGTGCGTGTCATCGACATCGTGAAGTTCAAGTCCCAGATGGAAGTGGACATCGTGATGGCGAGCGAAAAGGATGTGATGTCGGCCATCGACCGCACCTATATGTCCGCGTCGGGCAATTCCCTCGAAGCGTTACTGAATCAGGCGAAAGCAGACGAGGCGGAAGAACTGCAAACAGTGGACCGCGAGTCGGAACAGACTCAGGAAGCCGAACTGACGGACGAAGAAGGTCAGCAGGTCGTGAAGATCGTGACTTCGCTCATTCAAGAAGCGATTTCCCGTCACGCATCCGATATTCACCTGGAACCGCAGGAAACGTTCCTCAAGCTCCGCTACCGTATCGATGGTGACCTCCAGGTCCAGGCTCCAATTCCTGCCCGTTTGATGAACCAGATTCTTTCGAGAATCAAGCTCCTTGCGAAGATGGACATTGCAGAAAAGCGTAAGCCGCTCGATGGTCGTTTTACCGTGCGTTTCCGCGGAAGCGAAGTCGACTTGCGTGTGAGTTCCTTCCCGGTTTCTTTGCGTAAGCGCGGCATTTGCGAAAAGATCGTGATGCGTATTCTGGACCCGAATTCGGGTCAGTTCCCGTTGAAGGATATGGGCTTTGCGCCTGTGATGTTCAAGCAGTTCAAGGATGCGATCAACTCTCCGAACGGCATTGTGCTCGTGACCGGTCCTACGGGTTCCGGTAAGTCTACGACGCTTTACGCTTCTATTCGTGAAATTCTCGACCCCACGATCAACATTTCGACGATGGAAGACCCGGTCGAATTGAATATTGACGGTGTGAACCAAGGTCAGATCAACGTGGCCGCAGGCTTTACCTTTGCCGCGGGTATTCGCGCCCTGCTCCGCCAGGACCCGGACGTGATTATGATCGGTGAAATGCGTGACAAGGAAACATCTTCGATGGCTATCGAAGCGGCTTTGACGGGCCACTTGGTGTTCAGTACGCTCCATACGAACGACTCCGCAGGATCGTTCCCGCGTTTGCTGGAAATGGGCCTCGAACCGTTCCTTGTCGCAACCGTGATGAAGGGTATTCTTGCCCAGCGTCTTGTGCGCCGTATTTGTAAGCACTGTAAGGAACCGGTGGACATTTCCCCGGAACTCCGTGAAGAATTGCACCTCGCTCCGGATATGCAGTTCTACCACGGCAGAGGTTGTGAACACTGTGATGGTTCCGGTTACAAGGGACGTTGCGGTATTTATGAGTTCCTCGTACCGAATGAAGCTGTGCGTAATGCGATTGTGAAACGCGCTTCCGGTGACGATATTAAGAAAATCGCCATGAAGGAATGCGGCATGATCACGCTGCGTATGGATGGTCTGCAGAAGGCTTTGGATGGTCTTACCACTCTTGAACAGGTGCTTGGTGCATCGAACCCGGATGACTAATGGCGCGCATAATTGATCTTACGCGCTTACATGAAGAACTGAATGAAGAACAGGTTGCCGCGGCCGCAAAGACTGAAGGCCCTGCTCTCATTTTGGCAGGCGCCGGTTCGGGAAAAACCCGTACAATTACTTATAAAATTGCGCACTTGATTTCTTCCAAGGGCGTGGATCCTCGTCGCATTCTCGCGGTCACTTTTACGAACAAAGCAGCCCGTGAAATGAAAATGCGTATTCAGCAGATTCTCGAAGGC
Organism: Hallerella succinigenes; assembly: GCF_002797675.1. Taxonomy (NCBI): domain Bacteria; kingdom Pseudomonadati; phylum Fibrobacterota; class Fibrobacteria; order Fibrobacterales; family Fibrobacteraceae; genus Hallerella; species Hallerella succinigenes. Next base: position 234,741 of record NZ_PGEX01000001.1, on the reverse strand, counting down.
AAGGTGAACCTCGAATGGATGGGCACCTTCCATTCGATCTGCGTGCGCATTCTCCGCCTGTGCCTTTCGAACGAGCGCATTGGACAGGCGCTCGGATGGAAGATCAATAGGAACTTTTCCATCTACGACGATGACGACCAGAAAAAGATTTTAAAAGAAATTCTAAAGCCGCTCTTTGGCGACGACATGGATGCGCAAAAGCTGAAACAGGCTCGCAGCATCATTTCGAAGTACAAGAACAGCGTGGTGAAGCAGTCGCTCCCGGATGGCAGTTACCGCATCGTTTTGCAGACGCCGACGGTCGCCTTGGAACAGGCCGCCTTTCCGGATCAACAGAAGATGGCGGGCGTCTATCGCGATTACCAGGCAAAGCTCGGCGATGCGAACGCGATGGACTTCGATGACCTTTTGCTGAATACGGTGGAACTTTTGCAAAAACTTCCGCAGGTGGCGGCTCAGTTTGCAAACCGTTTCCAGTATGTGGTGGTCGATGAATACCAGGACACGAACGACGTCCAGTACGAACTTTTGAAGTTGCTGATCGACCGTTCCAAGCAGAATGTGACGGTCGTGGGCGACGATGACCAGAGTATTTATGGCTGGCGTGGCGCAAACATTGAAATTATCCGCAATTTCTCGCATGATTTTGACCAGGTGACGTTCTTTAAGCTTGAACGCAATTACCGCTCTTCGGCAAACATTGTGAAGGGAGCGGGCTCCGTAATCGCTCACAACGACCGGCCTTTGGAAATGTCGAAAAACGTCTATTCGAAGGAACCGGCGGGTGAACCGATTCATGTGGTGAATGTTCTTGCGGATACGTTTGAAGCGGAACAGATCGCGAAGCGGGTCCTCGCCGCGGGTAAGGATGCCTATGCGCAGACGGCGATTTTTTACCGTACCAATGCGCAGTCCCGTGCGATTGAAAAGGCTTTGAACGATTCCCGAATTCCGTGCGTGATTTATGGCGGTACGCGATTTTGGGATCGCAAGGAAGTGCGTGACATTATGGCGTACATGCGTCTTCTTTCGAATCCGAAGGACGATGCGGCGCTTTTGCGTATTGTCAATACGCCTCCGCGCGGTATCGGTGGCGGTTCGCTTGACGCACTACGAATGACGGCAACGACGAACGCCTGTTCGCTTTGGGAAGCCTTGCCTTCCGAAATTGCGAAGGGCGGTCGCACAGCGAAAGGCTTTGAGAACTTTAAGAATATGGTCGACGGTTGGCTCGCCCTGTTGCACGGTAACGAAGCGCTTCCGATTCTTGCGGAACATGTGATTCGCGATACCTTCTACAAGGAATTCTTGAAGAAGGAAGACGAAACGACTTCGGACGAACGCGGACGTAACCTCGATGAAATGGTGAACGCTTTCCGCGAATTCGAAGAAGAAAATCCGGATAAGGGCCTCGACGAATTCTTGCAGGAAATTTCCCTTTTGACGGATGCGGACAAGAAGGTCGAAAATGCGCAGACCCGTGTGACGCTCATGACGATTCACATGGCGAAGGGCCTTGAATTCGATACGGTCCACATTGCGGGTTGCGACGAAGGCGTGTTCCCGCTTGTACGCGAATCGAGCATGACGGAAACTCCCGATGAACGCAAAAAGCAGGCGGAAGAAGAAAGACGCCTGTTCTATGTGGGCTGCACCCGTGCAAAGCATATCCTTTACCTGTACCATGCGGGACGGCGTTTTTGGCAGGGAAGTCTACGACCGTTCCCGCCGTCTCGATTCCTCGAAGAAATCGATCCTTCGACGACTTCGATCGAAGGGCGTTGTGCGGATGAAAGTTCGCAGGAATTTACCGGGGAACCTTGGAATCAGGGACTTCGCGGTTATGCGGCCCGTGGGGCTGGTTTGCGGCCTGCTTATGGTTCGTATGGAAACGGTGGAAACCGTTTTGGCGCTTCGCGTGGAGCCGATTTTTCAGGTTCGTATCCGCGGTCGTTCGCTTCTTCGGGCCGTTCGCAGTCGACAGGCCTTCATAAGACGCAACGAATCGTTTACAAGAATCCGCAGGTCGTGGAAAAGGTCGAAAAGGGACCGCGTCTTGTGTACGATGTGGATTGTGATAATCCGCTGCGCAGCGGCGTCCGGGTTCAGCACATGAAGTTCGGAACGGGCGTCGTGACAAATGTGTCAGGTTCTGGAGAGAACACGCGTGTGGAAGTTCGATTTTCTAACGGAATTGTAAGAAAATTGATTTTAAAATACGCCGGACTCCAAATTTTGGACTAGCATCTGACTCTGAGTTTTCTATTTTAATAGAGTTGAATTTTTGAAAAGGTTAAAACATGCTGAGTAAAGAAGAAATCTTGAAGATTGCAAAACTTTCCCGTTTGAAGATTTCGGATGCGGAAATTGAATCCTTCTCGGGTCGTTTGGACCAGCTCCTTCACTACATGGAAGACTTGAAGGCTTTGGATCTTTCGAATGTGGAACCGATGACGGGTGTCGAAGATGCGCCGACCGTTCTGCGCGAAGATGTTCCGCAGCCGTCGTTCACACATGAACAGGCGTTTGCGAATGCTCCGGAAGTCGAAAACGATCACTTCGTGATCCCGAAGGTTATCGGTTAATTTTTTATTCTAAAAAGAAGTCTATGGCAGTAGCTGTTCATTGCGTCGTTCCCGCACGGTACACGTCTTCCCGGTTTCCGGGAAAGCCTCTCGTCCCCATCTGCGGACGGCCCATGATTCTTCGCACGTTAGATAGAGCTGTCGCCGCCGGGTGTTTTAAGAGTGTCGTCTGTGCTACAGACGACATTCGTATTTTTAAAACGGTAGAAGAGGCTGGATATACAGCTGTCCTCACCGGTCCCGCTGTAACGGGTTCTGACCGAGTCAGCGAAGCCGCTGAAAAATTAGGCCTGGACCTGGTGGTGAATTTGCAGGGAGATGAACCTGTCGCGGACCTTCAGATGCTCCGCGATGTGGCAAAGGCCCTTGCCGAAGAACCGAACTCCTGGGTATCGGTCGCGGCTCCGCTCGCAGATGAAGATAGGGACTGTCTTTCCGTGGTCAAAGTCGAAATCGATTCTACGGATCATGCAGTCGAATTTATTCGAAAACTCCCGCCGGAACCGCGCAAGTGGTTCAGGCATGTGGGCGTGTATGCGTATTCTGCAGAAGCCCGTCAGGAATTCGCGAGTCTCCCGCAGTCGGAACTCGAAAAAGAACGTTCCTTGGAACAACTTCGCATATTGGGCAAAAGGCCCATTCGCATGGTTCATTGTACATCCCTTTCGGCATCGGTCGACTTACCGTCCGATGTGCAAAAGGTCGAATCCATCTTGAAACAAATGGAAGCAAATCAAAATGGAAAATCAATATAACGGTAAAACAAAGTTCATCGTCGTAACGGGCGGTGTGATTTCGGGGCTTGGAAAGGGTGTAGCTGCTGCGAGTATCGGCGCGCTTCTTTCGAATCGTCTTAAAGTGATTCCGGTCAAGTGCGATGGTTACTTGAATACGGATCCGGGTACGATGAACCCGACGGAACACGGGGAAGTCTATGTGTTGGATGACGGTGGCGAAGTCGATATGGACTTCGGTCACTACGAAAGATTTTTGAATGTCGTGGCGCGTTCGGAATGGAGCCTTACCATGGGTAAGGTCTTTAAGCTCATTCTTGAAAAGGAGCGCCGCGGGGATTACCTCGGTCACACGGTGCAGTTCATTCCGCACGTGACGAACGCCATCAAGGAACACTTCTTTGAAGTGGCGAACAAGGAAAACGCAGACGTTTTGCTGATTGAAATCGGCGGTACGGTCGGCGACCTTGAAAACCAGTTCTTCATTGAAGCCGCCCGTCAGCTTTCTCATGAAGTCGGCAATGAAAACTGCATGTACGTGCATTTGACCTATGTTCCGATTCCTTCGGGCGTGAAGGAACAGAAGTCCAAGCCGACGCAGATGTCCGTTCGCGAACTCAACGAACGCGGAATTTATCCGGATATCATCATCGCACGTTGCGAAGAATTCCTGAAGCCGCATATCAAGGAAAAGATAGGCCTGTTCTGCAACTTGCCGGCATCCCACGTGATTTCTGGCGTGGACGTGAAGCACGTTTACGAATGCCCGCTCGTTTACGACAAGGAAGGCATTCCGGAAATCCTCTTGAAGAAGCTTCGTATTTACGCACCTCCGAAACTCGACACGTGGAGCCGTCTTGTGGATACGATGAACCGCAACGACAGTAATCCGCGCAAGATTTTGAACGTCGCCATCGGCGGCAAGTACACACGCCTCGAAGATTCCTACGCAAGCATTGTCGAATCTTTGAATCACGCCGCAGCCCATCTCGATGTGCATGTGGAAATTCGCTGGATCGATACGGAAAAGTTGGAGCAGCATCCGGAAGAAGTCGAAGCGGACATGCAGGGCATTGACGCTGTCATCATTCCGGGCGGCTTCGGCACGCGTGGAATCGAAGGAAAGGTCGTCCTCATTCAGTATGTGCGTGAACACAATATTCCGTTCCTCGGCATTTGCTACGGCATGCAGCTCGCGGTGGTGGAATTTGCCCGTCACGTCTGCGGCATGAAGGACGCTGGCACGATGGAAACCGAATCTTCGAAGCATCATGTGCAGGATCCGGTGATCGCTTACTTGCCGGGTCAGGACAAGATCAAGGAAATGGGCGCAACGATGCGTCTCGGCGGTCATGACGTTATGATTCGCAAGGATTCCCTCGCCGAAAAGGTTTACGGCGCAACGGAAATCCGCGAACGTTTCCGGCATCGCTACGAAGTAAACCCGCAGTACGTGGAACAGCTCGAAAAGGGCGGTCTCGTGTTCTCGGGCAAGGCTAAAAATGAAGACATTATGCAGATCATGGAAATTCCGGGTCATCCGTATTTCATGGCTTGCCAGTTCCACCCGGAACTCAAGAGCTCCCTTCTGCATCCGGCGCCACTCTTCCTCGGCCTTTTGAAGGCGGCCGATGAACGCGCCTGAGAAAAAGGTCTTTATATTAGCACTCTTTCTTTTTGCCCTAGGTATTCTCGTTAAGGTTTCCCCGTGGGATCCTGTGCCGCAAATCGAGACGTTCTCGTACGCGGAACAGCCCCGGGAAGCTTTGAAAAACGAACACAATCCGAATGGATTCGTTCAAATCGAACAGTCCGGGCTAAAAGAGTCTGCAAAAACAGGGAATATTTCTCGAAATTCAAAAAAAACAAAGCCCGCGGTCCATTTTCCGATAGCGATCAACCGGGCAACGGCTGAGGAACTTTGCGCCATTCAAGGTGTTGGACCGAAGCTTGCGGAAAAAATGATTGCGTACCGTTCTTCCCATGGACGTTTTTCGGGACCTTCCGATCTGAAAAAAGTCTCCGGAATTGGAAAGAAAAAAGCGGAAAAAATCCTCACCTTTGTTATTTTTGACTAGTTTTAAGGGAAATAGGAACGTAAGTTTTTGATGCTATGGAAGATACAAAGTTACATCTAGGAATTGAAGCGGGCGAAGTTCTTCTCAAGGTGGCTCTCTATGACCCCAAGGATAAGAAAGTCGTCAAAACGGCTATTCTGAATACAGAGACGAATCCGCTGGATGACGTTTCTTCTTTCGAAGCGGCTTTACAGACTTGGCTTGCCGAAAATGAAGGCGTGCAGATCGACTCGGTTTCTTTGACCGTTTCGTCGTTCCGCGCCATTGTGCGTCAGCTGTTTGTACCTCCCGAAGCGAAGAACGTGCGGGAATACCTGCAGTGGTATTTGGGCAACCTGGTGAACGCCAACGTGGCGGACTATGTAATGGATTTTGTGGAACTGGGTGGTTCTGCAGAACTCGGTCGCACGGTTCTGATGATTGCAATGCGCAAGACCTGGGTGAACTCGGTCAGAAAGGGGTTCCGTAATCAACAGATTGCACCGAAGATTCTCGAAGTCGATGCGATTTCCTTGATGAATCTTTTGGAAGTGGGCGGTGTTCTCGATAACAAGCTCCAGTGCGTGATCAAGGCCGATGTGACCGGCGTGATGCTCATGTGGGCTTCGAAGGAAGACCTGCGCGCTCTGCGTTGCTGTTCGACTCTTGACCTCGCGGGCAAGGATCGCGAAGAAGCTTACGATCTTCTCTCCCAGAATATTGCTACGCAGGTGGAAGAGGCTGTTACTTCAAACGGTGTGGATGTGAACCAGTACTCGCTCTGTGGCGAACTTGCAAGCGATCTTCTTTTTGTGGAAAAGCTTCGCAATGCGCTTCATGGTGCGCAAATTTCGCTATTGGACTCCTTCCCGGAAATCCGTCTTCCAGTGGATGAAGAAAGTGCGAACCATGTGCTTTCTTGCGCGGGAGCCATTGGTGTAGCTTTGAGGGGTGCGAAACAATGATTGAACTGAACTTGATTGATGCCGTAACGCAATCCGCACCGAGTACTTCGATGCCGGTTAAGCCGGTTGCGGCTTCGACGCTGAAGAAGGGCAAACGTCCTCTGATGCTGTGGGTGGCTGCTGCGGTCGTGATGGCGATTTTGTTCTGTATTTTGAAAATCGCAGGCGTTCCTCATGTGCTGGAAGGCGTTTTACCGTCTCCGCTTGTGGCTGCTTTGGGAATTGAAGATCCGAGCCGTGCCGGGCCTGCGATGGAATCTCGCAGTGCTGGCCAGACGACCACGGCCGGTGGTACGATTGCGAGTCGCCGTGCAGAAGAAGAGGCCGCTGCCGTACGCAGATCCCAGTTGAGCTCTCCGGAACGCGTTGTGCAGGCTGTACAGCCGAGCATTTTCCCAACGGAAAAGCATGACGATTATGCATCCAAGCTTCCGATGCAAAAGGTTTTCTACCAGAAGGCGATGGCCGCGCAGATCTTCTCTTTTGTGAATGCGGTGACTCCGGAAGGTGTGAGCTTTGCTGACTTGATTTATGCGGCTCCGAACTATTACTTTATTCGTGGTGTTGCAGAAACCCCGGTGATTCAGCGTAGCTATTTAGAACGTTTGAAGATGGGTAGTTCTGAATTCAAGACTCCGGAACTCCCGGAAAACGCACCAGCAACGGCCGTGACGGTTTACGGTGTTTTGAACTCGAAGCCGGAATCCACCAATGGCTCTGTTCCATTTGTGAAGGATGCGGAAGTTTCGAAGGAACTCGAAGCGCTCCGTGGTCTTGATGCAAACAACCGCTTGCAACTTTCTGGCTTGACGCATCCGAAGGTTGAAGACTTCGGTGTTTATAAGAGCTACACGTACAACGTATCGACCAGAGCGGACTTCCAGACGGTTCTCGGCTTTGTGAACGCTCTTTCGAAGAGCCAGGTCCGCGTTGGCGTGGAAAAAATCAAGATGACTGCAGCTGGCAAGAAGGGTATCTCTACGGGGATGACTCTTGTCATTTATACTTCGAATTAATACATGGCCATTCGCATTACGGGCGGAACGTTTCGTGGTCGCCAAATCGCCTCGCCTTTGACATCGAAAACCCGCCCGACGGGTGCGATGGCGCGCGAGGCGCTTTTTAATATTCTCCAAGACGTTGAAGGCTTTCACGTGCTCGACCTTTTTGCGGGATCAGGCTGCGTGGGAATCGAAGCGGTGAGCCGTGGCGCAGAACGTGTGACCGCAGTCGAAAAGAACGGTGCCCAGGCACGTTCGCTGTCGGCTTCGTACAAGTCTTTGGATATTTCCGATAAACTTCATTTGTGTGTAACCGAAGCGCAGAACTTTTTACAGAAGGCTCTTGCTTCGGAAGAACGCTTTGACTTGATTTATGCGGATCCTCCGTTTACAGAGGCTTTCCCGGATCTGCGCCCGTTTTTACAGCTCTTGAAGCCTACGGGAACCGCTGTGTTTGAAGTTCCGTCGCGGAACGTTCCGGAGTGGACGACTGAAGGCCGAATCCGCCGTTATGGCGAAAGTTCGCTCGTCTTTTTCTCGGCATCTTTGTAAATTTGGGCTATGGAACGTATAGCCGTTTTTGCGGGATCTTTTGATCCTTTTACCGTTGCACATTTAGCCATTGTCAAAAGGGCCAGTGCTATTTTTGATCATGTAATCGTGGTCGTCGGAAAGAATGTTCAGAAGAATTCTCTTTTGAGCGTGGAAACGCGCATGCGTTTTGTTCAAAAGGCGACGGCGAATTTGAAAAATGTGACGGTCGATTCCTTTGACGGCTTGACGGTAGAATATATGAAAAACTCCGGGGCCAAGTTCTTGGTACGTGGAATCCGTTCCGCGGTGGAATTTGACGCGGAAAGAAATCTCGCGTGGAACAATCAGATGCTGTATCCGCAAGCGGAAACGGTCTTTTTACAGATTGAACCGGAACTCGCTTCGGTTTCGAGTTCTGCGGTACGCGAAATTTTGCACTTTGGTGGCGACGTCTCTAAGATGATCCCGGCGGAGTTTTTCCCCGACTTGATTTCCGAAATGGAGAAACATTAAATGTTTGGATTAAAACCCTTTCGTTATCTCTCATCTCCCATTCGCACATTGTTGATCATCAATCTGGTGGTCTTTGGCATTTGCAACTTGGCCAGAATATTCAACCTGGATGGAATTTATACCTACCTCGTCGGCTACGGGTCCTTGGTTCCGGTCGCCTATGAACAGATTTGGCGTTATTTGACCTATGCCTTTGTGCATGTGGATCTTTGGCACTTCCTCTTTAACATGCTTGCGCTGTGGATGTTCGGCGACGATGTGGCAATGGCGATTGGCTTTAGGCGCTTTTGGATTCTGTACTTGTTCTGCGCCGTTTTTGCGGGCGTGTTCAGCATTCCGTTCTATTTGTTCGGTGCGATGTCGCCGATGACCTTCATTATCGGGGCTTCGGGTGCTTTGATGGGCGTTTTTGTGGCGTATGCAAGGCTCTTTCCGGAACGTGGCATTTTGATGTTCTTCATTATTCCGATGAAGATCAAGCATGCGATTTGGATTTTCGTAGCGATGGATGTAATGTTTGCTGGTTCGGGCGATACGATTGCGCACTTTACGCATTTGGGCGGTATCGCTTCCGGATTCCTTTGTATGTATCTGTTCGACAACAGCATTTGGGACAAGCTCCGTGGAGAGTTTAAGGAACGCCGTCAAGGCAAGCCGGCCGGTACGCCGGATGATCCGCTCGAAGGCGAAGTCCGTTTTATGGACCGTCAAAAGCAGCTGGATATGATTTTAAAAAAAGTCAGTGAAGGTGGCGTAAATTCGCTTACGGAAGCTGAAAAGACATTCTTGGTGGAAGAAAGCGCTCGTCGCCGCGGTGGTCGTCGTTTTTAAGGAGTCTTATGAAAAAAGTTTTAGGATTTGGTGCAGCTCTTGTCGACATGCTCGCTCAGGTTGACGACGCTTGGATTCAGAAGGTCAAGCTGCAGAAGGGCGGTCAGTGCTCGGTCAATTATCCGACATTGAAGAAGATTATGGACCAGGTCGAAAATCCGCAGAGGGTTCCGGGAGGCGCTGCTTGCAATACGATGGTTGGCGTGGCAAAGCTCGGCGGTAAGGCTTCCTTTATTTCGAAGGTGGGCCGTGATGAACTCGGCGAACTTTTTGCAAAACACCTGGCGGAAAGCGGTGTCGAAAACCGGATGCTTTCTTCTTTGACGGCGACGGGAACGGTTCTTTCGGCGGTGACGCCGGATGCGGAACGCACTATGGTGACGTTCCTCGGAGCTTCGAACGAAGTAGTTGCTTCGGAGATCACTTCTGAACTTTTTGATAACGTCGGAATTCTTTACCTTGAAGGCTATCGCGCTTATGGTGAAGAATGCTTTGTGAAAACGGTACAGGAAGCCCGCAAGCGTGGCGTGATGACCGCTCTCGACTTTGGTGCCTTTGGCGTGGTGAACGATTGCCGCCCTCTTTTTAACAAGCTCTTTGCGGGCCGTGAACTTGACATTGTGATTGCAAACGAAGACGAAGCCAAGGCTTACACGGGTGAATCCGAAGAAGCGGCTCTCGAAAAGATTGCAAAGTTCTGTAAAATTGCCGTGGTGAAGCTTGGCAAACGTGGCGCTTTGATTTCGAAGGACGGCGTGGTGACGCGTATTCCGTGCGGTCCGGCCAAGGCTGTCGATACGACGGGTGCTGGCGACCTCTGGGCTTCGGGATTCCTTTACGGCATTCTTTCCGGCTGGGACATGGAACGCTCGGGCAAGCTCGGCAGTATCGTTTCGAACGAAGTGGTGCAGGTTGTTGGTGCAAAGATTCCGGAAGAAGGCTGGGCACGTATCCGTGAGGAAATGAAGCATGTCTAATGAAAGTGATCAGCTCGAATGGATGATGCTAGAAACTTTTGCGACGCCGGAAGAAGGCGAAGCATTGGCTGCTCTTCTCCAGGAAAATGCGATAGAATCAAATCTGGTGAACGATGCGAACATGGGCGGCGATCCGCTCGGGCTGGACTTTCAAAACCGTGGAGCGTCCTCTTGCATTGTGCGCGTCCACGCTAAAGACATCGACGCAGCCCGTCGCATTCTCGAAGCGGCTGTTCAGGCGGCTGCGGCAGAAGAAGCGGACAACGCAAGCCTTGAAATGCTTCAAAGTTTTAGCGATGAAGAGCTTCTTGAAATTTTGCAGAAGCCCGATGAATGGAATCCGGAAAATGTAATGCTTGCGAGGAAGATTCTTGCGTCGCATGGGAAAACTTATACTGAAACGGATTTGAAGCGTCTATTTGAAGAACGCATCGAAGCGCTGCGCAAGCCTCTCGAAGTCAAAAATTCAAGCCTTGCCTTTGCCTTTTTCGGCTGTGTGATTGCGCTTGTGGTGGCCGCTTTGCATTTTAGCTATGTCGGCGAAGCGAAGTTCCTTTATGCGCTTCTCGGCGGTGGCTTTTGTGCGTGCCTTTCGCTGATCGCGGGCATGAACTGGTGCAACCGTAAAAAGCGTCTGCCGAACGGCGAAAAGGTTCACGTTTTCGAAGCTTCTTTCCGTAAGAAGGCTATGGTGGAATTAATCGTGGCTGCGCTTTCGCTTGTGGCGGTCGTTGCAGAAATTTTTATCCGCACCGCTTAAAACTTTTAATGGACTCCGTCCGCATTTCCTTGCGGCATCAAGGCGTACCATTTTTGAATTTTTTCTTGAACCTCTGGAGAAAATCCCGGTTTGTTGTCGAGGATTTCTTCGGCGGTATCCAGAATGCGCTGGATGAGTTCTTTGTCTTGAATCCAGTCGAACCAGCGGAATACCCATGCACCGCTCTGTTCGGAGCCTTCGAGGTTTCCGGCGCCGCGGTCCTGCATATCCATTTCAGCGATTTCAAAACCGTTATCCGTACTTGCGAAGCGGGAAAGCCTTTCGTGTGCGGGGCTAGTCTGCGGCACGATGAGAAAACACCAGGCGTCTTGATTACCACGGCCCACACGTCCGCGGAGCTGGTGCAACTGGGCAAGTCCAAAACGCTCCGGGGCGTCGATGACCATGAGGTTTGCTTCCGGAACGTTCACGCCGACTTCGATCACAGTCGTGGCGACGAGAACCTGAATTTTGCCCGATGCAAATTCGTTTAAAATGCGATCGCGCTCTTCTTCGTCCATTTGACCGTGGATTGCTCCGACCTTCCATTCGGAGGTGAACGAGGAAAGTTCTTCGGCGACTTCATCGACGCTTTTCGCTCCGCCTTCGTCATCGATTTCCACACGGCTCACGACCCAGTAAAGACGGTTGCCTGTTTTCACTTCTTTGAGTAAAAACTTTTTCATGTCGTCGCGCTTTGTCGGGTCGACGAGGCGCGTTTTCACAGGCTTTCTTCCGGCGGGCTTTTCGTTCAAAACAATCGGAGTCAAGTCACCGTAAAGGGTCATGGCGAGGCTTCGTGGAATGGGCGTTGCGCTCATCACGAGCAGGTCGGGAAAATGTCCTTTTTTGAGGAGCGCTTCGCGTTGGTTTACGCCAAAGCGGTGCTGCTCATCGATGACGACAAAGGTGAGGTTCTGAAAAAGAACGTCTTTGGAAAACAGCGCATGGGTTCCGATGACGACTTGCGTCATGCCCATTTGAAGTTCCCCGGAAATGGTCTTTTTTTCGGTGGCGCTGCACGCTCCGAGAAGAAGGGCCGTGCGGATGCCTGCTTTGTCGAAGAAAGGTTTTAAGCTTTTGTAATGCTGTCGAGCGAGAATGTCGGTCGGAGCCATTAGGGCACACTGTTCGCCGCCTTTGGCGACGGCGAGCATGGCGAGCATGGCGACGACCGTTTTGCCGCTGCCGACGTCTCCCTGGAGCAGGGCGTGAAACTGCTTTTTGCCGCGGAGTCCTTCACAGATCTGGTCGACAGCTTTCGACTGCCCAGCGGTAAGCGTAAACGGTAAAGAGGCTTTGGCATCGGCGATTGCGGAATCGTTTAGAGTGCGGGCTTGTCCGCGAAAGGCGAGGCTTCGACGGCGCACGTTCATGCGCAGACAGAACGGCAGGAGTTCTAGCTTTTTCAGCTGGAGCTTTGCCTGCATCGCTTCGGCGAAAGTCTTTGGCATGTGCAGGCTCTTTAAGTTCTGCAGCACGGGCTTTAATCCCATAAACTCGGTAAGTTCCGCTGGGGGAGCGTCCGGAACGGAAAGGTTCGGCATGGCGAAAACTTTCGGGTATAGCGTCCGGAAAAACTTTTGTTCGATCTTTGCCGAGTGTTCTTCTTCCGTAATCGTGTAGACCGGTTCAATACCGCCCGAAAAATCTTCGTCGTCGCCCATGCGCTGCATTTCGGGATGCACCAGCTGTAAACCGCGGTAGTTGCCGAGCTTGCCAATAACGCACCAGCGCGTTCCCACGGAAATCGTTTTTGCCCAGTGACGAGCACCGCGGAAAAAGACAAGGCTCACCTGACCTGTACCGTCGTCGAGAACGGCCATGTAGCGGGAAGTCCTACCGGGGATAAATCCGGCCCGGGTAATTTTACCGATGAGAATCACATTCTCTCCGACATGGCTTTCGGATAATTTGTTCAAACGCGTGCGGTCTAGCCAGGTGCGAGGAATATTGTAAAGAAGATCCGAAACGGAGCGAAGCCCGGAAGCGTTGAGTGCTTTGAGCCGTTTCGGTCCGAGGCCTGGGAGAGTTGACAAGTCCATGTGAAAAAAATACCTATATTTTTTGAAAACCAAAAGGATTTCTATGAAAAAGATTCTTGCGATGCTGCTCCTGTTTTCTGCATTTCTTTTTGCCGGCAACTTGACGGTGGAAGGAAAGCTTGCAGAGATTCCGGGCAAGATGCCGCCTAACGATCTTTACAACTACGTCTATGTGTTCAAGTACAAAGTGACGAAGGTGGTGGAAGGAAAATTCGAAGGCAAGGAAATCCTCGTCGGCGTTTACAATCCGCTGATCGCCCGTGGCCAGGTGAAAGACAAGATGGCCGACAAGGCGAAGGGCGACGTGCGCGCTTTCAAGGCGGGCGACAAGCATACGCTCAAGCTCGTGAAGCTCGATGACAATTACGACGGCGCCGTGGAAGACGAATATTTTGACGACGAATCCGAACGTTATTTGGCTGTGGAAGTTTTGAAGGCGAAGTAAGCTTCGATGGTCTTTTCTTCCCAGATTTTTTTGTTCTATTTTCTTCCGCTCTTTTTTGCGGGATATTATCTGCTGGTGTGGCGTAAGGCGCGCCATTCCACGCTGAATTTTTTCATCACCGTTTTCAGTTACCTTTTTTACGGCTGGATGGAACCTTGGCTTGTGCTGCTCATGTTCGGCACGACCTTTGTGAACTATCTTGCGGGGCGTTCGATTTCGGCTTTGGGAGCTTCCAATACACAGCGGAACCTTGCCCTGTTGCTGTCGGTGATTGTGAACCTGGGAACTCTCGGATTCTTTAAGTATTACATGTTCACGATGGGCGGTGTGAATGCCCTTGTGGAACTTTTGGGTGGTGAGCCGTTTTCGGTTTTGCGCGTTTTATTGCCGGTGGGTATTTCGTTCTACACCTTCCAGGCAATGAGCTATACGATTGACGTGTGGCGTGGCGATGCGCCTCCGGTGAAAAACTTTGCGACTTTTGCCTGCTATGTTTCGCTTTTCCCGCAGCTGGTGGCGGGTCCGATTGTGCGTTACAATACGGTCGCGGAAGAACTCGATACGCGTGAACATACCGCGGAAAATTGGATGCAGGGCATGACGTATTTCTGCATCGGTTTTGCCAAGAAGATCTTGATTGCAAATCAGGTCGGTGCGATTGCGGACCGCGTTTTTGAAGCGGCGGATCCGGGCGTTTTGAATTCTTGGTGGGGAAGCGTCGCTTACATGATGCAAATCTACTTTGATTTTTCGGCGTATTCGGATATGGCGGTGGGCCTTGGGCTCATGCTCGGATTCCACTTTCCGCGGAACTTTAATGGGCCGTACCGTTCGGCGAGCATTTCGGAATTCTGGAGCCGTTGGCATATTTCGCTGACCCGTTGGCTGCGCGATTACCTGTACATTCCGCTCGGCGGGAATCGCGTTTCGAAGCGTCGCACGTATGTGAACCTATTTTTAGTTATGTTCGCGTCTGGCGTGTGGCATGGAGCCGCAATGACGTTTATCTGTTGGGGACTTTACCACGCTTTCTTTATGATCGTGGAACGCTTTAATGGAAAGCAGGCGCTTTATTCCAAGGCTCCGAAGATAGCGCAGATTTTGCTCACGCAGATTATTGTGCTGTTCGGCTGGGTGCTCTTCCGCTCTCCGGATATCGCGTCGGCTGTTCACATGTGGGGTTCGATGCTCGGACTTGTGCCGGTGAATCCTGCAAATCCGATTCTCACGGCAGAAATCTTTACGCCGACTACGATCGTGTTTATGGCGATTGCTTTTATTTTCGCGGTGTCGCCGTTCCGCGCTTTTGACTGGTGCCAAAAAATCAGCCCGGTCCGAACGATTGTTGCCTTTGCGCTTTTTGCGTTTGCCGTGTTAGCGCTATTTACACAAACGTATAATCCGTTCCTGTATTTCCAGTTTTAAGGAATGTAGAATTTTTTTTATTAGTGTCCGGTAAAAAATATAGCCAAAAATAAAAATGGCAGGCTCCTCAGACGAAGAACCTGCCCGTTTTGTTTTTACCTTGTAATTACCACAAAACAAAGGGAAACAAAACGCTATGGCCAAAAGTACATTTTTTACCGGACAGCCGGTCTTCGCGCAACTCTGCAAGTATCTCGACAGGGACGAAATCCTCAGAATCAGCACGGAATCCGGCGGAGAACGCTACAGAAAGTCCTTTGACGCATGGACTCACCTGCTTTCGATGCTCTATGCGGTCGTGATGCGGTTCGATTCCCTGCGGGAGATAGAGGCGTCTGCGCTGACATTCGTGAGCAGAATGCCGCACCTGCAGATGAGCTGCGTGCCCAAGCGGAGTACGCTGGGGGACGCCAACGCGAAGAGAAGCGAGTCCATCTTCGGGGACACCTATTTCAGCCTGCTAAGAGCGCACAGAAGCCGACTTTTACCGGACAGCCGCCTCAACGGGCTGCCCGGATGGCTGGGACGGCTCAAAATCATCGATTCCACAACGGTGACGCTGTTCTCCAACCTGGTTTTCAGGGGTGTCGGCAGGGACCCGAAAATTGGAAAGAAGAAAGGCGGCATAAAGGTCCATACAGTCATCAGCGCGAACGAGGGGGTTCCCGGCGACATCAAGTTTACTTCCGCGGCCACCCACGACAGCTTCATGCTCAAGCCATGCGACTTTGACGACGGCGACGTGCTCGCCATGGACCGCGCCTACATCGACTATGAAAAGCTGGAGGATCTGACGCAGCATGGCGTTACCTACGTGACCAAGATGAAAAGAAACCTGACCTACGAGACGGTCTCGGAGAGCGTCCTGCTCGACGATGGCAGGTACCGGAACAGGTCGGTCAGGGACGTCGTGTTCCACAAGGGCGCTACAACGCATAGGGCCCGGATTATCTCGTACACCGAGACCAAGACTTCGAGGAGAGGGAGCAAGGAGCAGGAGGTCCAGCTGCTGACAAACAGCCACGATCTCGGCGTGGATGAAGTTATCGCCATCTATCAAAGGCGCTGGCAGATCGAATCGCTTTTCAAGCAACTTAAGCAGAACTTTCCCCTGCGCTACTTCTCTGGGGTGAGCGAGAACGCCATCAAGACCCAGATCTGGGTAACCCTCATCGCGAACCTTCTCCTGACCCTTGTGCAGCGCAGCCTTGAACGGCGCTGGAGCTTTTCCGGACTTGCGACAATGATGCGAATAATCCTGATGCTCTACATTGACATGTTTGACTTTTTTGAACATCCCACAAGGGACTGGGAACGCATGCTGCAGCATCCACCTTGCCCATCGTAGCGTCCAAATTTCTAGGGAGGGGGCTTGCAACGGCAAAGTCAAAGTCTAGACCGCGTAAATTCTGGGGTCTAGACGTTCTGAAAATTTTCTCCGGACACTAATAAATTTTTTTATTTGATTTGTTGTAGTTTTGGATAGGCTCTGGCGGCGGAATTCTGCTTGCAAGCCTTATTTGAATTGAAAAAAGATCTTTTGCTATATCCCCGATGGAATTTGGGAGTTCTTATGGCAAGAGGTCTTTTTTTTATGGGAGCGAAAATGAAAAAAGATGAAAGTCATGAGATTGTCGCGTTAAATTCATTGACAGCGACAGGCATTGAGAAGATGATTCTTGTCATTCGCGATAAACAAGTGCTACTTGACCGTGATTTGGCAATGCTTTATGGAGTGGAAACTCGAGCCATAAATCAGGCTGTTAAGAGAAATTTGGAACGGTTTCCAGAAAGAAATTGTTTTCAATTGACTCGTGATGAATTGCCTGATTCTTTAAAATCACAGATTGTGATTTTAAACGAAAGTGGTAATAAGCGCGGTTTGCATGTAAAAAAATGCCCTTTGCATTAACAGAACAAGGCGTTGCCATGCTATCAGCTGTACTTCGTAGTAAAACGGCCATTCAAGTGAGTATAGCTATTATGGATGCTTTTGTATCCATGCGCCATTTTATGATGCAAAATGGTGGCTTTGTCAATCGTCTATCAAATGTCGAAGCGAAAATGATAGCTCAAGATGAACGAATTTTTGCGCAAGACAAGAAAATACTTGAACATGATCAAAAGTTGGACGCAGTTTTTGAAGCGATGGATAGGGGAGAATTGCAGTCAAAGGGCTTATTTTACAATAATCAGGTTTTTGATGCCTATGTGTTCGTGTGTGGCTTGATTAGGCAGGCCAAAAAGAGGATTGTCCTAGTCGATAGATATGTGGACGAGAAAACTTTGGCAATGATGCTTAAACGAGAAAAAGGTGTTTCTGTAACTATTTATACTTATGATAAAAGTAAAGTTTTTGAGGTTGATTTGTCGGTGTATAATGCTCAGTATGCTGAATGTCCTATAGAGATTTTACCCAGTTATGGAATGCATGATCGATTTTTGTTTATCGATGATACTGCATATCATTTTGGCGCATCTCTTAAAGATTTAGGTGCTAACACGTTCTTTTTTAGTAAGGAAGATTTTACTTTGGATGAAGTCTTGAAGAAAAGTAATGAAATCGCGAAAGAAAAAGCGCAGAATGAAAAATGCTAGTTGTCGTTTTGTGTCATTTGATTAAACTATTTTTTATGAAGGAATTAACGAAATGAATGAAAAAATAAAAATTATTGAAAAATCGTTAAAAGAACTCGGCTTTGCTGCTGAACCGGGATTTTTATCAGTGATTCTAGATAAGTATGTCTCTATGGGTGGGCGCTTTTCGTATTGTGGAACCATGGATAAAAAATTGCATTTGGAACTTGATGATGAGTTCCAAATACTTGATAATATAGCGTATTCTATGGGATTGGAATTTGTTGGCTTTAAAAGCTAAAAGAAATTAGTTTTGCGTCTTGCAAATTTGCTGGATTGTTTGGGTCTTTGATACGAATGTTGGAAATGTTTAAAGATCTTTCGGTTGTTGCCAAATTCAACAAAGATGAGGTATTTGCAAATGTTGCCCATTTTTCATCATTGATAATGCATACAAAAGAAAAATTACTGTTAAAAGTTCGGTTGTAAACATAAGAGAAAACTTTCCAAGGATTTTCTATGCCCCACATGCCACGAACGCGCATATATGTTATGCCTAGGGGATCGACCTTATTGATATGGCCGAGTTCTCGTGATTCGGCAAATTCAATTGAAGGAATGCTTTCTACGGATTCTTTGATGGTATTCTTTATTCTCAAATAACAGGATTCGTCTGCGCAATAATCCATGCCATAGACTATGCTCAATTGCTTTAGTCGGTTGCTTTGCACGAATCCGACAATATACATGATGTCTTTGCTTTTCCATGCTTCAGCGTTTTTGCAAGCTTGGCTTATCATTGAACTGCTAGCAAACAGTTTGTTTTTGGGGTAACTGCTGTTTAATGCTAGTGCAGAATTGGGAGTTTCTATTTTCTTGACTTCAATCGCGTCCCCTTCTCGTAACATGGCGTCTGGTGGATTGGAATTATTTCCTAAATAGGAAAATGTTTCACCGATCTTTTCTAGCCTTTGAGCTCCTTCAATATCGAATGTTCCTGCAAAAAGGTCTTTGACGTATTCTTCCAAACCATCACCGGAATTGTTAGCTCTATTGTTTCCCGCAGTATTTTCAAGAAGGGAATTGTTTTTGTAATTCACGAGATTGATGATTGCATCAATGATATTGCTCATTTCAAATCCTTTTTGATTTGCATTGCCATAGCGTAGGCAAGATTAACAGGAACTGCATTGCCGATGACTTTATAGCCAATAGAAACATCTTTATAGATGAACTTGTAATCGTCAGGAAATGTTTGAATTCTTGCACATTCGCGAACGCTTAATCGTCTATATTCTGATTCGTGACCTGGTGCGAAAATTTGTTTGTTCTTTTCGACCTTGACCATTTTGGGTGCTTTGGGATGAAGTGGAGCTTGTCGTCCGCCCGCTTGAATTGTAAATGAAGGCTCGTCCCAGCTACGCACTCTATTGCGTGACATAAATATGGGGGAGAATCCTCCCGTCATATATTCATGATTGGGAATGCTTAAGTCTTTATTTGCTTTGTTGAATTTTTGGGCGGGAACGGCTTCAGGCAAATCGCCAATAGCTTCCTTTAGATTTGGTTTATGTTCTAAAGGTTCTGGATGAATGAATTTTTTGTTTAAATCTTTTCTGTAACCAACGATGATGACTCGTTCTCTGTCTTCGGGAACATTGTAATCATTTGCATTGACGAGCTTCCAGGAAACATTATATCCGGCTTCTTCGAATTTATTTAAAAACTCCTGGAATGATTTATAATGTCTAGAGCTAAGAATCCCTGATACGTTTTCGCATAAGAAAAACTTCGGTTGTTTCGCTTTTAATACGCGAATGTAGTCATAAAACAATTGCCCTCGTTTGTCGTTTATTCCTCTTCCTGCTCCAGCTTCGCTCCAACTTTGACAAGGTGGACCACCGAGAATTCCATCGCAATCTGGAATCTCGTTTTCAGAAATCTCCGTTATACTTCTATGATCTAAAGGAACGTTAGGATAATTGGCTTCGAAAGTTGCCCATATGGATTTGTCGTATTCGTTTGCCCATATGATTTTAAATCCAGCGTTTTCAAAACCTTTGTCTAGTCCACCGCATCCCGAGAAGAGAGAGACTATTTTAAAAGCTGTTTTTGCCACTGCTCGCTCCGTGTTGAAAGTGAACGAGTTCACTCTCGCGGGAGCGGTTCTGGCCGATTCGCTTGGCCGGGGTGCGGACAAAAAAAGAAAGGGCGGGGAGCCGACTCACTCCTCGCCTAAAAGCGCGACATTTTCAAAAGAATACAATAGCTCGCGACATGCCTGCCGAAGATTGCTTCGCCAGATTCTATCGCCCTATCGCTACGCTCCAGGGCTCCAGAATGACAGGCTCGCAATAACGCAGCACATTTCCCCAGAACATACACTACGCTCAGGGTACACTACGCCCGTGCAATACACGGGCTGTGGCGAGTCATTGTCTTATTCTTTCTGTTCGTGAAAGTGTCTAGTTTTCAAGAGAAGAACAAGAGCGATACTCAACGAGCGTTCACCCTCGTTCTTGCAGACTCTTCCAAGCTTTTTCTGGATATAAAAAAGGCGTGGAGTTGAATGCACTTACCTCTTGAAGGCCTAGACTGCCCGAACAAAATAAGCGCAAACAACTCACGCCCCATAAAGGCCGCTTGCCTACAGGCAGATTTACAAAATATGCATGTACCAAAACGATGCGGCAGGCTTGCGCCGGTCGCAGACGTGAGCGTTCGCCTTATTCTCCTTGTTCGTGAAAGTGTCTAGTTTTCAAGAGGAGAACAAGAGCAAAAACTCTATTTTCCCAAAATATAGATTTTTGTATTTCAAAAAAAATGAAAAAAAGATTTCGGGTGCTTTTTTTTACCGATGAAAAAACTCGCTAAAACAGGCGATGGATATGTATTGAGAGGATAGAAACCAAAACGAATGCTTTTGCTTCCGTTCTCGCTTCTAAAAGGCCAAATTCCTAGCCTTACAATTCGTGGTAGTACGGGCAGATGTTTTCGTAATGGCCGTCTTTCATTCGAAACCCTTTAGGGATGGTGCCGAGCTGGACAAATCCGAGACGTTCGTACAGGTGGCGCGCATGAGTGTTGCTTTCGACAACGGCATTGAACTGCAAGACTCCAAATCCGTGCTTTTTAGCCTGTTCAAGGCAGTCCTTCACGAGCATTTCGCCGATATGCTTGCCTCTGGATTCTGAAGAAACCGCATAGCTTGCATTAGAAATGTGACCGCAACGGCCCACGTTGTTCGGGTGCAGAATGTACAGGCCGAAAACTTTGCCTTTTTCTTCGGCAACGGCGCCACAGCGCCGCCCTATGGCTAAAGTTATTGGTTCCTTTTTGATGCACGGTTTGGCAAAATGGACGTATTAATCTGAAATCCTGACTATATCATAGGCATCGAAATTAGTTGTTGCTAGGTATTCGGTGGCATTATTATCGAATTTCTTGTTGGTAACATAAACAAAAATTACAGTATTTCCGTGGGCGATTTTACTTTCAATGCTTAAATCTGTTAGACGATGCCTTAAGGCTTCGTTTGTTGAAGATGTCTGAAGTTTTTGTACTGACTCAACATCTTTAAACCATTGCATTACACCTGCAAATTCTCGTATTTTAGTATCACCAGACTGAGCTTCATTTGACGGGGAAAATTCTGATTGAAATACGTAAATTTCATTTTCTTGTTCATTGACCCATATTGCATCAATTCCTTTATCCCTTGGACCATCTACAACGGCATCAACACTTTCAAGCTCAGTTAGTTTGAAAATATTTCTTAGGAACCAAATTAAAAATGCGCTGTTGTCAACTCTATAATCTGCTTTATAAAGGTTGACTTCTTCTCGGATTTTTGCTGAAATTTCTGTGATAGATAGATTAGACATTTGGTATTGACCTCGAATACGTTAGAATCTGCGAGATGAGCGTTCTGCTTTGAACAATGGGGCAGAAGGGAATACAGAAGGTTTCAATACACGGCTTGTTAGATCTAATGGAAGATCCTTCACCACTGGCTATAAACCAGGCTAGTGCCATATAATACCTCCGATACCGAGCCCCAAAATATGCTAAAAGAATAAAACCGAATCTTCTTTTTTTTTCTTACAATATGTTGCGAGGTATAGGAGAGGCTAAGTTTTTAGCCCAATTTGGCGCGAATTGCTCTATATTTTAGCATATGCAGCACAAATACCGTACAAGAATCCAGGGCGAATCCCTGCAGGCAAAGATTCGTGAATATGAATTCAAAATTCTAGAGCAAGTGATTTTTCCCTTGTATTTCGGAATTGTAAGTCTTTTTGCTTGGGGACTTAGCTTGGGATGGATGACGTTTAATTATATCACGGCGACTATTTGTACGATCGTGATGCTTTTCTTTATTATTCGCAGCTACAGAAAAATCAAAAAGCTTCGCTGGACTTTGGATAAATACCGTAAAGGGCTGGAAGGGGAGCGTTTGGTAGGTGAAACCCTGAACCAGTTAAGCGGCGATACGACTTATGTATTCCATGATATTCCGGGAGAACGCTTTAATGTGGACCACATTATTGTGAGCACACGAGGCGTATATGTCATTGAAACCAAGCACTTTGATCGCAATCTGTGTCATGAATTCTTTTTTGACGGTTCGATGGTGTATCGTCTGCTGAAAAATGGCAAGCGTTTTCCTTGTCCCAAGTTATTGCCGCAAATCGATGGGGAAGCGCAATTCATCCGTCAGGAAATTGAAAAGCGAGCAGAGATCAAATTGCCGGTTATTAAGGTGGCGATTTTGATCGGCTCTTTTATTCATAATGATGGTAAATTGAATGATTATTGGCTACTCAATGAAAAAGCTTTCGTAAAGTTCTTCAAAGCACAGAAAGAAATTTACGACAAGACTCTCGTCAATACAATCGCGAATCAGATTCGCGAAATGGTGAAGATTGACGTGGATGGCTAAATTTTGTTGAATTTGTCGTTAGAAATTCTGCGTTGGTGTAGAGTAATCACAAGCTGAACGATTTCAAGGTCTATATTTTCGCGATACGTGGTTGATCATCCGATTATTCCCCTCAGTGTAGGATTAAAAATCCCCTGTACGAAAAAATTCGGAACGAAGCGTTTCATTTGTTTGTTATCTTCTGCTTGCTGTGAATAGAATTGTTCTTTACATCCTTCTTTTTTTCGCGGGTATGGTCGCCGCTCAAGAGAACGCTCGTACGGAAGCTCTTGAAAGAACGATTCTTTTTTACGGCATGGTGCAAGATTCTTCTTTTGCGCCAGGCGAAAAGCTCAATGTGGAAATCCTCGAGACCGGAGAAGCGATCCAGACAGTCGTCGGGGAAAACTTTTTTGTAAAACTTCCCGAAGATACGCTCTGGAATGTCTGCGTTACGAATTCGGATACGTCAGGGGCAGAAAAAGAAAAATGCTATGAGCTAGTGTATCACGGTCAAGACAGTGTCTTTAGCATAGCGCTTGGCGACAGTGCTGTTATTGCGAGTGAAACTTTACGAGACTCTGCAACTTGTTGCAGTAGTCAAGTTATCCTTTCCGAGGATTTACGAGACTCTGCAACTTGTTGCAGTAGTCAAGTTATCCTCTCCGAGGATTTACGAGACTCTGCAACTTGTTGCAGTAGTCAAGTTATCCTCTCCGAGGATTTACGAGACTCTGCAACTTGTTGCAGTAGTCAAGTTATCCTCTCCGAGGATTTACGAGACTCTGCAACTTGTTGCAGTAGTCAAGTTATCCTCTCCGAGGAGAAAAAATCCGACGTAAACGTCGACGACCTCTTGGCGGCCTCGAATTCCCGAGTGACAGAAATGAAGAAGGTCGTGGTGCAGCTTCGGCGCCGGCCCAAGCGCAAGGCTGGCGAATCTGTCGTCACGGCAAAGAGCATCAAGCGCATGCCGGGCCTTGCCGAAGCGGACGTGATCCGGAGCATTCAGGCCCTCCCGGGTGTTGTCGCGAGTTCGGACTTTAGCACAAAGATTTATGTGCGCGGTGGTGCTGCGGACCAGAACCTTTTTCTTTACGACAACTCGGTCGTTTATTCTCCGACGCATTTCTTTGGACTTTTTAGCACGTTCCTGGTAGAAACGATTGACGAAGTCCAATTCTACAAGAGCGGTTTCCCGGCGCAGTACGGCAACCGCTTGAGTTCCGTCCTCAAAATGGATGGCCGTGCCGGGGGCTCGGATTCTGTGGAAGAATGGCTTTCGAAAACGAGCGTGAAAATCAGTACCTTTGCAGCCCAGCTCCATACGGAAGGCCACATGGGAAATGCCCGTTGGGTCGTGGCCGCACGTCAAACCTATATCGGATACATGCTTGCTTTATTGCGCTGGCTAGATGCGGTTGATCTAGATGTGGATTATGAATTTACGGATATTCAAGGAACTTTCCTGTATGATTTTGATCCGGATAATCGATTGAAATTCAGCTTTTATGTGGGCTGGGATAAGCTGGCCTTCGATCCGCTTTACATGGATTGGGGAAACGTCGCCATTCCGATCAATTACTTCCATCGCGATGGAAACTGGGAATACAACGCGACTCTTGCCTTTAGCCGATTCTACCAGACAATGCAAGTTTCGGACATGATCGATATCGGCATGGACCTCTTTACTTATGCGGGAAAGCAATGGATCAATTATAAAGGGTTTGACGATCACACGTTGACTTTTGGTTATGATCTGGAATATGACCAGTCTGAATTTTATGAACATGCGATGAGCGTAAAGCTTGTCGATCATCAGTATCCGTTCCATCATGTGGGATATTTGCAAGATGCCTGGAGATTAGCGGCGGATTGGACCCTGACTTACGGCGTGCGTTTGAATTACCAGACTCTTGCCGAACATTTTGGCGTGGAACCGCGAGCTTCCTTGGTCTGGCAGATGACCGACCGTCAACGCTTTGAACTTTACGGCGGACGCTATTTGCAGTATATGAATTCAATCATGTTCAGCGATCAGGAATCCTTGAACGAATTTTACTATCCGATCGTAACGACTTCGGATGGTCGCCATATGAAGCCTGCTAGTTCTTACCTTTTTGCTTTGGAATATTCACATCGGGACTTCATTTTCAATGGTTACAATTTTACGGCCGGAGCCTATTACAAAACGCAAAAAGATCTAAAGACATTCACCATGGCGCAAGATTCGACGGATGAAACGACGAGCGATGATTTTGTGATGGCGGATTATTTTGGAACGGCTCGGGGTTATTCTTTGGGTTACGAGCTTTCGCTGCGTAAAGATGAAGGCTCGTGGTTTGGAGGCATTAACTGGAGTCAGAGCGTGAGCGTTGTCCGCTCGGATGACGGCACGGATGCTTATTTTCCGAATTGGCATCAACCTTATGCGCTTAAAATGGATGCGGGCTTGAACTGGCGCGGTAAAAATGGAATGTTTGCCCCGAATGCAAAGACTTATTTCCGCTCGTCCATTATTTTGAAGTATTCGGCGGGAATGCCGATGACGAATTACGTGGGTTATTTTTATGAAGATCGTGTCGATCCGCAAGTCTATTCGGATGCGATTCAGGTGGTCCCGGGAGGCCGAAACGAAGGCCGCCAATCGGATTACTTCCGCATCGACGTGAAAGTGGTGGATTGGGGAAAAGAAAATAAATGGAATTTTAGTTGGACAATTATCAATTTGACAAATCATGAAAATCTGTTCTATAGTTTCTACGATACGAGCGAGAACCCTCCAAAGAAAACGAATATTTATCAGTTCCCTTATTTGCCGGTGATGCTGAACTATGAGTATTATTTCTAAACCGTGTCGTGTCGAACGTCTCCCGTGTCATTGCGAGCGCAGCGAAGCAATCTCTTTCCGCGTCCTCGCGATTTTCTTCTGCGCGTTCCTTTTCTCGTCCTGTAGCGATTTCGACGGCCCCTGGTCTTTTTACCCGGAAGATTCTGTTGCCTACAAGGGCATTTATACGCACGGCTATGTGGTCGCCGGTCAAAAACCTCATATCTGTTTTTCAAAACTCTATAACCTCGATGAATCCGCTTCGGAAAATTTTGCCTTTTACGACAGCGCCGCTGTGACGGTTTCTGGAAAATTCTCAAATGGGGATACGCTTGTAGAACTTTCTAGCATTTCGAATAAGCCGAACTGCTTTACGACAAATGCCGAAGCTTTGGGAGTTGTCGGGGAATCCTACACGATGAACGCGGCGTTCAAGTGGGACAGTGCCGGGGAAAAGGTGAAATCGCAATATTCTGGCGTGGCGAAAATCCCGACAAAGCTCTCGGCAAAGAGCATCACGCCGCCGGGCAAAAAAGTCGTCAGCGACCAGAAACCGATTCTCAATACACATGAATACTTGGACTTCGATTACCAAGAATATCCTTATGATGCTTACACCTACAACATCGGCATGGATTACGATACGACCGTTCAAGGCATGCTCTTGACGCTTGCATACAATGCGGACAGCGATTCGAACGGCGAATCCATGAATACAACGATGTTCCATATGCTCGAATCCTTCCTCGACGAAGATTCTTCTGGCTACTATGGCTTTACGATGCTCGATGCGACGGAAAAGACCCGCTTGTTCGGCTTTGAGTCTCGCTTAAAAATCGGTGACTTCTACAATCTCGATACGATGTTCATAACGGGAATGCAACTGCCGATTGGAAAGTCCACAATCAAAATTTATGCTGTCGATCAAGCGTATGCCGATTATCAAAACTACCTGCTCGAAAGCTTTGAAGATCCGCGTGTGAAATCGCGAACGAACATCGAAAATGGAAACGGTGTTTTTGCGGGGATGCTCGTGGATTCCGTTTTGATGAATATTCACTCGGACGATTACATTACTTACAGCTATGCACGCGTTTATGGTTGCGATAATCACAAGGATGCCGATGGGGATGAGGATCCTTGGAATACCAAGTACTGCCGACTTTTCCAGGAAACTTATTGCTCGGATTCTTCGACGGTCGTGAAACCGATCCCGACGTGTTATCCTGTGGCTGTAAAACTTGCGATGTTGCACGATAGCTCTTCGTGGTCGGTATATTTGCCGGATACGCTTTCGAAAGTTTCGGCCAAGCAGGAGGCTTATGCGGATGGCCTAAAGCGATACTGTGTTTCTAGCAATTTCAAAAGTACATCGATTGCAGATTGTGGACAAATCTATGAAGAATGTCAGGTTGCACTCGACAGCAATTCATGCAAGGATTACATTTGGAAGTGGTGCTCGGATCGCGATTGGGATCTTTCGGCTTATCCGCAATGTGGAACAGCGCTTGTCAGTGAATTCTATAGCAAACAGCTGAATTCCAGCGTTCTTCAAAGAGTTGTCGATCTTTGGTGCAAAGAAAACGAAAATGATCCGCAGTGCAAAAGGGAATGATGATGAACAGGAAAAGTAAAATGCCGCATTTTAGGAGCTTGGCCTTGGGAGCTTTAATATTCGCTGTGGCTGGATTTGCCGATGTCGATTCCGACATTCGCGATTTGCAGTTGCAGAAAGAAACTCTCCAAGGTGAAATCCAAAAATTAAATGCCCAGATTTCTGCGACAGATTCCATGCTCAAAGCCGACGACAAACGATTTAAGACTTTGCAGGAACGTTTCTTGGCAGATTCGGAACGCCGTAAAGCGGAAATCGATTCGCTGAATTCCAAAATCAAGAACGTGGCTTCTCAATTGCAGGAGGAGCGTTCCAAGCAGGCGCGGGCCAAGAACCGTAGCGAAAACGTCAAGGCAAAACGAAAAGCGCTTTCGCTTGCGCTCGTCGCCATCAGTAAACAGCTAGAAGCTCAAATCGAACAGACGATTCCTTGGGAACGTGAAGCCCGCCTCGACCGGGCCAAGGCTCTTTCTCGGGATCTGGAAAGCGGAAACGCATCTGCGGAAGAAGGCTTTTCTCGCTTAAAGGCTTTGATTGCGGAAGAAATCAAATTTGGCGATGAAGTTGCGATCATCCATTCTCCGCTAACGAGAAAGAATGGGGAACTGATCAATGCTCAGATTTTGCGCATTGGAAACCAGTGGATGGTTTACGGCGATGACAATGGAACCGTCTACGGGGCGCTTGTTCGAAAAATGGAAAACGGAAACATTTCGTATGAATGGAATGAGAACTTGAATTTGCAGGAACGTAGTGCGGTCAAGTTCGCTTTGGATGTGAAACAGGCAAAGAAGCCTCCTCAGATGGTGACGCTTCCGGTCAGCCTTTCGATTGTGGGGAGGAACTAAGATGTTGTTTTCTACGAGTCATACGGATTGCCACGTAATCCTTCTTGCGTTGCTCCTCCTTTCAACGAACGCCTTAGCGTGGCCGTGGTCTTCGGACAAGAAAAAGAATCTAGAAGAACAGGCGCGCATCCAGGATTCCTTAAAGCGCGAAGAACTGAAAAATTTACAGCGTGAAGTCGATGCGCTTACCCGTATCCGTTTGCAAAAAGCGGATTCGCTCGAAAAGCTCGAAGCGGAACATTGGAGAAAGCGTTATGCGGAATCGGAACTTTCCGAAGAACATCAAGTGGCAACGCGGGAACTCGACGGACGTTATTCCAAGCTTTCGACAGATCTCGGTCGTGTCAATGAAGAAGTTCTCGCGAGTAAAGAACTCACGTCCGATGCGGAAGAAAAGGCGCTTTCTGACGAGAATGCCTATGACGCACTTCGGATGCAGATAAAGCTTTCCATCGATAAGACGCTGGGTGACGTCACTGGAGATTACCCGCTTGGCATGAACGATCGCCTTCTCCGTTTGAAAGAAGCCGAAAATGCTGTAGAAGGCAAAAATCCGAATGCGCTTTCTGCAGCCCGGATCTTTTTAGGCGATCAGCTTTTACGTCATGAGATGACTTATTCCCAGTCGTTTGAAAATACCATTTCGCAGATCGGTTCTCGTCCCGATGTAAAAGTGAACCGCTTGAGACTCGGCACGGTCTTTTTAGGCGAAGTCGCCTTGGATAATCAAAATGTCCAGGCGCTGATTCGTTCAGGAGCGTTGCAGGGAAAAGTCTTTGAATGGAATTCGAACCTTCCTCAGGAAATGGCTTCCCAGATTCAGAAGGCGGTTTCGGAAGCGGGGAATTCTTCTGTCGAAGTCGCGGTTCCCATCGATGTGTTGCAGAATAAGGCGGTCAAAAATTCGATTACCGATACTCAGGAACTTTCGCTTGTCGAACAAGCCAAAGCCTTTTTTAAGAAAGGCGGCATCGTGATGTACCCGCTGATGTTGGTGGCCATTTTTGCGCTCCTTTTGAGCTTGGAACGCTTTATCGTTCTGACTCTGCGCGGGCGTATTCGCAAGCAGATGATGAATCGGTTTATCGTTTATCTTGAAAATTCGCAATTTGAAGAAGCGGCGGAACTTTGCCTGAAAGAAAATACGAGCTTGTCGATGGTCCTCTTCGCTGTCGTAAATAAGGCACGAGAAAATCGCGAGGCTGCCGAAAAGGCTTTGCAGGAAGCTTTGCTTCGGGAACAGCCAAAACTGGACCGTCGCATGGGACTGCTTGCGGCTATGGGGACCATTGCGCCTTTGCTCGGACTTTTGGGAACGGTGACTGGTATCATTACGCTTTTTAACGTGATTACGGAAGTCGGAACAAATGACGCGCGGGTTCTCGCCGGAGGTATTTCGGAAGCGCTCGTCACGACGGAAACAGGTTTGATTATTGCAATTCCAGTCATGATCTTGCATGGACTTCTCAGTGAAAAAATCGAAAAGGTCACGAGTGAAATGTATGTGCGAAGCACATCCCTTTTAAATCAACTGTTTGAAAAATGAAAAAATAGAGTTCCATCATGTACGTTTTCATAGAAGCTTTACAAAGTACGTTCCTCGCCGGCGGATCTGTGATGCTCCCGATCATTCTCACGGGTGTCATCGGCTTCTATTATCTGTATTCCACGTGGATGCGCATCGGTGGAGATGCTTTCCGCAAAGACGTTTACAAGGTTGTGGAAATGCTCCGCAACGATTTGAACACACGTGCGGAAGATCCGCTCCGTTTTGCAAGCAAGCATCTTGGGCTGCGGGGCGGAATCGTTTCGAGGGAACTGCGGCTCGCGTTGAATGTGGCAAAGGACACGCCTGAAAAATATCGCGAATATATGCAGGTCCGCATGATTAAAACAGTGCAGTATATGCGGCAGGGAACTCACATCATCTCGGTGATGGCTGCGGCTGCGCCTTTGCTCGGGCTTCTCGGAACGGTGACGGGAATGGTCTCGACATTTGAAGTCATTACCTTGTACGGCAACCAGAATCCGGTCCTTATGGCGGACGGGATTTCGGAAGCGTTGATTTCGACGCAAAGCGGTTTGCTCGTTGCGTTCCCGCTGACGCTCTTAAAACAGCGCTTGGACGAACGCATTGAATATTTAACGGAACAGCTTGAACTCGGCGCAACGATCATCGAAAACTACATGTCCTTGCAAGCGACGCCCAAAGCAACCTAGGAATTTTTATGAACTTTAATCTTCCCCGTAAAAAGCAAAAAGATATGGGCATCGATATGGGCCCTCTGATGGACATCGTGTTCATCTTGCTCATCTTCTTTGTCGTCACATCGAGCTTTACCCGCGAAACGGGCGTCGACGTCACCAAGCCGCAGGCACAAAGCGCAAGCCAGCTGGAAAAAGAAAACCTTCTCATCGCCATCACACGCGAAGGGACGATCCACATCAACGAACGTCAGGTGGATCTCGCCAGCCTGCAAGACATCTTAAAACAGTCCTTGGCCAAAACGCCGGATCGCGAAGCGGTGATTATCGCCGATAAAGGCTCCGAAACAGGCGTTCTCGTTCAGGTCATCGATGCGTGCAATTTAAGCGGCGTCAAAAAAGTTTCGATTGCTGCGCAGGCGGAATAAACCCTATGATCCGAAAGATTCTCAAAAGATTCTCGGTTTTGATCGTTGCGATTTTCAGTAGCTGTCTTTTGGTGTTTTCGGTGACGGTGGCGAATCTCTTTTTGCAGGGAAAGATTTTTAATGAGAGAAAATTTGTCAAGACCGAAGTCGCCGTGAAAAAAGTGGAAGAGGTCCAAAAGAAACAGGAACAGAAGAAGCCCGCCCGTAAACCGAATCGTCAAAAATTGAATTCCCGCTCGCCTAAAGCAGGACCGCGGATGGCGATGAATTTGGGCGTGGCCGGTCAAAGTGGGGGAGCGGCAATTAGCGATGAATTGGTCGCCGATTTTAGAGGCGGAGCTTTGGCAAATGAAAACGGCGACGTGGATAAAAAGCCTT
Organism: Hallerella succinigenes; assembly: GCF_002797675.1. Classification (NCBI taxonomy): domain Bacteria; kingdom Pseudomonadati; phylum Fibrobacterota; class Fibrobacteria; order Fibrobacterales; family Fibrobacteraceae; genus Hallerella; species Hallerella succinigenes. The sequence continues at coordinate 204,067 of NZ_PGEX01000001.1, read as the reverse complement.
TCAGCCGAGCGATGCCTCAGTTTCAGGTCCCTCCGCAAATTCGCGACCGCGAAATCGATGCGATGCTTCGTTTAAGTTTTTGCGTGGATGCAAGCGGACACGTTTATGATATCCGTGTAGTCGAAGAATCGCCTGCGGGATCGGGGCTTGCCGATGCGGGCAGAGAGGCTTTGAAACGGATGAGTTTTGAACCTGCAGAAAAAAATGGGAAAGCGGTCCCGTTCTGCGGAATGGAACAACCGTTTGAGGTCAAGTTCCGTGATTAAACGTTTTCTGACATTGCGAGCATTCTTTGCCATCGCCTTCTTCACCGCCTTTGCCTTCTCCGCGCAATCCGCCGCCGATCTCATGGACCGCGCGAACGCTCTTTACCGCGGGGGCAAATTCAAAAATGCGATCATCCTTTACCGTAAGGCCGCTGACCGTGGCGCCGATCCCGTCGCCGTCAGTTTCAACATCGCGAACAGCTACTATCAAACTGAAAAGTTTCCCGAAGCCGCTGCGAATTATCGCAAGGCCGTAGACTATTCAAACGGGACGTTCTCTCCGGCTCTCTTCAACATGGCGTCCGTTTACTTCCGCTTAAAGCAGTACCCGGAATGCATTGCCGCGTACCATCGCGCGCTCAAGCTTGAACCGGATAATGTTTCGGGGTGGCTCTATCTTGGAGAAGCTTACAGCAAAACAGGCGACAAAATCGGAGCGCTCAAGGCTATCGAAAAAGCCTACGCCTTAGACAAGTCCGACATCAGTTTCGTGTACCAGCTTTCCGAAGCGAACATCGCTGTGGGCGATTTTGAACGCGCTATTTCCGTGATTCGCGAAGGGTACAGCTCCCATCCCGAAGAAATCGATTTTTTGGTGTATTTGGGAGACGTTTACCGACTGCAAAAGGATTACGAGCAGAGCGCCGGAAGTTACCGCGAAGCTCTGAATATTCGCCCGGATGACGTGAATACGATGTACAAGCTTGCCGACGTCCTGGTTGAAGATAAAAAGCAATTCGTTGCGATGGATGTTCTGGCGAACATTCTCCAGATCCAGCCAAATTTTACCGATGCGGCAATCTTCCTTGGTAACGTTGCTTACGATACCCGCTTCTTTGAACGTGCGGAAACCGCTTACGAGCAGGCCGCAAAAAACGGTAGCCCAGAAGCCGTTTTCGGCTTCAAGAACCTCGCTTACGAAGCTCGTCTGCAAAAGCGTTCAGACGAGGCTTTGCGCCTCTTAAAGCTCGCGCAAAAATATTATCCGGCAGACGCCACGCTCGAAGCGGAAATTCTCGATATCGAAAATCCGGATCGTTGATTCCAATTTGAAATGAAGAAATAAGACAGTCTTTCGTTTTGCGCTTTAAGCCTTGGAACTTTCAGGAATCGATGTATAAAGCAAAAGGTCCGATTCTTTTCAGAACCGGACCTTTATGCGGTCGGACAGACTTGAACTGTCAAGCGATTGCTCGCACTAGCACCTCAAGCTAGCGTGTCTACCAAATTCCACCACGACCGCGTTAGAATTGGTTACGTGCGGTAATATAGAATAAAATCTGGATTTTGTCAAAAGGAATCGTGCAAAAAATGAAAAATCTTTAACTTTTTAGATCCCCAAAATCCAAACTTAGACGTTCGTTTTGTATTGTCGAACTTCCAAAAGTTTTGAAGGAAAAAAACATCGCTGCGGGAATCTTTGACATCGAAAATCCGGAAGATCCAATCTTTAGATGGAAAAAGATACCTGCATTGCCGCGAGGCATCGGACAGTCTTTTTTTTGCGTTTAGAACTTGGAACTTTTGGGAGTGCTGTATAAAGCAAAAGGTCCGATTCTTTTCAGAACCGGACCTTTATGCGGTCGGACAGACTTGAACTGTCAAGCGATTGCTCGCACTAGCACCTCAAGCTAGCGTGTCTACCAAATTCCACCACGACCGCGTCAGAACTTGTTCAAACGCTTAGGTTACTGTGCGGCTGGAGCCGGTGCTGCCGGAACGGCTGCCGGTTCTGCTGCGGGAATCGTTGCAGCCGGAAGCTGCGGAACTTCTTGCGAAGTAGCGGTCTGTTCGGCAGACTGCTTCAAGGCAGAAGTGGACTTTGCCGAACGATCCTGCTGGATAGTCATATAACCCAGAGCGAAGACGAGCACCAAATAAACGATGCCGACAATCCGCGTAAGCTTCTGAACGAAAGTAGCAGCTCCTGCTGTCGAGAAGGCAGACTGGGAAGTCATTCCGCCGAGACCTGCGAGACCGCCCATCTTGTCATTCTGAAGGAGAATCAGCATGACGAGGAAGAGGCAAAGGAAGACGTGGATTACGATTCCGACCCAAAAAAGTGTAGACATGTTCTGATTTACCTTGCGCTTAAATTACTTAGCTTCTGCTGCGTCGATGATAGCCTTGAAAGTGTCAGCCTTGAGGCCAGCACCGCCAATGAGACCGCCGTCGATGTCCTTCTGAGCGAGGAGGCCCGGAGCGTTTGCACCCTTCATGGAGCCACCGTACTGAATGCGCATGCCTTCAGCAACAGCTTCGCCGTAGATTTCCTTCACGACGGAACGTGCGTAAGCCTGCGTGTCCTGAGCCTGTTCGTCGGTAGCGGTCACGCCAGTGCCGATAGCCCAAACCGGTTCGTATGCGAGAACGCACTTTGCAGCGTCTTCAGCGGAAACGTCCTTGAATGCGCCCTTGATCTGCAGACCGAGGATTTCCTTCAAGATGCCGCCGTTGCGCTGCTCGAGAGTTTCGCCAATGCAGATAATCGGCTTGAGGCCCGCTTCGAGGGTCTTCTTGACCTTGAGGTTCACGGTTTCTTCCGTTTCATGGAAGTACTGACGCTGTTCGGAGTGACCGATGATCACATATTCTGCTCCGATTTCCTTGACCATGTCGATGGAAACCTTACCGGTGTATGCGCCCTGGTCCTTCCAGTGGATGTCCTGGATAGCGAGCTTCACGTTGGTGCCCTTGACGACATCTGCAACTTTTGCAGCGGCGAGGTAGGTCGGAGCAATGACGACTTCAGTCTTCTTCACGTCCTTGACGGCTTCCACGATATCCTTAGCGAGCTGAACGCTTTCGCTAACGGTCTTGTTCATCTTCCAGTTACCAGCAATAATATACTGACGCATTATGTTAACTCCTTCAATAGGGTTATGTTTTGAAATTCGAAGTCAAATGTAGAAAAAAAGCGCTGTCTTGGAACAACGCTTTTTCAAAAGGTCTAGAATTTGGGATTAATAGACGTTTTCGAGGCTCTTCTTCGGAGGCTGAGAACCACCGTAGCGGTCTCCTTCAATTTTTTCGAGCACGAGTTCGTGTTCATAGCCCTTCAAACGGACAATTTCCGGCTCCTTCCACTTGAGGCGCGTGATCAGGTTGCCGTCTGTCGTGAGGTATTCCCACACATAGCCGTCTTGCATTTCGCGGTCAGGAGGTCCCCAAAGAAGGTTCACCATTTCCTGGGTCATGCCTTCTTCGATGTAGCCCTGGAGGAAGATATCCTTCAGGCGCTTTTCAATGCCCATGCTTTCCTTCGTCGCGAAGTATTCGCGTTCGTACTGTTCCACGCCGCGTTCGACGAGGACCGGGGAAGAATGGCGGCTATTGCACGCGGAAAGGCTGAGAGCCGCAAGTCCGAGTACGATCAACTTATTCCACTTCATAATCGCTCCTAAAAATGCGTTTTAACCTTTTGTAAGATAAAAAAATTTTCTTTTGACCGATAGTAAATTTTTACTGCACTTCGGAATCCGGGGCTTTCATGCTTTCTAGGAGCTTTTCGATTTCCTGGACGGCATCTTCGGCATAGCGATTGACGAGTTTGGAAGCGGATTTTGCGATTTCACGCGGTTCGGAACCTTCCAACGGTTCCTTTTCGTCATAGACTTTTTTCCAGAGGGTCGAATCCTTTTTTACATCGCGGAAGGCGAGTTCGATCGCGACGCGGGCGTAGCGGTCGGTCGAATCGTTGTCAACTTCTTCGATCGCCATCAGGAATCCGGTGAATTCCATGTCCGGCATTTCCGTGGCGCGCTGTTCTACCTTTTCAAAGAGTCCACTCTTTTGCAGGTCTTCGGTGAATACGTTCGCAATCTGATGAGCCGGGGAAGTCGCCCACAGGTCGTGGTTGTATGCCATAAAGTCATACGGGGATTCGCGGTAGACGATGTTCGAAGAATTGTACGCCGGATCGACGGTGAATTTTTTCACGACGACCTTGTACGGATAGCTTTTGGAAGCCTTGACGGAAAAGTCCGAAGCGAGCGTGTAATACCGCGTGAGCGTCGCCGAACTGGAACAGGCGGAAAGGAGAAACATCGAGAGGGCGAGGGCAGAAGTCAGCAAAGATTTTTTCATGGGAATTACCTCGGGTTAGCGACCGGCTGGGGCTTCGGAACGGATGAGCGCAGACGGATTCTGCTTGATCTTTTGCGAGAAGTCGTTCAGGTTCGAAAGGACCGCGTTCAGCTGATCCAAGACTTCGGACAGGCGACCCTGATTGTTATACAGGGCGAGGTCCGCTCTTTGGGAAAGATGGTTCACGGATTCCAGAGCGGAAACCAGGTTATCGTTTAGGGACTTCGTGTCGATGACGTCGAGCTTTTCCTGGAGAAGCACAAGGTTCGTTTCGAGCTTCTTCGCGATCTGCGCCTGTTCCACGTCGTCGAGCGTCTTGTGCAGGGAGGTTGCTGCCGCTTCGATTTCCTGCATCGGTTTTTGAGCGTTGCGGCTCAATTTGCTTGTGTTTTCGCTCGTCTTTTCCAAGTTCTTGAGTGTGTTCGAAATCGCCTGGGCGTTTTCATCGGAAAGGATTTTGTTCAGCTGTTCAAAGATCCTTTCGATGCGTTCCACCGAGTTGCCTGCTTTGCCAAGAACTTGGGTAATCGCATTCGGAGCGGCAGGAACGTAACCGCCTTCGGGAATGTCCTGTTCGCCGACCCGTCCGCCCGAAAGAACAAGATCCTTTTGGCCGGTAAGCGAAATGCCGTGCGTCATCTGGGCGCGGGTGCCGGTCTTGATCGGCGTGTCTTCGCGGACGTTAAAGCGGACGACGACATTGTCGAGGTTCGTGCTGTCGATATAGATGTCGGTGACGTTACCGACTTCGATACCGTTCAGCTTCACCTTCGCATCGATCGAAAGGCCGATGACCGATTCCGAAAAGATCGTGTAGTAATCGGTCTTGTGCTTGGACAGCTGCTGCTGGGCGATAAAGACCGTAAAGCCGATTGCCAGTCCCAAGCAGATCAGTAGAAAAATGCCGAGTCGGATGCGTTCTGTTCTTGTGGTATCCATAAAAACCTTTTAATTCTCAAACTCAAAATGGATGAATCGTTTGTTCACTACAGGATTGTCGTGCTCGCGGGCAAAGAACTTGTGAATGACTGGAATGTCGGAGTGGAGACCTTCATCCAAGGTTCCATCCATCAAAATGTTTCCGTTCTGCAGGTAGATGAACTTGTCCGTAATCGTCTTGATACTTTCCAGTTCATGCGATACGATGATGACGGAAACGCCGAGCGTATCGCGGAGTTCTAGCAGCAGTTCGTCGAGCGAACGGGACGTGACCGGGTCAAGACCTGCGGAAGGTTCGTCGCAAAAGAGAAGCTCCGGTTCAAAGGCGATGGCGCGGGCAAGAGCCGCACGCTTGCGCATACCGCCCGAAAGTTCCGAGGGGAACTTGTAAAAGGCGTTCAGCAGGTGAACCTTTTCTAAACGGTCGGCGACGATTTCGTTCAGAGTCGTCTGAGCGAGCTTCGGATAGCTGCGGCGCAGCGGAAGGGCGACGTTTTCGGCGACGGTCAGGTTCGTGAGCAATGCGCCACCTTGGAAAAGGACGCCCATGCGACGGCGCAGTCTGTCGGGAATCGGCTCCTTGGTCTGGATTTCTTCGCCAAAGAAGGAAAGCGTTCCCGAAATCGCATGCTCGAGCTTTAGAATATTGTTCAGAAGAGTGGACTTGCCGCATCCCGAAGCACCGAGAATCATTCGGATCTCACGAGGCTGCACGGTAAAAGAGATATCCTCTAGGATAATCTTTTGACCGTAACCGGCACGGAGATGTTTGACGTCAAGTGCGGACATAGAACCTTTAATAGAAGATGAACGAGAAAATGGCGTCGGCGATGATGATGCCCGAAATGGACGTCACCACGCAAGAGGTGGTAGCTTTGCCGACAGCGTCTGCACCACCGCGTACATTCAAACCCTTTTGGGCTGCGACAAGGGCAATGATCCATCCGAAGACGAGAGACTTGACCATGCTCTTGAGGATCAACGTGACGGTGATTCCGTCTTTCAGCGAAAGGATATAGTTGTACGGGGAAATCTCACAGACGAGATCGGCGACGATCATACCGGCAAGGCATCCGAAGATTGAGGAACAGAACGAAAGAATAGGGACCGCAACGCTCAGCGCCTTAAAACGGGGGAGCACCAAAAACTGGATCGGGGGAATACCCATGGTCCGCAGCGCCTTGATTTCTTCTGCAACGGTCATGCTCGCAATTTCTGCGGTAATCGAGCTTCCCGAGCGCCCCGCCAGAATAATCGAACTCAGAAGGGGTCCGATTTCGGCGAACATCAAAAATCCGAGACCGCCGGCGAGGTAAGAACCGCCGCCCACCGCATTCAGCATAAACGAGCTTTGGAAGGCAAGCGAAAAGGCGATCAAAAAGACGAGTAGAAAAACGATACCGCAGGCGTTGCTGCCCAAACGGAACAGTTGGAGCGAGGTGCCGTGAAACGGAATGTGGTTTTTATCGAAAACTCGGAAGAATGTCCAGTAGATGCATTCGCTTAAGAGGTAAGCAAAATTTTTAAAACCGTCCAAAATGTAGAACCCACGCTCGCCGAGCTTTTCGATAAAGCTCATCTTTTGGCTGTCGTCTTTTGGGGGAACGATATTGACCGTGAGTTTCGAAAGTTTTTCGCGAATCGGGGCGGCAAAGCCTTTGAGTACACAGCGCCGGTTCAAATTTTCAGCGGCGGTGGCGATGTCGGCAAGGAAGGTTTCCCCGAAAAAATCCAGGGATTCGACAGCCGAACCGTCCAAACGAAGGTCGCCATGGCGTAAAATGCGATGGCAACGCTTTTGGAGGGTTGCGAGATCCTTCGGAGAAATATCCCTCGGGAGTGAAACTGTCGTAAAATTATCCATTGTGCTGCAATTTAGAAAAGAAAAGCAGACTTCTTGACGGAATTCGTTTGTAATGCGATAGAAACGGATAGATTGCGGATGAATTGATTTAAAAAAGCGCAAAATATTTTTACTTTTGAACTGATGAATTTATCCCGTTTGTGCAAAAGAGTCGGACTTGGTGCACTGTTGCTTGGCAGTAGCGTGTTTGCAGACATTTTTGACATGAACGGTCTTTACCGCTTGCAGTACGGTCCGAACCTTTCTTACAACATTTCGGCGAATACGCCTTTTGTCTGGGGCCAGTGGCTGAACCAGGCGACGGGAACGATCTCGTTCAACTGGATTGAACCGCTTTACGAGTTGCCGTATGGGAATGTCTTGGATGAGGATGCGGCTTTTTTACGCGTCTCCGCGGAAATAGAGCTTTCTCCGTTCTACGGAGGGTTCCGCGTCGGTTTGGGCGGTCGTCCGTTTGCGATGAATCCGCAGATTGAAGCACGATTCCTGTACGAGCATTACACGTACTTCAATTCGAATGTGGAAATAACTTTGGCTAGCAGTGCGGAAAACGGTAACATTGCGGATTCTTGGAATGCGGACTGGATTACGGACCGTGTCTATTCCGATGAAGCGACCGTCGATTTTATGCAGAATTTTGCATTCTACTTCGACCTTGAATATGCGTTTGGCGAGGATGCCATTCTCGGTATCGGCACGCATTTCACCTTGGTCGATATCAGCACGCCGTTTGAAGGAAAAAGTTACGATTACCGCCGTAACATTCCGGTCTTTAGCCGGGATTATATCATTGATTTAATCGCTTACACCTATATTCCGCTGACGAAAAATTGGGCGGTTGCCGGTTATTTGAACCAGTACAACACGGGAAATTCCCGCTCTTCGAGAAATACGTATCTCAAGGAACCTCTCAGCTACACGATTTCTTTGTTAGGACCTTCGCTGCGTTGGGGGGATAACAAGGAAAGCAAGCTGACTCTTCTCGGCGGTTTCTGGCTGCGTGAAAAGAAACGCTTTTACAGCGGAGATCTTTCGCAGCAATTCCTAGTGCATTTGCAATTTCAGCGGAACTTCAACTTCGCTATCCAGCCGGTTCCAAAACACTGATTCCGTTTTGTATATTTTTTGCAGATGGGGAGTTTTAGGCTCTTCTATTTTCGGAAAGGGCTTCGCTTCTGCCGGCTTGTAAATGCGGAACGCTGTCCTTGTCCAGAGGCTTCCGGTGTAATCATTGCCTTCAAAATCGATGATGGTTGGAACAGTGATAGCGCTGTACTTCTTCCAGGAGTGGATGTGGAGCTTGCGAGTTTCACCACGGGGGCCGTTCATCTGTAAAGAATCCGGCTGAGATCCGAGGCCTTTGACAATGGAGTACCATGCTTGGGAATAGGCGGTGTACAGGACTGCGGAATCGTTGTGCAGACTGTCGTAGCAGAGGTAATTTCCGCGGGCGAGCAGTTCAAAGTCGTCCCATTTGAGAGGACTTTCGCCGATGTATTCCTGGAGATGGTGCATGGCCATTTGACGGCGCACATTTTCTTTTTTGAATTCGAGATAGCGGAAGTCCGGGGTGGAAATATAGCGGTAAGATTCCTTGCCGGAGAGCGTGATGTCGAATGTGTCCGCCTCATTTGGATGGTGACGCCAAATGATGTCCGTGTGGACGCGGGAAAATTCGCGGTTCACAAAACGTCCTTCCAAGGAAATCACGGCAGAAGTTCCGATAAAATCCTGCGGACACACGTCTGCTAAGGCAAAAACGCTGAAAAGATTTACAAAGAAAAAAGAAACGCGGATGCTCTCATGACATCTGCAAAGATAGTTTTTTGAAATTCAACGATTGAATCAAGGCCCGAAATGCTTATAGAAAAAGTCCTTTTCCCATTCGCGAGGCGGTCGGAATATGGCGAAACCGAAGCCAGGTTGGATTGGAAAAAGGGCTTTTATCAACGGAGCTCTAATTAAGCTTCTTCTGCCGTGGTCTCCTCGGTCACATCGTCGCCAATAGCAAGGCCGTCTTCCTCGGCGATGTCGAACATCTTCACGTCCTTCATCTTTTCGCGGATCTTGGCGTCGATTTCGGCACAAATTTCCGGATTGCTCTTGAGGAAGAGGCGGGTGCTTTCGCGGCCCTGACCGATGCGTTCGCCGTTATAAGAGAACCAGGAACCGCTCTTTTCGACGACGTCCAGTTCCACGCCGAGGTCAAGGATGCTCGCTTCGCGAGAAATGCCCTGGCCGTAGAGGATGTCGAATTCGCACTGGGTAAACGGTGCGGCGACTTTGTTCTTCACAATCTTGACACGGGTACGGTTACCGATGACGTCTTCGCCGCTCTTGATCTGGGCGATACGACGAATGTCGATACGCTGGGAAGCATAGAACTTCAAAGCGTTGCCGCCGGTAGTCGTTTCCGGGTTGCCGAACATCACGCCGATCTTCATACGGAGCTGGTTGATGAAGATCATGCAGGTGTTGGACTTGGAGAGAATGCCTGTCAGCTTACGGAGAGCCTGGGACATCAAACGGGCCTGGAGTCCGACGTGGTTATCGCCCATTTCGCCGTTGATTTCTGCCTGCGGAACGAGGGCTGCGACGGAGTCGATGACGATGAGGTCGATGGCACCGGAGCGGACGAGGGTTTCGGCGATGTCAAGAGCCTGTTCGCCGGTATCCGGCTGGGAAACGAGAAGCTGATCGATGTTGATGCCCAAGTGGCGGGCGTAGACCGGGTCAAAGGCGTGTTCTGCGTCGATGAAAGCAGCAACGCCGCCCTGCTTTTGGGCTTCTGCGATGGCGTGGAGCGAAAGAGTTGTCTTACCCGAAGATTCCGGTCCATAAATTTCGATGATACGGCCACGCGGGAAACCTCCCACGCCGAGAGCCATATCCAGCTGGATGCAGCCCGACGGGATCACCGGAATATTCTGTTCCGGCTGGCCGCCCAACGTCATGATGGAACCCTTACCGAAGTTCTTTTCGATCTGGGCGATGGCGGCTTCGACGGCCTTGGCCTTTTCGCCAGAAAGCGGGGTATTGAGGGTTGCAGCTGCAGATTTCTTTGCCATGTTTTTATTCTCCAATTGATTTTTGTTCTTTGTAAATATATAAACTACTGAACTTTTGTGCAAGTGCTTTTCTGTTCATTTTCTTCGAGAATCGCACGGCGCAGAGCGTCCAGCACTTTAAAGACGCTTTTGCGACGGATTTGTCCACGATTCCCAGAAAATTTTTTGCAAAACGCGATTCTTTTACATTCCGAGACGACGGCCATCCAAACAAGACCGACCGGTTTTTCCGGGGTGCCGCCATCTGGGCCTGCGACGCCGGAGGTGGCGACCGCCCAGTCCGTATGGTACGCCTTGCGGGCGCCTTCGGCCATGGCGAGCACCGTTTCTTCGCTCACGGCTCCGTGGGCGAGGAGTGTTTCGTGCGGAACACCGACGATATCTTCCTTCGCTTCGTTCCAATAGGTGCAGGCGCCGCCTTTAAAGACTTCGCTCACACCGGCCAGGTTCACCATTTCGCTCGAAATCATGCCGCCTGTGCACGATTCCGCCGTCGAAAGCGTTTCGCCACGACCTTTAAGCAGCTTCACGATCTGTTCGGGAAGGCTTTTCCCGTCCGTCGAAACGACGCAAAGCTTGTCATCCAAGGCTTCGATCAGCTGTTTTTCGACAGCTTTCAAAACCTCTTCGGATTCCCGCGTATAGGTGCGGAAGATAATCGCATCATCCACGGGAAGGCTCGACCACGAAACGCCTGCGGGAAAGTTCACCTTTTGGAACATCTCCGCCATATTCGATTCGAAAAGTCCCGCAAGGCGCAACTCCCTGCAATAGAACGGCTTCACGTCTTTCGCCGCGAGGAATGGGACGATATGACGATCGAACATTTCGTGCGCTTCGAACGGAACGCCTGGAAGTGCGAAAAGGGTCACGCCATCTTGCGAAATGGAAAATCCCGGAGCTGTACCGACCGGATTCTCGAGAACCTGGGCTCCACGCGGAAAATACGCTTGGATCTTGTTCGCATCTGAATACTTCCAACCCTTGCTTTCGATGAAGGCGCGGATCGGGGCAATGCATTCCTCGTGGAATTCAAGCGGAGCCTTGAAGGTTTCCGCAACAAGATAGCGGGTCTTGTCGTCTTCCGTAGGACCGAGACCGCCGCCGAGGATTACCGTTTGGACATTCGCCTTGCGGATCATTTCCCAAGTGGCATTCCAGACGCTTGCGTCGTCCGGAAGGGTAATCTCGTAAGAAATTTCGAAACCGAGATCGCGCAGACGACCGGCCATCCAGTGGGCGTTCGTATTCAGCGTGTATCCCTGGGTGAGTTCTGTTCCCAGGTTCACGATCGCGACTTTGTTATCGATGTTGTTCTGCATTGTTTCGTTTTCCTTGTCCATAAGATAGCTATTAATTATGACAAAAAATGTCAAATTTGAAAATTGTGGAATTTTTTCTCTTTGACAGCTGAAAAGATAGATTTTGCCAAAGTCCTTTTTATTATAATTTGCCGTGATGCGATTTTCGGCTTCCTCATTTTTGCTTTTTTTTGTTTGGCTGCTTGCCTGTGCGGGTGTGGCTGTTGCCACCGATGCAAAGAATGTGACGGCGGACACGGCTAAAGTCGAAAAAGTGCAGAATCGGGGGGAAGATCCTCGGACGGAGGAAGACGAAGAAGATCTGGAAGATGCGGAAGATTCGGCTGGAGTCGAATTGGAAGAACCGGTGAAAATCGCGGAACGCGGAAAAACGGGCGTCGCCCGAATCGATTCCTTGCAGACCTACGAATGGGACGTGGAAACGGAACACAACTCGCTTCCGCTGACGATGCTCTTTAGTCTTTTTCCCGGCGGTGGACAGTTTTATACGGGACATTACATCCGCGGTGGATTCATCACGGCTCTTGAACTCGCTCTCGCTTACGAAGTGTTCATCAACAAGCGTTACCAAAAGAATCGCCGCTTTGACCAGGCAAAGAAATTCCAGGATTCCGTTTATACCTATTCCCGTAAAATGCTTCGCAATCGGGACAGCCTCTCGTATTTTCAGGCAAAACGGAACGAGTATGCGGAACAGATTCGCACGTTCAGCGACCATAAAATCGAAGAAGAAGATTTGCGCAAGTCCGAACTCACTTGGATGATCGGTATTCACATTTACAGCATCTTCGATGCTTACGGAATTTGGGTGAATAATCAGGGCCACAGCGTGGAATACCGCCCAGTGCTCGGCGCCTTGCTCCGTTCCTTTGTTCCGGGCTGGGGCCAGATGTACAATCAGGAATATGGCAAGGCGGGCCTTTTGTACATGGGACTTCTCGGCGCATCGGTCAGTATTTATTCGCGTCAGAACGTGATCAATTATTATTTGGACCGTAAGCATGCGCTCGAAAAGGAAAACCCTGCGAGTGAAAGCCTTGACCGCATTAATGAACAGATTCTTTACTTCCGCAAGAACCGCAACCAGTATATTTGGGGAGTCGTGTTAATTTATCTGTATTCGATTGGCGATGCCGTCGTCGATGCGATGATGAGCGATTTTGACAGCCCGGCGCATTTTGTGCTTGGACCGGACTTCCGGGGCGGTCTTGAAGCTTCGATAACTTTAGATTTTTAGGCGCCTGGATTTTACAGGCTCATGATGTAGTCGACGAGCGATGGCTGTTGCTTGCCGCCGTAGAGCGTTTCAAAGGAACCTTTGAGCTTGCCGTTTTCGTCGAGGTCGATTTCGAAACGGGTCACCATCGCATAAGGGAATTCCGCTTCTACAAATTGGGAATCCGGAAGTCCGCAAATGGAATGCTCGATTGCGGCGATCACGCCTGCATGCGAAACGAAAAGGACTTCCTTTTGGCCGTAAATGCTCTTGATGAATGCGCCGATGCGCTTGTCGACATCGTGAAAGGATTCGCCGCCTCCCGGAAAACGGAACCCGCGGAGGTCCGCCTTCCAGGCGTTCATCTGGTCTTTGGGAACATCGGAAAGCTTGACGTTTTCCCAAGCCCCGTAATGGATTTCCTTTAAAGCGTCTTGTTTGACGGCGGGAAGGTTCAGGGCTTCGGAAGCCTTTTCGGCAAGCTTGTAACAACGCTTTAACGGGCTTGTGTAAAGTTCCGTCGCCTTGCACTTTTCTTTTAAGACTTGAATCGCTGGAGGGAATTCTTCTGCAAAGGAAGGGGAAACATCAAAATCCGTTTGGCCGTAGCAGACGTCGTTCGGATTGTAAGGCTTGGTGTGACGAAGAGTCCAAAGAATCATTTGCAGAATACCGAAAAAAGGCTAAAATCAAAAAGTCGAGTTCCAAAAGCTTTTAAAACAAAAATCCCTAGACTACCCATCCACATAAAAATTCACAAGTCCGTTGCTGCTCTCGCTCTGGCGGGTTGCCCGCAAACAATCATTGAACGGGGTCTAGGGATTAAACAATATAGAAAATTTTTCAAAAAATCGGAAATTTCTTGAAAAATCGTTTAAAACATGCAAAACGGTGTGTTTTTCCGCATAGAAGCCTGTAATAAGCCCTATACAAGTAAACAAAAAGAAAAAATGTTTTCAGAAATTTATAATTTTGAGATAGGTTTGCAAAAATATTCTATGGGAAGGATGTGTTATGGTTGGTACTAAAAAAATAAGTTGGGGATTCTATATCTTCTTGGTTGGCATCGGCTGCATTCTAAGTCACGCAGCTGACGTTCGCCCTTTTTATTTTGAAAATGTCACGGCGGATGCCTCCATTCAGCAGCAGGAATGGGAAAAATTGATGAAGTACAAGCTTTGGGGAACCTATGGCATGTACTTTACGAACGAAGGTGCGATTTCCATCGAAGATACGACCGGCTATAATGGTACGGCGACGGGTAATTTGAACCTGGCGAACAGCCACCATATCGGAGGTCCGTTCACGATTGGCGGTGATGTAGAGTTGCAAAATCTTTACGATATGCAACTATTGGGAGGCCCGTTCCATACGTTAAGAAGTGTCAAGCTTCCGAGTTGGCAACATCAGAATTTGTCGGATACATCCTCGGCTCGCTTTGACGGCCCGTATTGCATCAAGGGCGATATTACGGGACCGACTGCTCAGGGCGATAATACAGTCAATCTTTGGAAGGCAAAAATTTCGAAAGGCGTTTACCAGGGGGACGATTATTCCAAGTGTCCGGAAACGGTTCCAGAAGTGGATCCGCTTCTTTCAATCCCGACCGTCGATTTTACGGATGTCATCTGGGAAAAAGGCATTGAAATCACATCGGAGCGGGCGCAGACGCAGTTCATTCATGTGCCGCCTGATTCCGTGTACACAAATGACTATGGTACCTACGATAAGTATATCGACAAGCTCAAAGTCTCGGCGCAGACGACTTTTAAAATCTATGTGCTGATGCCGCCGCAGGGCCGTTTGACTCGCATTTTTGTGCGCGACGGCTTTGAACTCGATAATTCGGCGCACAGCCCTCGCATTCAGGTTGTCTATGCTCCGGAAGGTGCAAAATTCGATCGCAAGGCTTTTGCCTGGGATACTACGGGCTTTACGGATTCTTCGAAGTTTACCTACATCACAAGTGAAACCTATGCGGGCAACCTGATGTTTTACACGACGAAGGTGGTGAACTGGGCTTCGACGGACAATCCGGAATATCAGGGTACGTTCATGACGACGGACTCGATGTATATCGGTAACGATTTCTCTGTGGCGGGACAGCTCCTTGCCAAGTATCTGCGTGTACGAGCTCCGTACACGGGTAATTTCCGCTATGTGCCGTTCGATCCACCTGTCGTGGACTTGGACCCGACGGCTCTTGCAAGTGGAAAGTTCCTCGAAAATAATCTGGCTCAGGAGATCCCGATTCATCTTTCCAAGACACCAACGACTGTGGTTTCGTTCAACTACTGCTTTGTCTTGAGCGATGAAGCGGATGCGAATGCGATGAAGCTCGCCAATGCGGCGGACTTCAATACAACAGGCATGCCGCTTTGCACGGTGAATTCCGATGGAACGATTACGGGTGATTCTGCGACGATTACGTTTAACGCCGGCAGTACGCTTCCGACTTCCGCTACATATATCACTCCGGTCACGGACAAACGCGTCGAAGGCGATGAAAGCTTTAAGATGTATGTGTTCAACATGAGCGGTGCCGTGCTCTCGGGCAATAAGCGTACCGGTTCCTTTACGCTTTACATCAAGGATGCCGACAGCAACGTTCCGCCGGAATTCAGTGAATCTTCTTACGATTTCACGATCAACGAAAATAGCTCGGTGAAGGATTCGGCTGGAATCGTTTCAGCCGTGGACAAGAATGCGGACGACATTCCAGAGTATTACATCTCCTCAGGCGATTCGAGTATCTTTGCCGTGGACGCTTCGACGGGAAAGATTACACTGAAAAAAGAAGTCCTCGATTACGAATCCAAGGATACGACTTATACGATTTATATCTGTGCGACGGATGGACAGTTGAATTCGGATCCTGTGAAGGTGACGATTCATGTGAAGGATGTGAACGAAAAGCCTAGCCTTTCGGATACGACCTTGACCGTGGCAGAAGATGCGGCAATCGGCGATACTGTTGGAACTCTCGAAGCGTTCGACCCGGATTCGTTGAATGTGAACTTCTCGACGATTACATACAAGATTATTTCTGCATCGGTTTCTAATTATTTTAAGATTGATTCCAAGACGGGTGTGATTACAGTTGCGAAGTCCTTGGATTACGAAAAGAATCCGACGTATGTTTTGACGGTCCAGGCTTCGGACGGCACCTATGCGGATACGGCGACGGTAACGATCCAGCTTTTGGAAGTGAATGAAGCTCCGATTGCCGAAGAAACCGTGGTAACGATTAAAGAAGAATGCGTCGGCTGCTCTGTGTCAAAGAAGGTGACGGCAAGCGATCCGGAAAATGATCCGCTCACGTACAAGATCATTTCGGATACAAGCAACGTCTTTATGATCGATTCGACGACGGGCATTATTTCGCTCCGCGACGCCGAACGTCTGGATTACGAAAAAGATTCCGTGTACACGGTGACGGTCTCGGTGACCGATCCGGATGGCCTTTCGGATACGACGACGGTAACGATTAAAGTGATTAACGCCGTGGAAGATGTGAAAATTATTCATGCGGAATCGGGAGATTCTTCTTGGACTGAGCCGGATACGATTTACACGAACAATCCGAAAGTTTATATCAAATGGACGACGCCTGACGGTGAAAAGGATAGCACAGTCGTGGTCAAGGAAGATAAGAATATCATCACGGTAAAATACCAGGATGGCTCGGACCAAATCGTAATCTATCTCAGCACGAAGATTCCGGTAGTGACTATCTCTGCTTCAAACGATACATCGGGACGTCCGAGCGGTGTAACAATCGTGGAACAGAAGGATGCAGATGATCCTGCAAGCTATGTCCGTTCCAATGCGACGATTGTGACGGTGAGCGTGGTGGATTCCTCGGGAGAAAAGACGCAGACCGCGAAGACGAGCTTTAAGGTAATCCTCGATACGGCAAGAGTTTCTGCGTCGAACATCAAGACGGCAGAACAGACAATCGGCAAGGTGAACCTGAAGGATGAAGCCGATCTTTCTTCGAAAGTGCAGGTAACGCATTCCGTGATCGGTGAAAACTTAATCCAGGTCAGCTATGACGATACGACTTCCGCGGGAACCGTAGTCAAGGTCTCTTACTATACCGATTCGAACGGCAAACGTTTGACCGATTCGAACGGCGAAGAATACTATGAAGTTTCGATGACGTTCAAGGATGCGGACGGTAAGGTTGTAACGCTCACCTATACGATCGATGCAACAGGAACGGTGAAAACCGATTCCGATGGCAATACGATCTATGCGGTCGGCTATACGTATGAAGCAAAGAGCTCGGACGGCAAGAAAGCTTACGACGTGAATGTTTCTTACACGATCAACTCGAAGGGAACGAAGACGAAGGATGAAGACGGAAATCTGATTTATGAAGTCAGCTACACTTACACCGATGTCTATGGAAATTCGGCGACGGCAACGGCAAAGGTCATTGTCGACACGATTCTTCCGAAGGTGAAAATCATGACTCCGGAAGATTCTACAGTCGTGAGCAACGTCTCGATCGAAGTCAAGTGGACCGTGGATGGTATTGAACAGGATACTTTGAATTATCAGGGCTTGAACGATGGCAAGAACTTGATCATTCGTACCTACCGCGACAAGGCGGGTAACGAAGCTTCGGATACGGTCGTGGTGATTCTCAAGGCGGGTAAGCTGATTACGATCAATATGGAAGAACCGCTCGTCTCTTCGGATCCGAAGGACGTGGAAAAGTTCACCTCCGTTTCGAACAGCGAAAAAGGAACCACTTATGCGTTGAGCGTAGTGAACGCGAAGACGGGTAAGGAAGAAGAAACACAGGCGGGATCTTCTAGCGGCGTTTCGGAAGGAACGGGCGAAGAACCGTACACGGGCCTCACGGGAAAACATCTCGGTGCAACGCTCAGCATTACAGCCCAGGCTCCGGCAATCGATGAAACGGGAACGCTTTCGACCTTGGAAAGCATCGTGGAAAATGGCTATGTCGCACTCGATAGCGGTGGCGGTTGGGACCGTACCACGACGACCGTCGAAGACTACGTGGAAAATTACTGCTCGACGGCATTCCAGAAGGCGTATGATTCCATTGGAACGGCGGCAAGCCTTTACACGACGACGATCAGCTTGAGAATTTGGCTCTTCTCCACGATCGGTGATTATGTAGCTGATTACAGCTTCTCTCAGAATATCACTCCGGATTACGTCGATAAGAGTGGCGCAATTCAGCTCTACTTTGAAATGAAGCCGGATGCGCAGGGTTACCTGAAGAATGCGGAAGGGCGTAAGCTCGGCACGGGCGCTTACATCTTCACCTCGGATGTGAAAATTCGCTCGGAACTCCAGTGCGAACTTCCGGATCGCAAGCAGGGTTACATTCGCAAGGATGATGACAGAATCCTCTCGAAGTGGGGCTACCGTCGTCCGAAGGATTAATTTCTCTGTAAAAGCTTAGAGCATGCGGCAGATTTCCTTTACGAAAATCTGCCCATATTTTTTGCATTTAAATGTGCCGATGCCCGGAATTTCTGCGAAGTCTTCAAGGCTTGTAGGCTTTTGTGCGACAATTTCCGTGAGAACCTTGTCGTTGAAGATAACGTAGGCGGGGACATTTTCCTTTTGGGCAAGTTCCAAGCGCAAGAGGCGCAGAGCCTGGAACAGTTTGTCGTCATCATTTGTGGCGAGCTTTGGCGTGCGCAGGGATTTGGAAGGGGTACTTTCCGTTTCGCGGACGAGCGCGAGTTCGAGCTTTTTTTCGCCGCGCAGGATTTCCCAGCCGTAAGGCGTCATGGAAAGGTGCTGGTCCTGGGCGTAACTCTTTTCGATGACTCCCAGATGAACGAGCTGCATTAAGTAGGCGTTCCATTTGGCGGGCGGTGTCGTTTTGCCGACACCGTACGTTTTGATCTTGTCGTAATGCTTTTCCAAAAGTTCGGTGGAGCGTTTTCCGCGCAAAATGTCCACAATCATGTGGCTGTTTTCGATTTGACGTGTGCGCACGATTGCGGAAAGCGCCTTTTGTGCAAGGATTGTACCGTCAAAGCGCTGTGGGGGATTCTTGCAGATATCGCAGTTGCCGCAGTCATGATCGAAGGCTTCTCCGAAGTAGCTTAAAAGAATACGGCGCCTGCAAATGGGGCTTGTCGCATAATGTTCAATGCGGTGAAGCTTTTCGATTTGCAAATCCTTTTCGCCGCTTTCTTCGGCAAACTTGGCAAGCTGCACCATGTCGCTATCGGAATAAAAGAGAAGCGTGTCGGAGGGAAGTCCGTCACGACCTGCACGCCCGATTTCCTGGTAGTAGCCTTCCATGTTCTTGGGCGTGTTGTAATGGATGACGAAGCGGATGTCGGGCTTGTCGATGCCCATGCCGAAAGCGGTCGTCGCGCAGATGACCTGGGTGCGGTCATTCAAAAAATCTTCCTGGATTTCGATGCGTTCCGCACTTTCAAGCCCCGCGTGGTAAGCCTTTGCCGGAATTCCGCGGTTGCGCAGTTCCGTGGCGACCGTTTCTGTGCTGCGGCGCGAAAGGCAGTAAACGATGCCGCTTTGACGTTTGTGCTTGCCGATGAACTTTTCGATTTCGTTGAGTTTTTCACGTTTGCGGTAATTCAGTTTGACGGTAAGACTCAGGTTCGGGCGGTCGAAGCTTGAAAGGACCACGTTTTCTGGGGGAATTGAGAGCTGAGTCTGAATGTCTTTGCGGGTGACCGAGTCCGCGGTGGCCGTGAGCGCGATCAGCGGTGTCTTGGGGAAACGTTCCCGCAGCGCATGAAGCTGGGAATATTCGGGGCGAAAGTCGTGGCCCCACTGCGAAATGCAATGCGCTTCATCGATTGCGAACAGGGAAATTTCCATTCGCAAAAGAAGATGATCCAGTTCGTATTGGATGCGTTCCGGGGAAAGGTACAAGAGCTTCAGTTCACCGCGCATCGCCTTCTGTCGAATTTCAAAAGCCTCTTCTTTCGATACCTGACTGTTGAGGGCGGCCGCCGCCACGCCGTTTTCGCAAAGGTTATCCACCTGGTCCTTCATCAGCGCAAGCAGCGGGGAAACAACTACACACGTTCCCGGAAGCACCAGGGCAGGAATCTGGTAACAGATAGACTTCCCACCGCCTGTCGGGAGAAGCGCGAGCGTATCCTTGCCTGCAAAAAGATTCTTTAATACAGCCTCTTGCGCCGGGCGAAAGGTTTTAAAACCGAAAGTGTCTTTCAGCAACTGGGTTGCGAATTCGAAAAGGCGTTCTACGGATTCCATGGGCGCTCAAAAATAGAAAAGTGTACAAAAAAAGCCGTCTTAAATATAAGACGGCTCATTGACAAGAAATGTCTAATTAGTGAAGCTGTGCAGTGAGCAGCTTGTTGATCGCCTGCACGTATTCACCCGGATTTTCGAGCTGGGAACCTTCGGCGAGAACGGCCTGACCGTAGAGAGCCTTCGGCCAATCTTCGAGGGATTCCTTCTTTGCAATTTTTTCCTTGAGCATCTTGCAAATCGGATGGTTCGGGTTGATTTCCAAAATGCGCTTGGACTTGGTGACGCTCTGGCCCATGGCGGACATCATGCGTTCCATGTGGCGGCTCATCGCAGCTTCGTCGGTGACGAGGCAGCACGGGCTGTCCTTCAAACGGCTTGAAACGCGCACTTCCTTGATGGTGGCGTCGAGAGTTTTTTGGAGGTCGGTGCAAAGATCCTTGTATTCGGTCTTGGAAGCTTCTTCCGCCTTCTTTTCTTCTTCGGTCTTTTCAAAGTCCACATCGCCGCGGCTGACGTCGTGGAACTTCTTGCCGTCGAATTCCTGGAGAGAGTTCATCATGAATTCGTCGATCGGGTCGGAAAGGAGAAGAACTTCGTAGTTCTTGTTCTTGTAAGCTTCGAGGATCGGGCTTGCGGCAATCGAATCCTTGTTTTCGCCGATGAGGTAGTAGATTTCCTTCTGATCGGCAGGCATGTTCTTTACATATTCTTCGAGGCTCGTGAACTTGTCGGCGGACTTCGTGGACTTGAAGAGCGTAAGCTTTTTCAGTTCATCGAGATGTTCCCAGTTCATGTAGAAGCCTTCCTTGAGAACCATGCCGAGTTCCTTCCACCAGGCTTCGTACTTTTCACGGTCCTTGCTCTTGATTTCGGCGAGCTTGTCGAGAACGTCCTTGATGACGCGCTTGCGGATCGTGGTGATAATCTTGTTCGACTGGAGAATTTCACGGGAAACGTTCAGCGGCAGGTCTTCGCTGTCAACGACGCCGCGCACAAAACGGAGCCACGGCGGAAGCAGATCCTTGCAGTCATCCATGATGAAGACTTTCTTCACGTAGAGCTTCAGACCGTTGATGCGGTCGTTCTGCCAAATGTTGAACGGAGCCTTGGACGGAATGTAGGTCAAGGTCCAGAATTCCTGGGAACCTTCGGCATGGGAATGCTTCCAGGCGAGAGGTTCGCCGCCTTCGTGTGCGACGGTGGAATAGAATTCCTTGTACTGTTCTTCCTTGATTTCGTTTGCGCTCTGGCGCCAAAGAGCCTGCTTGTCGTTCAAGCGGGTCGGTTCCTTGGTTTCCATTTCGCCCTTATCGTTCTTCGTCGGTTCGTGGTGCAGGTAGATACCGTAAGAAACGAATTCGCTGTACTTACGGACGATGGATTCGACGCCCCATTCGGTGGTGAATTCCTGGAAGTCTTCGCCGTCCTTGAGGTAAAGCGTGATTTTGGTACCGACATCCTGCTTCGGCATATCGGAAATTTCATAGGAACCTGTACCGTCGGAACTCCAGAGGTAGCCGGTTTCTTCACCCGCCTTGCGGGAAAGCACTTCGACCTTGTTCGCGACCATGAAGGCGGAATAGAAGCCCACACCGAACTGGCCGATCAGATCCACGCTCGACTTGTCGGAATCCTTGAGGCTCTGCACAAAGTGCTTCGTTCCGCTGCGGGCGATCGTACCGAGGCAACTCACGAGATCTTCCTTGTTCATGCCGATACCATTGTCTTCGACGACAAGGGTCTTGTTTGTCGAATTCACAGAAAGGTCGATCTTGAGCTGTGTATTTTCCGGCAAAAGCTTTGCGTCGGAAAGGGAAAGGAAACGACGCTTGTCGAGGGCGTCAGCCGCATTCGAAATCAATTCGCGGAGAAAAATTTCCTTGTTGCTGTACAGGGAATGGATCATCAAATGAAGAAGATCCTGAACTTCAGTTTGGAATTCTTTCTTTTCAGTTGCCATGGTTATCTCCATTAAATCAAAACGTTTCAAAATGAAACAGTCCGTGTTTCAAAAAGAGAAACTGGGAAATTGCGAATGTCTTTTTACGGACCTTTTTGCAAATTTCACCCAGGACTGCTCAAATTCCACGCTTATAAATGCAAGAATCGTGCCAAAGCACTCGGAATATCCAATTATCAATTAGGAATTATGCAACGTTTTTGGATTTGACTTAATAGAGGGTTCTAGAACGATCATATTCCCGATAAAGTGTTGATAAAAAATCAATAAGAAGTGTTTTTTGGGGCGGTTTATAGCCCGTTTCGGGGAGCTAATTTATAGTGGTTGGTTGAAATTTTATGGTGAGTCCTGAAAATCGCTCCGTAGGGCGTAAAGGAATGCATTATGATGTTTGCGAAGAGCATTAAGGCGACTGTCGCCTTGGTTGGTTTTGGATTCTGCACCTCGGCTATGGCCGAAAACCCGCTTATCCAGACCTATTATTCTCCGGACCCGGCACCAGTCGTATTCGGCGATACGCTTTGCACGTATTCCGGCAACGATGAGGGCGGCAGCTTCTTCACGATGCACGGTTGGCGCGTATCGTGCACCACGGATATGGTGAACTGGACCGATATGAACACCCTCATTTTGGAAGCGGGTGATTTTAACGGTTCTGCCAAGAAGAACGGCGACTGGGCTGCTCAATGCATTCGCCGCAATGACAAGTACTATTATTACGTGACCGTAGAATCCGCCCAAGGTGGCCGCGCCATCAACGTCGCCGTGTCCGATAAGAAGGAAGGCCCTTTCAAGGATGCCCTGAACGGCAAGCATCTGGCGGGCCCTAACTGGGACTACATCGACCCTACCGTATTTATTGACGACGATGGCGTGGCTTGGCTCTACTGGGGCAATCCGAAGCTTTATTATTGCCCCCTCAAGGAGAACATGATTGAATGCGCAAGCGACATCCAGGTCTCCGATATGAGCACCTTTAACGGCAAGTATACCGAAGGCCCGTGGATTCACAAGCGTGGCAAGAAGTATTACATGATTTATGCCGCCGGAGGCATTCCCGAATCCATTGACTATTCTTGGAGTGATTCCCCAACGGGCCCCTGGACTTACAAGGGCGTCATTATGCCGAGTAGCGAACCGGGTGCCGCGTTCACAGTCCACTCCGGCATTGTCGACTTTAAGGGCCGCAGCTTCTTCTTCTACCACAACCAGAAGAACGTGAAAGGCGGCGGCTTCAGCCGTTCTACCGCCATCGAGGAATTCACTTGGAATGCCGATGGAACGATTCCCACGATCCGCGCGACCGACAGTGGCGTTGTGAAGCCTATCAAGAACCTTGACCCGTTCGTGCGCGTGGAAGCCGAAACCAAGTCTTGGGTTGGCGGTATGACCGTCAATACGTCGGATGGCTACACCATCATCGAACATGTCGGTTCCGAATATGGCAATGTTTTCCTTACCAATATGAACAGCGGATTCTACACCAAGGTGCGTTCTGTTGACATGGGCGATGGTGCCGACCGCATTACCGTTTGCACCAGAGGCAGCGGCGGTATGCTTGAACTCCATACCGGTTCCGAAAACGGAGCTCTCCTTGCGTCCATGAATATCCCTGCAAGTACTGCTTGGGAAGAACATACCTTCGACGTGACCGATGCCGCCGGCGTCGACGACCTTTACTTTGTTGTAAAGCAGGGCGGTTTCGATTTTGACTACTGGTATATGGAAAGTGAAAAGACTGCCGTTCCGCAAACTGCTTACAAGGGCACTGCCGCGATGATTCCGGGCAAGATTGAGGCTGAAAACTACGATGAGGGCGGTCACAATAAATCGTTCTACGACAACGACCGCGAAAACCAGGGCAAGGTTTATCGCGAAGATGAAGTAGATTTGGTAGACATTAGCGATTCCAAGTGCGGCGACGCTGCATGTTCGGGTTACGCTATCGGTTATACGCAAGAAAACGAATGGGTCGAATACACCATCAATGTCACGGCGGACGCCAAGTACGATATCACTGCGAATATCGCGACTGCGTTCGAAACTGCCGGTATGCAGCTGTTTGTTGACGACACGGCGATTACGGATGCGATTTCGTTCGAAAAAGTGGATTCCGTTTTCACCACTTACAAGGTTGTCGATGTGGGCTCCGTGGAACTCAAAAAGGGCGAACATGTGCTCAAGCTCTTGATTACCGGCCCTTACCTGAACGTGGACTGGCTGCAGTTCACCGATCCGAATGCGACAACCATTATTCGCGAAGTTCGCTTGACTTCTCAGGCTAATGTCTCGTACAATGTCTTCGGCGTGACGGGTAAATTCTTGGGCCGTGTTGAAAATGCTGATGCGAACCTCTTCGCGACTCTTAAGAATGCGGGCTTTGCAGATGGTGTTTACATTGTGCGCGCTATCGGTCAGAGCAAGGCTTTGCGCGTGAAGGTGAAATGAACCTTCGTTGATAAAATGAATCTTTTCTTTTGGTGGCTAGCTAATGCAGGGCATTGGCATGGCGGCTACTTTGGCTTTGCCGTCATGGATGAAAGTTGACAAACGGATTCTTTATAGAAGCCAAGTTTTCCGCCGTTTCGGATTTCAATCGCGGCACGGAACTTGGTTTCGTTCTTTTGGAAAGGTTCGAGGACCGGCGAAATTTTATCGGTCAAAAGTTTTTCCACTTCTTCGTCGGAAAGTTCTCGTCCGTAAAAGACCTTGGGAATGCCGAAACCGCAGTGCGAATTTGGACAGGCGTAAATGTCGTTTCGGAATCGGAGTTGTTCGTTGCAGACCGGGCAGGGGAAGTTTCGACGGGGAAATTCAAAAGACGTGCGACCGTCTTCGCCGAGCTTTAAAATCGCATTGAACGAAGAACCTTTTTTGCTTTTGAATCCTTGCAAAACTTCTGTTTTTCCATCGGTGAGAAGAGCCTTGATATCACCCACGCGGAGCTTTTTACCGGCGACGGTTTTGAACAGAGTGAATTTGCAGTTTTCCGCAGAGCAGAAGATAGCGTTCTTGTTTTCTTCGAGCGTGTGCTTGCAAATCGGGCATTTGTACTTGGTTTCGGTCCCGTGGAAATGTCCGTCGTTTTCAAAGGCGAAGGTGGCGTGAAAGTCCTTGTCCCAGGTGATTTTGGCGTTAAAGCTTGAACCTTTTTTGGTGTGGAAACCTGAAAGGACGTGGGTCGTGCCGTTTGTGAAAAGTTCTTGCAGTTCCGATTCCTGCATTATACGGCTGGCAATCGTTTTGTAAAAGGTAAAGTCGCAATCGTCGCTGCAGATAAGGCGGTTTCCTGCGTCCGAAAGCATTTTACCGCATTTAGGGCATTTGAATTCTGTCGGTACGCGGTTGTCGGGATTATCGCTAAAATCGAATGCGATGTTCCCATCTTCGTGCATCACAAGGGTTGCGCTAAATGAGGAACCTTTTTTGCTTTTGAATCCCGAAATCAGCTCGGACTTGCCCGAAGAAAGAAGACCTTTCATTTCTTCATGGCTGAGCATGCGGCCCGCGATTGTGTGACCGACTTTAAAACCGCAATTTTCCTGCTGGCAAACATAGCCCCACGGCAAGGTTTCGAGCGGGCTTCCGCACTTGGGACAGGGAAGCGCTTCTGTCACCGTTTCTCTGTCAAATTGGCACTGATACTTGGCGTGCAGTTCCGTAAAAAGCGATTTGACGTATTCGATGATGCCGTCGCGGAATTCCACCGGGGAAAGCTTCCCCTTTTCGACTTGGGAAAGCTGATATTCCCATTCGCCGGTCATTTCCGGGGATTTGACCTTTTCGTCCATCAGCGAAATGACTTCGCGCCCGCGCTGGGTGCTGACGAGGTAATTCTTTTGTGCTTCAATGAATCCGCGCTTTTTGAGCGTTTCGATAATGCCCGCTTGCGTTGCCGGAGTGCCGAGACCGCGGTCCTTCATCGCTTCGGCGAGTTCTTCGTTTTCGACCTGCTTGCCTGCGGTTTTCATAGCGGCGAGCAAAGTCGCTTCCGTATAATACTTTGGTTTGCTCTTCTTCTTTTTTTGAAGTTCCACGCTGTCGAAGGGAGCCTTGTCGCCCAGGTTCCACAGCGGGAATTCTTCGACGAGATTCGTGACGTCGTTAGAGTCGTCATCGTCTGCAGAATCGGAATTATCGCCTTTTTTTGAGGACTTCTTCTTTTTTTCCTTTTCGTCCTTGACGATTGCGCGAAAGCCCAGGTCTTCGTTGCGCTTGAGTTTTAAACGGAAAGTTTCGCTTTCTTCTTCGGGGCATTGGAGCAGAACTTCCATTTCGCTCCAGATGTACGGTTTGAACCATGCCTGAATAAAGCGTTCCTTGGCGAGCTCGTAAATCTTCTGTTCCATTTCGGGAAGGCCCTGCGGATCTTCTCCCGTGGGAATGATTGCGAAGTGGTCTGTGACCTTGCTCGAATTGATGAAGACAAAGTTTTCACTTGCGTCTCGCATCAGCTTTTGCTGTTCCGGCGAGGCGAGCCTTTGCGCCAAGGCGTAAGCTTCTCCCTTCATCGTATCCGGCAAGTATGCGGAATCGGTACGCGGGTAGGTGAGAAGTTTTTTTTCGTACAGGTTCTGGGCACAGTCGAGAACTTGTTTTGCGCTGCATTTAAAGCGCTTGTTGCCTTCCTTTTGAAGTTCGGTCAAATCAAAAGGCTTTTGCGGGAACTGCTTTTTTTGCTGAATATCAAGCCTAGAAATCGTCGCGTTTTCGGGTGGTGAACATTTATCGACCACGGCTTGCGCCTGCTCTTCCTTTTCGAAAACGGCGACTTTGTCATCGCGCAGAAGTTGCGCTCCAAAGCCTTTCCACGTTCCGAGTACGCCGTAGTAAAAAAGTTCCTTGAATTGTTCCACGATCGTGTCACGTTCCACGACAAGGTTTAATGTCGGCGTTTGAACGCGTCCGACAGAGATCATTTTGCCGCGGCCTGCGGTAAGCGTGTAAGCGCGCGTCGCGTTTAAACCGACCATCCAGTCAGCGCGCTGGCGAAGTCTTGCTGCGTAACTCAGGTTTAACCTTTCGGTCGCATCTTCCAAGTGCTTCCAAGCGTTGTCGAGATCCTTGGCGACGTAGCTGTTCACCCAAAGGCGCATAATCTTCTTTTGTTTGAACGCCGGCGTAAAATCGAGCACCAAATCAAAAATCAGGTTCCCTTCACGGCCTGCATCGGCGCCGTTCACCAGAACGTCTGCCTTTTCCATCATGGAACGCACCACGTTCAACTGTTTTTTGGTGCTTTCAATTTCCATTAAGCGGAACTTTTCGGGTAAAAGCGGCAAATTAGAAAGGCGCCACGCTCCTTCGTAACCGGGGTAAGCGTCTAACGGGGCAAGCGTAATCAAATGGCCCACGCACCAGGTAATGCAATGGTTTTGACCGATCAGGCAACCGTCTCCCTGTGTGAATTTTTCGCCCTCCAACCGTTCGAGCATTGGGCGGTAATGCTGGTTTGCGACAGAAGGTTTTTCGGCTACAAGGAGAATCATGCGCGGAAAGATACATTTTTTACTGGAGTTAGCTTTGAGGCGAAGCAATCCCAAAGACGTGTTCCCCCGTGCCATAACTCCATTGCAAAATCGACAAAAGCAGGGGTGTCGAATCCGTTTGGAGAATTCATGCCGCAAAAGATTCTTGCAATATTAAAAAAGGGGCTTCAAGAAAATGCGATCGTTGTTCATGACGGATTTTAAAAAACGGGTCGTTGGATTGAAAAGTGGACAATCTTTCGCATTTGCCGTTCTGTTTTGCGAAATTTTGCATACTTTACGAGTATGCTGAGTTGCTTAAAATGGCAAATCTGGATGGATGACTTATTTCTCGAAGCCTTTGCCGTAGACGAAATGATTGCGCTGCTTCAGGCGAAGAACGTTATTCCATCTTTTTCAGGTGCCAACGAAGCAGTAAAAGGCCCGTAATCGCAGCGCCGACATCGGCCATCGGCTGTGCCATGAACACGCCTTGCAAATCAAAAAAAAGCGGCATCACGATCAAAAACGGAATCAGCATGATTACCTGACGGCACGCGTTCTGGAACATGGAAAGCCCCGCTTTTCCCGTACCCTGGAAGAAGTTTCCCGCAACCATGCCAAGAGGCACAAAGGGGAGCGCCTTGGTAAACACGCGCATGCCCCACGCGGTCACGGTCTGCATGTTCAGATCGCCAGGTGCAAAAGGCGCCACAAAAACTTCGGCCTTCCACTGGATTGCCGCCCAGGCAATAATCATAAAGGCGACGCTGTAGATATAGGCGAACTTGAGCGTTCCACGCACGCGGTCAAAAAGCTTTGCTCCGTAATTGTAGCCGAGAATCGGTTGCGTTCCCTGCACAAACCCCATCAGCGGTAAAACAGCGATCGAAACTACACTGTTGATGATCCCGAATGCAGAAATCGCAATGTCGCCGCCTGTCATCGAAACGGTCGGTTGCAGGCTCTTGTTGCCGTAGGTCGAAAGGCTCCAGGCGAGTATCGCGTTCATGAGGCTGTTGCAGATCTGCATGATCGCGGGCGGGAATCCGAGAATAAAGATCTTTCGCACGTAGGGAAAGTGCAAATGCAAATGCCTACGGTTGATTTTGATCGGCGTCGATTTTTTGATGAAGAAATGCATAATGAGCAAGCTGCTCACGAGCTGGGACGAAATCGTCGCCCAGGCAGCGCCTTCGATTCCCCAGTGGAACTGGATAATAAAAAGCCAGTCCAAAAATACGTTCGTAAGTGCGCCCACGATATCGCGGAGCATGGCCGTTTTGGGATGCCCCATGGAACGGATAAAGTGGTTCATGCCCGGCGCGATCGTTTGGAATACGGCTCCGAGAAGAATAATCCACATGTACGAAGAGGCGACGGGTAGCGTTTGGTCGCTCGCCCCGAAAACGCGGAGCAGCGGATCCATAAAGATTTCGCCGAGGGCAAAGGCGCTGACCGCCATAATAATCAGCAGCACGAACGAGTTGTTCAGAATGATGCTTGCCTGCTGGTACTTTTTTTCGCCGAGGCGAATCGCAAAGAGCGTATTGCCGCCCACCCCAATGATCATGGACATCGCCATAATAAAGAGCATGATGGGGAAGCAGAGTGTAATTCCCGCAATGCCGAGCGCCCCGACTCCCTGACCGACAAAGTAACGGTCAACGATATTGTAAAAGGCGTTCACGCACATGCTGATAATCGCGGGAACGGAGAACATCAGGACAAGCTTGGGGATGCTTGCTGAACCAAAAGCTTGCAGCTTGGAAGAACGAAGATCTGTCATCGATGTCAAAGATAGAAATTGAGCCCGATTGGATGGGTATGTGATTTTGGGTTATTATATTTTGATTCGTTATACAAGGATTTTCCCATGGCCAAGAATAAGATTATTGACGCTGCTTATGACGATTCCCCGATAGATGTTTCTACCGAAGTGAACTTCATCTGGAGTATCGCAAATACCCTCCGTGGGCCATACCAGAGCGACAAGTACAAAGACGTGATTATCCCGATGGTGATTATCCGCAGATTTGAGTGCGCGTTGGCTGCAACCAAGGATAAGGTTATCAAGCAGTTCAAGCAGAACAAGAATTACCCCTACAAGGCCATGTGCAAGATTTCTGGGTTCCAGTTCTATAACACCAGCGAATTTGACCTGGCAGAGCTGTTGAACGATTCCGAGAATATCGCTTCCAACTTCAAGAGTTACCTGAACGCATTTTCCCCGAATGTGCAGGAAATCATCATGAGCAATTCTGCTGGTCTTGATTTCGAGAAGCAGATAGACAAGATGGACAAGCATAACCGTCTCTTTGGAATCGTCAAGAAATTTTCCGAGCTGGATTTGAACCCCAAGACCATCGACAATGTCAAGATGGGATATATTTTCGAAGACCTGATTCGTAGATTCTCGGAAAATGCAGAAGCGGGTGACCACTACACGGGTCGTGATATCATCAAGACCATGGTGAACATCCTCTTGGCCGAAGGATGCGACGACATTTTCGAAGAAGGTAAAGTCATTACCGCTTGCGACCAGGCTTGTGGAACTGGCGGCATGCTTTCTACCACCGAAAACTTTATCAAGCGCTTCAATCCGTCTGCAAACGTTCGTCTCTTCGGCCAGGAAGTGAACCCCGAATCTTACGCAATTTGTCTTGCAGAAATGCTCATCAAGGGGCAGAATGCAGAGAACATTCGCTTGCAGGACACCATGAAGGCCGACTGTTTCCCAGATACCAAGATGCGCTTCATGGTCGAGAATCCTCCCTTTGGTCAGCCATGGGGCGGTAAGGATGCCGCAGAAGGTGTGGAAGAGGCCGTCAACAAGGAAAAGAACAAGGTGGGCAGTCGTTGGGGTTCTGGCTATCTGCCTGGTACAGGGGATATGCAGTTGCTGTTTATCCAGTCCGCCGTGAACAAGATGGATGACGCCTGTGGCCGAGCAGCGATTATCGAAAACGGTTCCCCGCTGTTTACGGGAGGAACATCCAGTGGAGAATCCCAGATTAGGCGTTGGTTGCTTGAAAAGGACTTGATTGAGGCCATCATCGCATTGCCAACAGACCTCTTCTATAACACGGGCATTGCCACTTACATTTGGGTCCTGTCCAAGAACAAGAAAAAGTGCATGGAACCCAAGGCAAGCAACTTGCCAAGGAATTTGTGGACCTGGACAAGTCTGTAAACAAGCGTATTGCAAAGCTGTTTGGGTAAGGTGAGGGGTGGATATGCGAAAAAAAAGTGACAACAAGGTAAAATTGAATGAGCCGAATATAAGTTCCTCATTTGTTTCCGAAGTGAAGCAGATAATTTATTTAGGACGTCAAAAAGCCTATGCTTCCATCAATTCGGCAAAAGGCTCATTCAGGAATTATCCAAGGAATAGACAGAATTTGTATGTAAAGTGCTTTTTTTTGAGGTTAATTTTTAGAGGTTACCAAAAGTCACTATTCCCAATACAGAAAGCATAAAAATGACCAGGAACAACACGAACGGGTTTACGGAGGGGGTTTTCCTGTGCAACCTTTTGACAGAACGTCCCAGTTTTCTTGCCAATGACGGAACCCCTTCGCTACCAAAATCCACGCAATCGCAAAAAAGCCCCATACTGGAAAGGAGCACTAATGGAAAATGCCCAAAACCCTTACAATACACATTCACAAGAATTTTATAATAGGCAACATCTAGTCGGAATCTTCATCCATTATATATTTCACATCTCTAAATGTAAATAAAAAACATTATCATTTTTTTTTTTTTTGTATGCATTCAAAACCGCCGGCTAGGCCGGCGGTCCCGTTTAGCCTTTTGGCGTTCCTTCCTCGACAAACAAGAAATCCTTTGGTAGCTTTTGAAATGCGGTCTGTCAGCTGCGAACAAAAGAACCAAAGGATTCAAATGAAAAATAGCAATAATCATACCTTGGCCCACACGACGTGGAATTGCAAGTATCATATCGTGTTTGCCCCCAAATTTCGCAGGAAGGTGTTCTATGGAGAAAAGCGCCGCGAGATAGGTGAAATCCTACGTACGCTTTGCAACTGGAAACAGGTGAATATCGTCGAGGCGGAAGTTTGTCCAGATCATGTACACATGCTTCTCGAGATACCGCCGAAATATTCGGTTTCGGGATTCATGGGATTCCTGAAGGGGAAGAGTAGCTTGATGATCTACGAACGGTATCCGTCGCTTCAGTTCAAATACAGGAATAGGGAATTTTGGTGCCGAGGGTATTACGTTGACACGACAGGGAAAAATACGCAGAAAATCAAGGCGTACATTGAAAATCAATTGAAAGAAGACGAGTACGGAGAACAGTTAGGCCTATTCGGAAAGAAATAACCCGTTTACGGGTAGCCGGGTAAGGACCATCGCAGGTGGCAGACCCCTACATGACCATTTGTCTGTAATTTCCAATATTTTTGCTACTTTGGGTAAAAATAAAAGCCAGCCCGGTGTTTGCGTACTAGGCCCGGTTCGGCTCTGCAATGCAGAAATGCGAGCATTTCTGCGCTACAGAGTCTCACTGCTAGTCCTTGAGGCAACGGACAGACGCTGCACAGTACATGTCTTGGGGCGGCAGGAAAGCGTGATCGCTGTTTTGGTACAACGTCATGACGAAGGCATCGTCGCTATAAAAATCGTCGACATTAGATTCTATGACTCTTGTGGCACTCCAGAAGGTCGCCACGTAGCCCAACTGTTGGAAGGGGCCGCCTTGGAGGCCGATGCCCGCTGGGAGAGCGGAAAAGCCGTAGGCATCGGTACCGTTGCCATTATCGTTCCAGCCACTAGTGGATTTAAGATACTTTCCGGCGTCGATGTAATAGAAGTTTCTCTCATCCCAGGTTGCACCGGTACCCCTTGACAAAATCCTAAAATCCTCTTCAGTTGGCAAGTGCCAGCCTTCGGGACAAACACCACGAACAGGGTATGTAGGTAAGCAGAATTTTCCGTTACCACAGCCTTTCCCGTTGGTACTCCAAGTTCCAGCACTGTCCATAGCCGCAGACCACAAGTAAAGACGACCGTATTTTGAACAGTTGGTGGGGTCATCGTCGTAGCAGAAACTAGAAGAATCGAAAGTACTTGTTTTTCCCTTATAAGCATAATTCAGATTCTCTGCCATCCAGGTCTGGGTGCCGATGGTGACGGTTTTGTAAACTTGATTATCACGGGAATCTTTTAGAGTTCCTTCGCCTCCGCTCAGGATGACGCTGGAAGAAGATATAGAAACACTGCTACTGGAGATTGCTTCATTCTTACTGCTAGAAGATGACTGTACCGAAGTGCTGGATGTGTTACTGCTGCTAGATTTTGAATCAGAGCTGAGAATAACGCTGGAAGAAGATGTGACCTTGCTAGATGACGACACAGGGTTATAATCTTCCCAGTCGTTTTCCTGTTTTGGGGAACTGCTGGATTTCACCTCTTCCTTTTCGATGATGGTGTAAATGTCAAAACGGTACCATTTACTTTCACTACAAATTAACGTCATGTGTTCTTCCACCACAAATGCCTGTTCATTATTACGCTTTTCGGTGCAGTTTGGCAGTTCATCGGAGTTTGCCGCCACCGTGCCCAAATACCGCCAGGCACTTTCGATGCACAAATATACCGAATTTTCTTTGCTCACGTATGTGGAATCCCCTTCCCTTTTGGCAGTACAATTGTCCAGAGCATCCTTGGTGGAAACCGTATCCATATACGAAACAATTTTTCCCCAAACACCATCATCACATTTATAAAGAGCGTGTTCCTCTGTAATATAAGCGGTATTCCCTTCACGTTTTTCCACGCAAGCCAGCAGAGCGTCAGATGTAGCCAAAGTGTCTGTCAGGGTGTAATATTTTATCCACTCCCCATCATCGCACCTATAAACCGCACTTTCCTTTTCCACCTTCACGGTATCGCCGTCGATTTTTGCAGTGCAGTTGGAAAGGTCGTCCAAGGTGCTTACGGTAGGCAGGGGTGCCGACATAAAAATCCATCTTCCCTCTTCGCACTTGTACGTAGAACTGTCCTCGGTCACAAGGGCGGTGGTGCCTTCCCTATTTTCCGTGCAGTTGGGCAGATTCTCCATGGTCTCGACCCTCATATCTGCTGCATCTACGCCTGTTCCGCTGGAATCGCCACCGCAGCCAACAAGACCTAGTACAGCCAGTGTACCCGCCAAAACCACGTCAAATTTCTTCATTATTTACCCCTTGAAAACTTGAATTTCGACACCTCATCGTAAAGATGGGACTTTTCAACTCTTATACCAAGCCTTTCCTGAAGCATCTCCCTCACAAAATCATTTGAAACAAAGGCTTCCACACTGGGATTTGGGCAAACCTTCAGGGTTTTCAGCAATTTGCCTTTTAAAGGAATATTCAGACGACCGCCTTCAATGGGCAATTTTTCGCCATACATAAAGATGCGGAGTTCGTTTTCGTATTTGAAGGCACGCCTTTTGAGGCATGCAAGTTCAATGAAACTTTCTTCATCAATTGTTTTGTAAACCTTCTGAATTTTACTATTGTTTTTTATTTCTTCACTCGTGTAATCGTATTTACAAGGGCTTACATAGACCTTCGCATTGTTTTTTTTGGCGAAATCGCTCAACGACTTAATCAACACGTCGAAGTCAAAAGTCAACTGAACAAGGTCGTGGCGGTTTTCCATGTCAAACTGGCGCCAAAAAGCGGATTCGTTTTCTCCATGTTCTGTTGTCACGCAAAATGCGGCTATCTGTTTTTTCTTGAATCCAGACTGTTCGTAATCCCCGCAAACAAATCTTTTTTCAAAGGGGTCCTCCCAGGTGGCTGGATCCGCAAAAGAAATTTTCTTGGATTCAATCAGATTTTTGGCCCACTTGTAGCGCATATAACGATACACGGTTAAGGATGTTGAACGTTTAAAACAATCAAGTTTAAAATCGCCCAGAATCTTTACATAATCGGAATTATACTTTTCAGCCAATTCCCTTGAGCTAACGGATTCGTTTTCGTTTTTCGACATTGTGCAATCCATTTATTTAAGTATTTAAGCCCTCCAAATGTAAACAAAAAAAAACAATGTCAAGTGTTTTGTGAAATTTCGGCCATTTTTAAAGAAAATTTTACAATTCGATTCGTAAAATCAGCAAAAAAGAAACCATTATTATCCAGTAATGGCCAAAATGGAGAACATTGCGCTTTTTGAAATATTTTCACATTTATTAGATTGCGCTTTTAGCAATATTTTGACACACAACACCTTGCGTTTTTAACAATATTTATTTATATTCTCATCCGCGGAGGCATACAAATGATTAAATTTAAACGCAAAATCTACCAGAAGCTGTTGCAATGGAAAGCCGAATCCCAGGGCAGCGAAGCCCTCCTCATCGAAGGGGCCCGACGAATTGGCAAGAGCACCATCGTAGAAACATTCGCCCAGCACGAATACAAGTCGTATATCCTTATCGACTTCAACGACTGCGAGGCTTCCGTCAAGAAAGCGTTCGACAAGATGAGCGACCTCAACAGTTTCTTTACCACGCTCTCTTACACATACAGTATCACGCTCCATCCCCGTGACTCCGTAATCATTTTCGACGAGGTTCAAAAATTCCCAAAGGCCCGACAAAGCATCAAGAAACTTGTCAAGGACGGGCGCTTCGACTACATCGAGACAGGTTCACTCATTTCCATCAACGAAAACGTCAAGGACATCACCATTCCATCGGAAGAAACATCTATCCAAATGTATCCGATGGACTTCGAGGAGTTCTGTGAGGCACTCGGAAAGCCCTCCATCTGCGACTACATCCGGGAATGTTTCGGCAAAGGAGAAGCCCTTGAGCGCAGTCTGCACAACGACGCCATGCAACTATTCAAGCAATACATGCTTATCGGTGGGATGCCCCAGTCCATCGTCGAATTTCTGGAACACACGTTCAGCTTTGAATACAGCGACAAGCGCAAACGCAGCATTATCGCCCTCTACAAGAAGGATATCCAAAAAATCAAGGGTGCATACAAGTCAAAGGTCCTTTCCACATTCCTGCAAATTCCCGCATTCCTCTCCAAGCACGAGAAACGCGTAAGTCTCTCCAGAATTGAATCCGGCATCAACACAGAAAACACCTACGAGAATACCTTCATGTGGCTTTCGAACTCCATGATTACCAACAATTGCCTCAAATGTTCCGACCCCAATGTGGGCTTGGGGCTGAACGGCGACGATTCCGCCATCAAATGCTACATGGGCGACACGGGGATTCTGTTCTCGCATGCCTTCAGTGAAAATGCGATTGCAAGAGATTCGCTGTACAAGCAAATCATGAACGACAAGCTTTCAATAAACAAGGGTATGCTCTATGAAAACGCCATTGCGCAAATGCTTACCGCAAACGGGCACCGGCTTTACTTTTACACCCGATACAACAAAGAACTGCACCGAAACGATATGGAAATTGACTTTTTGCTGAGCGATTCCGCAAGCGGAAAAGTCATCCCCATCGAGGTAAAATCGTCAAAGAATTATACCACATCGTCTTTAACCGATTTCAAAAAAATCTACAAGAAGCGTATCGGAAAATCGTATATCATTCATCCTAAGAACTACTTCATAAAAGAAAACGGAACTATCTGCATTCCGCCCTATATGACAATTTGTCTGTAATTTCCAATATTTTTGCTACTTTGGGTAAAAATAAAAGCCAGCCCTGTGTTTGGGGGCTAGGTCAGTCCCGGAGACAACGAACAGAATGTGCTCCGCTCTTGAGCTAGATGTACAGGCTTACGCGATCGCTGCTGTAGTACAATTCCATGATGTAGGCGATGTCTCCAACATCGTCGTCAATAATATATTCTGTGGCTTCTGAGGCACTCCAGAACATCGCGTACTAGCCCAACTGGCTGAAGAAGCCGCCATTGTTGGGCGTTTTAATTGTATTTTAGATGCCCCAAAAATACAATGCATTAATTTACAGAAAAAAATTACACATTCCTTTTTGGTAACTGTAGGCTTGTTTACTGTTCGCATAGAACTTTGAGCGACTATTCCGAACGCTTTTCTTATATTATACATGTAAGGAACGAGCTCTTATATGGCACAGAACGTATTCAGTTATCGTGATGCGGTTATCGACGAGTATAGCCGCTTTTCTCGCAGTTTCACGAAGATTTCGGCGGACGACATCAAACGTGTCGTCGATGCTGAGTACGCCGGAGGCCGCTACTGGCCAGATCCTCTGATTCAAATCAATCCGAACTATCAGACTAGCGCCACGATTGACCAACTTTGTGACGAAGGCGTATTGTCTCCAAAATGCCGTGATATATTCAAGGTGGGCAAGGATAACGAAGGTATGGGTGGCAGGCCGATGTCCCTATACCAGCACCAGACTCACGCCATATCGCTTGCCAAGGAACATAAAAGCTTTGTTGTCACGACGGGTACAGGTTCCGGTAAGAGCCTATCCTTTTTCATCCCTATCGTAGATGCCATTTTGCGCGCGAAGGAACTGGACAAGACCCCGCGTACACGCGCCATTATCATCTATCCGATGAACGCCTTGGCCAATAGCCAGATGGAGGAAATCAACAAGTTTCTTGGCAATACCGGCGCATTCACGGTGGATCGTTATACTGGTCAAGATTTGGATGCCGAACGAAAGCGCATAGCGAGCAATCCACCCGACATATTGCTCACGAACTACATGATGATGGAACTGATTCTGACTCGTGGTTCCGAGGTCGATAAGGCCGTGATGGAGCATTGCGACGGCTTGCAGTTCCTTGTACTGGATGAATTGCATACTTACCGTGGACGACAAGGTGCCGATGTAGCCTTGCTTGTACGCCGCCTACGTCGTGAGACAAAGGCTGATAATCTAATCAGCATCGGAACATCGGCGACTATGGATAACACCGGAACCGAGGATGACCAGAACCGAGCCGTGGCATCGGTGGCGTCTAAACTGTTCGGTGCCGAAATCCCGCCGTCGAACGTCATTACCGAAACGCTGGCTCAAGCGACCGATGAACATCTTAACTTGGATAAGGTAAGGCCGCTTCTGAGTGCGCGTGTCGCAAAGGGAGTAGCTCCGTTTACGTCCTTAGATGAGTTTCGAAATGATCCGTTGTCGGTCTGGGTGGAACTGACGCTCGGTATTGACAAACCGGCTGTAGGCAAGGCCAAAAGAGCGAAGCCTATTACGCTTCGTATGGCGGCTGAAAAACTTGCCAAGGATGCGGATGTGTCTTTGGATAGCGCCTTGGGTGCCTTGCAGGATTACCTGATGGCGGCCCATGCCCTGACAAGCCCCAATGGCCGTAAACCGTTTGCCTTCAAACTGCACCAGTTCATCAGTGGCCCCGGAAGCGTACTGTGTACCCTCGAATCTGAGGGAAAGCGCCGTGTAACCTTGGATGCTCAGGTCTATGCACCTGGCTGTGATGGAGTAAGACTTTTCAATGCCCATTTCTGTCGTGAATGTGGCGAAGAGTTCTTTCCGGTCCGTTTCAATGATGAACGCAAGGTGTTCGAACCTCGCGATATCGGCGAGGTCCCAATGGACGATAATAGCGGTTTCAATGGCTTCCTTGTTCCGAAAAAGTCTAGCTTCAAGTATCAGACAACCGATGATCTGCCGGAAAGCTGGTGGGAGCTGGACAAGGACGGCTATCCGAGAGTCCGCAAAAACTACGCTCCGTTCCAGCCGGTTCCGATGTATGTTCAGGCAAACGGTACTCGCGATATAGAAAAGAAGTCGAATAATACCGAGTTTTGGTATATTCCTGGCAAGGTCCGTTTCTGCCCTTGTTGCGGTCACGAATACAGACAGTTCAGTTCTGACCGAAACAAGCTTATCGGCTTGAGCGGTGAAGGCCGTTCATCGGCAACCACTGTACTTACGCTAGCCGTACTTAACCAGCTGTTCCGTGACAATCCCTATGGCAAGGATATTGGTGATAACGATGTCCGCAAGATGCTCGGTTTTACCGACAACCGTCAGGATGCAGCGTTACAGGCCGGGCATTTTAACGATTTCGTCTACACTGTGACGCTCCGTGCCGCATTGCTTGGTGCGATGGAGCAGCATGGCGGCGTATTGCCGTACGAACAGCTTTCCGGTGCCGTATTCGCAACTCTGGGCTTTGATTCGCGCAATAAGGATGTGCTCAAGGAGTACATGGTCAATCCGAAGATAGACCAGCCTAATGCACTCGAAAATGTCAAGAACGAGGCTAAGTTTATTCTCGGTTACCGTCTGATGAAGGATTTGGCCTCTGGCTGGTACAACAACAATCCGCCGCTCGAAATGTTGGGAATGCTCCACATTGAGTACAAGGGATTGCGTGAACTTTGTGGCGACGACAACCGATTTGCAAACTGTGATGAATTGGCTTGCTTGACTCCGGCCAAGAGACTCGAATTTTATCATATTTTGTTCCAGATAATGAAAGCTCAGCTCTGCGTAGATTCGTTCTATTTGAACAGGAGCGAACAGCAGAAGGTTCTGGAATCGTCCTATCTTGACTTGCTTGAAAAGTGGGGATTTGCTTATAACGAGAAGCCCGATGGGTTCAATTACGTTGACGATTCTGGCCGTAAGCAGACGCGTGGCGTAGGTAGGCGCGACTATACGACGGTTTCCTTGGCTCAGAACTCCCAGATTTCTAGGGCAATCAAGAATTCTAGTATATGGTCCGGAACTCCGGCTGAAGCTAAAATCAAGGCGAAGGGGAGTGCAGACCTGATTCGCGGAGTTGTCGTAACCGCATTTGAAATAGCGAACTCCGCCGATATTGTTCATCGTACACCCGATGGCTGGCAGTTGCACGCCAATGCTATGGAATGGCATTCTGGTCGAAACCCGGATGTTTCTAACACCGGTATCCGAGACAATGAATATTTCGGAGCAGTCTATAGGAACGTCAAGGATGCTCTTGTACAGTCTGCAATCGACAATCAGAGCTGCTATGTCTTTGATTACAGCGCACACGAACATACGGCCCAGGTGGATGCGCAAGACCGCAAGAAACTGGAACATCAGTTTAGATTTACCAAAAAAGATATCGAGGAATGGAAAGAGGAAAATCCGGGGATTGAGCTGAAGCGCCTGCCGGTTCTCTACTGTTCTCCTACGATGGAGCTTGGCGTCGATATATCGAGCCTGAATACGGTGTATATGCGCAACGTGCCGCCCACGGCGAGCAACTATGCCCAGCGTAGTGGACGTGCGGGTCGATCCGGTCAACCGGCTCTGGTGATTACCTATAGCTCCTCTATGAGCCCCCACGACCAGTGGTTCTTTGAGAAGCGAACCGATATGGTGTCTGGTATCGTGAATGCTCCGACGCTTGACATTACGAATAAGGACTTGATAACGAGCCATATTCACGCTGTTTGGCTTCAGGAACTCGATTACGGTCTGGGCCAGAGCATCTATGATAACGTGATGGACCCGGAATCCGGCTTACGCCTTGAAATTCGAAAAGACCTGTTAGAACGAATTAACGACGACGGCGTAAAACAGGCTGCGAAAAAGGAGGCCAAGAACGTCTTGGCCGATGTTCGCAAGGCTCTGTCCGAAGACGAACAGAAACAGCCGTGGATCCAGGATGACTACGTCGATAGGGTCATTGACGATGTCGCCAAGGATTTTAACGCTGCTTTTGATAGTTGGCGCACGCTATTGCGGTCTATCAAGAAGCAGATGGCCGATTCCGATAAGATCGTCCAGAGTCTCAGCATAACGGCCATTGAGCGAGAACGCGCCAAGAGGCGCTACTTCGATGCCAGCCAGCAGCTGAATGTTTTGATTGGTAAATCTGCCAACAAGAACAACGATTTCTACCCATACCGTTACTTGGCAAGCCAAGGATTCCTTCCGGGGTATGATTTCCCGCGCCTTCCGCTGATGGCGTGGATTCCGTCGGTCAGGGGCAATCTCGCCGGCAAGAAGGATGACGCCGGTTCTATGGTGAGCCGTCCGCGATTCCTTGCCATTTCCGAATTTGGTCCCCAGAGCATCATTTACCACGAAGGTCGCCGCTACAAGGTGTTTAAGGCAAAGCTGAACTCCGGTAACGGCCAGGCGACGGCAACGGACAAACTCGCTACCCAGACAATGGTGATTTGCGACCGTTGCGGTTACGGACACGTGAGCGTGAACGCCGAACGGTGTGAAAAGTGCGGCCAGCCGTTGACCGCCGGAACGACAATAGATTCGCTCTACAAGATTGAAACTGTCGAAACGAAGCCGAGTACGCGTATTTCGGCAAACGAGGAAGAACGCCTTCGCAAGGGGTATGACCTCCAGACGGTTTATCGCTTTGCCAGCGACAAGGGTATTCTTTGCTATAACCAGTCAAAGATGATGCTGGACGGCGATTGTGTCGGTGAACTGACTTATGGTCCGAATGCCAAGTTGTGGATGTTGAATCTCGGTTGGCGTAAGCGCAAGAACATGTCCGTGAAGGGATTTGAAATCAATCCGATGACGGGATGCTGGGAATCCGATCCCGGCGATACGGATGCACCGGATCAGGACGACAAGGAAAATTCCAAGGTCCAGCCGCAACGTATTGTGCCTTATGTCGAAGACACGAAGAATATCCTGGTCTATGAACCCAAGCGTGGCCTCTTGGATACGGAACCTTATTCCCAGAAGACGATGGCGACGGTTGCCTCCGCATTACAGCGTGCCATCGAAGAAGAGTTCCAGATAGAACAATCCGAACTTTCCGTAAAGCAGATGCCGAACGAAAGGGAATGTACAAGTCTGCTTTTCTACGAGGCTTCCGAAGGCGGAGCCGGTGTTCTGACAGAACTGTTGCGCAATGGCGAGGCGATTGGCCGAATTGCTCGTCGTGCACTTTCGATTATGCACTTCTCGTGGAATAGTACGGCTGAAGACCCCAGTCGTGGACCTTCGCCAAAGTCTGTTGATGAACTGAACGATCTCGAACAGACAAAACCGCTTGAAGTTCGCTGCGTGGCAGGGTGCTACAGATGCCTATTGA
The DNA here is from genome assembly GCF_002797675.1 of Hallerella succinigenes. Lineage (NCBI taxonomy): Bacteria > Pseudomonadati > Fibrobacterota > Fibrobacteria > Fibrobacterales > Fibrobacteraceae > Hallerella > Hallerella succinigenes. The sequence goes on along the minus strand of NZ_PGEX01000001.1, from coordinate 162,621 downwards.
GCTACTATAACCAGCCCCAGCATAGCGTCATTGACCGTCATGACGAAGACTCGCTCAAGATTCTGGTCGAACTTGCTAACGCTACGGCTGAAAAGGTCGAAACTCAGGCAGAAGCAACCGTCCGCGAAGATGAACACGCCAAGTCGCTCGATGACATTCTGGACTCGGTTTTCTGCGTAAAACCGGATGCCTACAACAAGGCTATCCATAACGGCGCCTATACGGTTTTGGCTATGTGGAAGGCTTCGCGTTTGGTGCTCTTGGCAGAAGAACCGGAGGATTCCTTGCGAAAGTATCTTGATGCTAAGGGATATCGCTTTATCGTTATCGGCGATACCCCAGAAGAATGGGAACGTGCTATAATGCAGAATAGGAACAAGTTCCCTGGTTGCGATACTGACGAACTCTAACTTTTGATTGATTGAAGGATTTAAGATGGCTGATACTGTGACTTACCCTTTAGGCTCTCTTGTCAAAGTGCGTGGACGCGAATGGGTCGTTGAACCCTGCGACTTGAAGGATTGCATCAAGCTCCGTCCGCTTGGGGGGACCGACGATGAAACTCAGGTTATTATGCCATCCATTGAGTATACGAAACTTGAAAGTGCCGTATTCCCGGCTCCGAACACGACCGATATCGGGCGTTTTGAATCCGCCAAGCTGCTCCGTGATGCCCTGAAGCTAAAGCTCACGAATGCTGCCGGGCCGTTCCGCAGTTTTGGCCATTTGGCCTTTGAACCGCGAAGCTACCAGCTGGTTCCGCTCCTGATGGCGCTAAAAATGCCGGTAGTCCGTTTGCTGATTGCCGATGACGTAGGTATCGGTAAGACGATTGAAGCTGGACTTATCGTGAAAGAACTCTACGAACGCGGTGAAATCTCCAAGTTTGTCGTTCTTTGCCCGCCTCATCTGGTAACCCAGTGGGTGACGGAACTCAAGGAACACTTCAATATCGACGCTGTCGGTATTACGGCGCGTTCTATTGCTAACCTCGAAAAGGAGGTCAGCAAGACGGAACAGTTCTTTGAACACTACCCGGCGGCGGTCATTTCGCTGGACTATATCAAGAGCGACACTCACCGCGACTGGTTCAAGACCCATATCGACGATGCCATGTTGGTGGTCGATGAAGCTCATACCTGTTGCGTGGGCGGTGGCCGTCAGTTGCGATTCTCCCTGTTGCAGGACTTGGCTGCGAACGAGGAACGCCATATCATCCTTTTGACGGCAACGCCGCATTCCGGCGACGAACACGCCTTCAACAACCTTCTTTCGCTATTGAAAAAGGACTATGCCGGACTTGACGACCTGTCCGTGGACCACTCCTCCAGCGAAAAGATGAAGCTCCGCGAAGACTTGGGACGCCATCTGGTGCAGCGTCGCCGAATTGACGTGATGAACTATCCCGGCAAGGCCGCTTTCCCTGACCGCAAGACCAAGGAAATCACCTACAAGCTGACGGGTGAATGGGGCGACTTCTTTAACGAGGTCCGCGAATACTGTGTGGATATTGCGAACAGGGCCGAAATAACCGACGGATTCAAGGGTCGGATGATGTGGTACGCGACGCTTGCTCTGTTGCGTTGTATTTCGTCCAGTCCGCTTGCCGCCAAGAGTGCCCTGACAACGCGTTTGAACAGTATCGAGGAGAACGCTAAGCTGGCCGAAGATACTGCCGAAAATGCGGCTCTCTTGGAAGGCTACATCACCGAAACCTACGACGGCGAAGACGATACCGAAGCGAATGACCAGTTTGTAAGCCCGGTGCTTGAAGACTCCGAGGCTGTAAAGCGCCTGATAGCGAAGGCCGAATCCCTGAGTGGCAAGCTGGAAGATCCTAAATTCAAGTGCCTTGCCAAGCATCTTGACGATATGCTCAAGATGGTAAAGAAGACGGGCGATACTTACCGTCCGGTTATCTTCTGCAAGTATATCGCGACGGCTCATTATGTGGCAGACCAGCTCAAAGCGGAGTTCCCCAAATGTAGCGTAGCGTGCGTAACCGGTGAACTTACCAATGAGGAACGCGAAGAACAGGTTCGCGAGTTGGCGGAATCCGATTCCCCGATTCTCGTGGCGACGGACTGCCTGTCCGAAGGTATCAACCTTCAGGACTACTTCAATGCCGTCGTTCATTACGACTTGGCTTGGAACCCGACTCGCCATGAACAGCGCGAAGGCCGTGTGGACCGTTTCGGTCAGCAGTGCAAGAATGTCTGGTGCACCATGCTTTACGGTGCCGACAATCCGGTGGACGGCCTGATCTTCAATGTCATCCTTCGCAAGGCCGAAAAAATCAAGGAAGACCTTGGTATTTCTGTCCCGGTGCCCGAAGACAACGGCAACATTCGCGTGGCGCTCGTGAAAGCGGCTCTGCTCAAGAAATACGTGGCTACCGACAAGAACGGCCAACTGGAACTCGATTTTGGCGAAGAGTTCGCTACTGATGTGAACAATGTGGAAAAGAACTGGCAACGCGCCATCGACAAGGAACGCCGTAACCGCACCATCTTTAGCCAGCAGTCTTTGAAACCCGAAGAAATCATGCCGGAATGGGACAAGACGAAGGATGCCCTTGGCGACTCCGAAGATGTGCAGAAGTTCTTCGATGTGGCGACGACGCGCCTGAACGCGGCGAAGGAACGCGCTTCGGAGCATGCCTTTACCCTCGATGTCAAGAGTTTGCCGCCCGAAATCCGTAGCCAGTTACAGGCCTCTTTCCCCAAGAAGGACCTGAAAAAGCCGCTGAAGATATCGTTTGCGTATCCGCCTCCGCAAGGCTATGCCTTTATACACCGCACGAACCCCATCGTGGAAAGTCTATCCAGCTACCTGTTGGAAGGCGCACTTTCTAGCAAGAACGACATTGCGGCTCGTTCGGGCGCCTACGAATCCGAATCGGTCCAGGAATTGACCGCCATTTACTTGCTCCGAGTTCGTTACCAGTTGCGCAATACTGGCAAGAATACGCCCAAGCTGATGATGGCCGAGGAGGCCGTGGCTGTGGCTGTCAACTTGGTTGGTGAACCTCGAATCCTTGAAAACGGCGACGTAAACGCATTGCTCGAAGAAAGTCCAACCGGAAACCTTGGCGAACCCGTTATTCGTGACAATGTGGCGCGTGCGCTTGACTTTTACCGGAATAACACCCGGCTTTTTGCGAACCTTGCCCAAAGACGCGGGACCGTGCTTTCCGAAGACCATCTGCGTGTCCGTTCTGCCAGTGCCCAGCGTTACGGAACCGTGACCGTGGAACCGTGCCTACCGGCGGACTTGATTGGATGTTATGTGCTTGTGCCCGGAGGCGACCTATAATGACCTGTGGCGAGTCTTTTTTATTATATTATGCCTGAATTCTTTTGCCATTTTTGGCGTAACTTTTCAGTCAAGACTTCGCTTGGATGGAGGCGTTAATGATTGATCGCGAACGGTATCTAAAAAAGATTGTCGATTACATGTGGGATGGCCAGATCAAGGTCATTACAGGTATCAGGCGTTGTGGAAAATCGACGCTCCTGTTCCATCTTTTTTACGACTACCTGTTGAAAAATGGCTCCAGGGCAGAGAACATCATTATGCTTGAACTGGACAAACGCAAGTTCGCGAAGTTCAGGAACCCGGTAGTCCTTGCCGAATACGTGGAATCGCAAATAAAGGACCGCCGTAAAAAGTATTATCTGTTTATCGACGAAATCCAGTTCTGCTATTCTGTTCCGGATCCCGACAATGCTGGGCACGAAATCACCGTTTACGATTTGTTGAACGAACTCAAGGACTATGAGAATCTGGATGTCTATGTCACGGGCAGCAACTCGAAGATGCTTTCCAAGGACATCGCGACAGAATTTCGTGGCCGCGCATCGCAAATACACGTTTATCCGCTGAGCTTTGCCGAATTTCACGGGTACAGGGCCGGGCATGTCCGCGACGATTTCGACGCCTATATGCTTTACGGTGGAATGCCTTATTTGCTGAAACTGAAAAACTCGGAGCAGCAAAAGCAGTATCTCGCATCGCTTTTCGATGAAGTCTATATCAAGGATATCGTGGAACGCAATAATGTGGCGCGTTCCGACATTCTTGGAAACATACTGGATAATCTCAGTTCCCAGATAAGTTCCCTTACGAACCCGACCAACATCACGAATGCACTCAAGAGCGTCAAAAACGAAAAATTGAGCGTGAATACAGTAAGCGACTATATCGATTACTGTGAAGATGCCTTTATCGTAAGCGAGGCCAAACGCTACGATGTCAAAGGCAAGCATTACTTCGATTACCCGAACAAGTATTACTTTACCGATGTGGGGCTGCGCAATGCCCGACTGAATTTCCGTCAGATTGATTCCGGTCACTTGATGGAAAACATTGTCTATAACGAACTCGTTTCGCGAGGCTACTCGGTAGATGTGGGTGTCGTTGTTGATAGGAATAAAGGTGGAAGGGTCCAAAAGGAAATCGATTTTGTAGTAAACCACGGCGACAAGCGTATCTACATCCAGTCGGCTTGGCAGATGAACACCGACGAAAAAATCAAGGCGGAACTCGATTCGCTAAAACTCGCCAAGGATTTCTTCTCGAAAATCATCGTCCAGAACGACATCCCCGAGACATTCCGCGATACGGACGGAATCCTTCACGTGAACCTGATTGAATTTTTGCTGAACTCGGAAATACTCAGATGAAAAAGAACCAAATTGAATTTTCGACAATTGACTTGGTCGGTTCCCTCTTTGTAAGCGACAGTATCGCCCAGATTGCCCAGCGCAAGTGCTCGGCCCAGTCCGAAAAAGACTACAACTTGCCTCCGGGAATCAAGTTCAGCGACCAGACCAGCCGCGCCTTCAGTATTGCGAAGGCGCTCTATGCCGAATACGCCTCCAAGAATGCCTCGTTTGACAGTCTCAAGAATTTCGTCTTTCAGCTTTTCGGTACCGCTCTCGACTATACCGGTATTACCGAGGAACAGCCAGCCGTAATCGGCGGCGTGAAATACCCGGTGACGACCTACGTGACGCCGAGTGTCCCGCTCGTGATTGTGCCAGCAGACCTCTCGCTCGACGAGGCCGATGCCCGTTTCACCATCGAAGGCGTGACTAGCCGCAAAAAGAGCGGCTATGCGCTAGCCCAGATGTTCCTGAACGCAAGTGAACCTTGCACTTGGGCGATTGTCACCAATGGGCGTGAACTCCGCCTGCTCCGCGACAGCGAAAGCCTTGTCCGTCCCAGCTACCTCTCGTTCAATATCGAATCCATCCTCAAGGAAGACCGTTATCCTGATTTTGTGGCGTTCTGGTGCTTTATGCAGGCTAGTCGCGTGAACGTATGGGAACAGTGGCGTACCGAAGGCATATTGCAGGGTACGCGTGTGCGTGAAGGTCTGCGTACCGGCGTGACGAACGCTCTCCTATACCTTGGCGCCGGATTCCTGAAGACCGAAGGCCCCGGCAACAATGTGCTTCTGAACTCCCTTGCCGAAGGCAAGCGCCCGGACGGTGCTCCCTATACCGTTCAGGTGTTCTACAAGGCGCTACTCCGCGAAGTTTACCGATTCCTCTTCCTTAGCACTATCGAAGAACGCGGCCTGATTTTTGCCCATCCGAGCGAATCCGGCACCGACGCGGAACTTGAACCCAGATTCCGTAACGCCCATCGACTTTACTGGACTGGCTACAGCGTCCACCGCTTGGCTGAACGCGTCAAAAAGGCTATCCGTACCGACCGCTATATCGACCTCTGGCATGGCGTGAAGGTGGTCTATAAGGCATTCCAGGAAGGCAACGATAATCTGGACTTGATGCCGCTTGGCGGTCTGTTCAAGGCTGACCAGTGTCCGCTACTGGATGCGTGCGAACTTGACAATGAACACCTGATGAAGGCCATCCGTCAGCTCCGCTGGAACGATATCGACGGGGTGAAGACCTTTACCGATTATCGTAATATGGGCACCGAAGAGTTCGGCTCCGTTTACGAGAGTCTGTTGGAACTTGTGCCGCATGTGGATTTACAGGCCAAGACCTTCAGTTTCGTGGGCGTGGGCGACGAAGATGGCATTATCGAAGACGGTTCGACCAAGGGTAACGCCCGTAAGCTCAGCGGTAGTTATTATACCGATGCTAGCCTTGTTCAGAGCCTTATCAAGACGGCTCTTGAACCCGCCATCGAAGCGAAGCTCAAGGCCGAAGAAGACCTTGCCCGTAAGGAAAACCGTGCGCCGGATTACGAACGCGCCATCCTTGATTTCCGTATGATTGACGCTGGCAGCGGTTCTGGGCACTTTTTGCTTGCCGGTAGCCGCCGCTTGGCTGAAGTCCTTAGCGAAAAGCGCCTTGAAAAGACGGGGGAGAGTGCAACCGCCGAAACTTACCGTAAGGCGCTCCGCGATGTGATTACCAACTGCATTTACGGTGTAGACTTGAACGAAATGGCTGTGGAACTGGCTCGCACCGCGCTTTGGCTCGAAGGTTATGAACCGGGCAAGCCGCTCTCGTTCCTGAATCACCATATCAAGCATGGGAACTCGCTTGTAGGTGTGTTCGATCTCAAGGTTTTGAACAATGGTATGCCATCGGCGGCATATACGGCGCTTACCGGCGACGACAAGGCCGTATGCACCTTGCTCAAGAAGTCGAACGAAAAGGAACGCGGTGGCAAGGGGCAGATTAGCGCCTTCGAAAAGAAGAACCCCATTACGAACGACCGTCTGGTGGCGCTGACCAGGCAGATTGAAGCATTGCCAAATGACGATATCAAGGCTGAAGAACGGAAACGCGAACTTTACGAGAAGTTACAGCAAGACAGTGTATATGTGAAGAATAAGCTCGCTTGCGATCTCTATACGGCGGCATTTTTCGCTCGAAAGACGGATCCGTTGTCAATTCCGACTAGCGAAGATGTTTACGACGTGATGAACGACCTTGATGAAAGTAAGCAAGGTATCCGTGAACTTGCAGCCAAGCTGAGCGAGGAATACTCGTTTTTCCATTGGCCGGTGGAGTTCCCAGAAGTGTTTGCTAAGGGTGGCTTTGACTGCGTGGTGGGTAATCCGCCGTGGGATGTGTCAGAATTGAAGGAAATCGAGTTCTTTGCGAACTTGTTGCCAGAAATTGCCGCTTTGAACGGCAATGATCGCAAGATTGCCATAGATGAGTTAAAGAAGGAACGTCCGCAAATCTATGCGTTGTACGAGATTAGGAAACATGCCATGGAAGCGGAAAACACTTACTATGGGAATAGTGGACGTTTCCCCTTGACTTCTTATGGCAAGGTAAACCTATATTCAAAATTCGCTGAACTTAACTTGCGTCTTCGCAATGGATGGGGAACCGCTGGGTTTGTGTGCCCCTCGGGAATTGCGACTGACGACTCGACCAAGGAATTCTTTGGTGAAATCGCCTCCAAGGGAATGTTGCGTAGTCTCTATGACTTCGAAAACAAGGAAGGCATATTCCCCAATGTGCATCGAATGTTCAAGTTCTGCTTGCTGACGATTGCTGCCGGAAACACGCCGGGCGACTTTGCGTTCTTCCTCAAGAACGTGCCCGAACTCGAAGACAAACGACGCCATTTCTCGATGACGGCGGAAGACTTTGACTTGATTAACCCGAATACGCACACATGCCCCGTGTTCCGAAGCCAGGAAGATGCCGAACTTGCAAAGAAGATATACCGCAAGGCGGGCGTATTTATCCGTGAATCCGATGAAAAGAACGGTAATCCGTGGAATATCACCTTCCAACAGATGTATAATATGACATCTGCAAGTAATTTCTTTGCGAAGGCTCCCGGCAATGGTCCCGATGGCAAGCCTATGCTTCCGCTGTACGAAGCCAAGATGATGCACCAGATGGATCACCGCTGGGCGACGTTCCTTGCCGAAAAGGACCCTGAAGATGTTTCCGCTGAACAGAAGGCCGACGTTAATTTTGCGGCCCAGCCTGAATACTGGGTGCCCTATACCGAAACCGTGCTCCGCGCTACCAGTCTTGATTCCTCTGTAGTTGCAGCTTTGCGTAAAGAGGATGGACCGAAACTGCGTGAACTCTGCCAGCGCCTTGCTATGACGGAATCGGATGCCAAGTTGCAGAAGGTCTATCTCGATGCCGCCAAGAGTGGCGATATCGTGCAGAACTTGCTCGCTGCCGCCGAAGAATACTGCCCCAAGTATCTGATGGGATATAGGAAGATAGCTCGTGCTGTTGATAGCCGAACGATGATTGCTACCGTTTTACCTTTATGTGGAACTGGAGATTCGTTATTGCTCTTTAGCGCATGTAACTTTGAAGCGTGTCTTCAAGCATGTTTGTTAGCAAATATGTCTACATTGCCGTGCGACTTTGTTGTTCGTTATAAATTGGGTGGCGCAAATTTCAGTTACTTTTATATGAAACAAACGCCTGTGTTGCCTCCGTCTACCTATACGGAAATGGCCGTAAACTTTATCGTTCCACGTGTATTCGCCTTGACCTATACCGCTACCGACATCGTCGAATGGGCACGTGCACTCTGGAACGACGCTAGCGTGGACCTCCGCAAGCACATCCTTGCCCAGCACAAGGATCTGCCAACCGGCACCGACATCGAAACCCTTGCCGCAAATAACTTCGATCCGGCCTCCATTCCGCCCATCGTCTTCGAAGATGCTCACCGCGCCAAGCTTCGCGCCGAACTCGATGCCTACTTCGCCCGACTCTACGGCCTATCCCGCCGTGACCTCGAATACATCCTCGACCCCAAAACCGTCATGGGCGACGATTATCCCAGCGAAACCTTCCGCGTCCTCCGCGACGCCGAACTCTCCACCTACGGCGAATACCGCACCCAACGCCTCGTCCTCGAAGCCTGGGACAAGATGAATTAAGTAGAAAGAGGTGAAAAAACAAAAAAAGTGTTGACAAAAGCAGTTTTTTAGGCGATAATGATTAAGAACAATCGTCTGCATTTTCGAATGTTTTGTATTTTTGTCATGAAAAAAGGAACAACTGGAGCTAAAATGAAGCCCGAATACGAAGAACTCTTGAATAATTTTGAAAGATATCTCGATTCGATGAGCCAAACCGAGTTTGACTCGATTGTTGATTCTATGGCAAAAGAAAGAGATAATGGCGAATCGTTTGGTTTTGATTTATCTCTTGATACAATGCATGGTTGTTTTTTGTCGTCTTTAGCGGCAAATGCTTATTCCAATGTATCTTTATCTGTTGAATCTGATTACAACGCTCCTTGCTATGTGATGGTTGCCTAATGGAAGCTCAAGCTCCTGCCTTTTCATTAAAACGCTATTGGTTCGATGATATTGTCCTTACATCAAAGGGATTTGTTCCGAACGAAAATATAAGGGTGGACTTTGGGCCGAAGTGTATTTTTAGCAAGAGTTCGCATTCTGCAATATTGGAAGTGACATTTACTGCATCTACGGGAAGTGTCGAAAAACCATTTTTTAGAGTCAAATGTTGTGGTGAATATGTTTTTGGTGAATCTGTAAAAACAGTTTCTGACATTCCAGACTTCTTTTATGCAAATGGAATCGCCATCATTTACCCTTATTTACGCGCTTACGTAAGTCTTGTTTCTCAACAGGCTAATTTTGGTTGCGCCATTATTTTGCCTTTGTCCAACCTTTCTGGCATCAAGGATTTTGTAAAGAAGAATACAACAGAGATTGATTGATGGCACTCTTGTATCAAACCGTCTCTGAGCCTCCTCCACAGAACGTAACATCGTGCGTTCCTATTTTTAGCAAGCAGATTACTCAAGCCAACGCCATAACTGATTATGAAAAAAGGCATATCGGTTATCGACCATGGTTAGGGGATGGTTATTATTTTTGGGAAGGTTTTAAAAGTCATGCTCACCATTGGGGTAAAACTCATTGCGGGGGAGCCTACGCAATTTACACACTTGAATATATCTATGGTGATAATGCAGGTTGCCTTAATTTGGTTGATAATCCTGACCATATTGAGTTGATTGAGCGTATAATTGGAGTTTTTGTTAAGAGTAAAAGCCGTAAGCCAGAATTGTTAAGCGAGGTAATTTATTTTTTTTCGAGCTTCGATGAAAAGTAATCCGTCATCGAAAAAATTTGATTCTATTCGCACATTAGCTGAAGGCGGAATGGATTTAGGAGGAGACCCAATACTGCATTTTGATAAAGCAAATGCTGCCGTTTATCATATAAAACGCCAAATTCAGGTTTGCTTCTGGCAACGAAACGGGTGTTTCGACAGAATAAGAAAAATATTTCCAGAAAATTGTATTTCAGAAGACATTCAATATGTCTGAATAGCGTGCAACTCTTTAGAAAGGGCTGCTTAGTATGACCTTTACTGAACGGGAACTGATAAAAAAGGCCGGAGCCGATAGCGGCTGGAGCATCGTGGAATCCGATGGCCCGGATACCGTCACTCTGGGTAGCGCTTCGCATAACGAACGTGCTTCAGTCAAGTGTTGTGCCCACGAAATGGACGTGACCTTTACTGCCTCATTCAATGAAGCCGAACTCCGCATCAATGGCGCCTTCTATGTCAACGATCAAGAATTTATTGTTCAAGAACGCGAATACGAATCGCTTCGTCGTGTACTGCGCCGTATGCAAGAACTGTTCATTGCCTTGCCGCCGACACCGATTGATATATATAATACTCGTTGGCGTCAGATTGTCGCCGGAGGCCTACCGGCAACAGAAACCGAGGAAACCGTCAAGCAGCGTGTTGGCCAAGATGTGTACCGTGAAGCCTTAATGAACTACTGGAAAGGCGCTTGTGCAGTTACCAACTGCACAATTCCAGAAATTCTTCGTGCCAGTCACGCGAAGCCGTGGAAGGATTGTAGCTCCGCCGAAGAACGCCTCGACGTGTACAATGGATTCCTTCTAAGCGCCAACCTGGATGCACTCTTTGACAAAGGTTTAGTTTCCTTCGACGATGCCGGTAATATAATGCTATCGTCTCAGCTGAATGAATCTAATCTGAAAAGGGTAGGCATCTATCCCGATATGCACCTCCGCTGGATAGACGCCCATCACTTGCCGTATCTGCAATACCACCGCGAACACGTGTGGAAGAAATAAAGCTACGACGCCATTTCAAAAGAAAAGATTAAGCCAAATTGCTACTATTGAAAATGCTGTTCAGATAAGTATTAGTGGGTTGACGCAAAGGCAAGAACCCAGTTCCAAACCTTGTTGCACATACGAAAAAGCCTCTGAGTTAACTCTCAGAGGCCTTTGCTAAAGGGTTTGGAACCTTACAGCTGCAATTATTCCCATTCGATAGTGCCAGGTGGCTTGTGGGTCACATCGTACCAGAGGCTGCCCGCGTCGTCCGCTTCGAACTTGCGCCAGAGCCCTGCGAGAAGGCCCTGGTCGATTTCGGCAAAGTTTGCGGTCATGGCTTCGGTACTGTTCACCGGGCGCATCACAATGCAGGGCTTGCCCTGAACGTGGAGCGGGACGGAAACCACCGGCATCTGCCAGATTTTTTCGTACAGGTCGTTTTCCTGCAAGAATTCCGTACAAATGTTGTCGAACTTGCGAAGCGTATCGAAGTTTTCGCGGGTGGCGTACTGCGGAACGAGTACCGGAGCTTCTTTTGCGACGCTGCCGATTTGGTAAATCACGCGGTTGATGGACTTGAATCGGTTCGCAAGTTCCGTGGAGAACTTTTCGCACAGCTTCCAGCTTAAGCCCGGAGTCGTGATGAGGAACGGCTGCGCATAGGTTCTGCCGTCGCCCTGGACGCCCACGCTCTTGATCGGGAGCAGATAGCCGTCGATGTGGTTTTCCTGGAGGTATTCGGCGAGGGACTTTCCGTCGTTATCCTTTACGTTATCGAACTGCACCATATCATTCGTGAGAACGCCATCGCTGCAGAGCAGACGCACGCCAAGGCCCGGGCCCGGGAACGGGTGACGCCACACGAGGTTGTGCGGAATGCCGAGTTCTTCGCCGAGGGCACGGACTTCGTCCTTGTACAGATCCGCAAGCGGTTCAAGAACAAGACCCTTTTCCATGAGATCCAGGACTTCTTGCACACGGTTGTGGTGCGTCTTGATTTTGTCGGCGTTCTTCGTTCCGCCACTTTCGATCGTGTCGGGGTAGATGGTGCCTTGTGCCATCATCCACTGGTTCGGATCCAGGTTGAGCTTTGCCATTTCCTCGTCCTTCACGGTGAGGAATTCTTTGCCGATGATGCCGCGTTTCGTTTCCGGAGCGGTCACGCCCTTGAGCTTTTCGAGGAAGTGTTCGCTTGCATCGCACACCTTCAAATTGTTCATGCCTTCCTTCGTGAGGAAGTCCATGATCTTCTGGGATTCGCCAAGGCGCATCATGCCGTTATCCACGTGCAGACCGAGAACCTTTTCCGGTCCGAGAACGCGGTTCAAAAGTACAAAGGCAACGGTGGAGTCGACGCCGCCCGAAACGAGCAAGAACACCTTGCGGTCCTTGACCTGTTCCTGGATGCGCTCCGTGATGAGCGGCAGGTAGCTCTTCATGTTCCAGGTCTTTTGTGCGCCGGTGATGTCGACGAAGTTTTCGAGAAGCTTCATGCCGAACTTGCTGTGCGTGACTTCCGGGTGGAACTGGATACCGTAAATCTGGCGGTCGGGACTTTCGCTGTCGAAAGCGACGGCGGCAACGGCACAGTCCTTCGTGCTTGCCACGATCTTGTAGCCTTCCGGGAGCTTTGTCACCTGGTCGCCGTGGCTCATCCACATCGGGCTTTCTTTCGGAAGTCCCTTCAGCAGCGGGCAATTCTCATCGCCGACGATCAGGTCTGCAATGCCGTATTCCTTGATCTTGCCCGGTTCCACGTGTCCGCCGAGCTGCTGCGCGATCAGCTGGTGACCGTAGCAGATGCCGAGCTTTGGCACCGGGAGCGAAAGGATTTCCGGATTGTATTCGGGAGCATCTGCGGCATACACGCTCGAAGGTCCGCCACTGTAAATGATACCCTTCACTCCTTCGAGTTCGCTCACCGGAGCGCTAGGGGAGTGTATTTCGGTAAAGACACCAAGCCGACGCACGCGATTTGCAATCAGATGCGCATATTGTCCGCCGAAGTCAAGAACGGCGATCGTATCTACGTTTTTCACGCTTTGTCTCCAAGTTCACGTGAGAGTTCAATAAGGGATTGGACACCGATGCCCGTGGCTCCGTAAGTCGTATACTTCCAAGGACGTTCCACATAGGCGGTACCGGCGATATCCCAGTGAGACCACTTGATTCCTTCCGGAACGAATTCGCGGAGGAAAAGTGCCGCAAGGATTGCACCGGCGCTTTTGCCGATGTTTGAAAGATCGGCATAGTGATCGTCGAGCTCGTTTGCGTATTCGTCTTCGAGCGGCATTTGCCAGAACTTTTCGCAGGTTGCGTCGCCCGCAGCCTTGATCTTTTGGGAAAGTTCTTCGTCGTTTGTGAAGTAACCGGTGATTGCCGGGCCTAGTGCACGGACCATGGCGCCGGTCAGCGTGGCAAGGTCCACGATGTGCGTCGCACCGTTTTCGGCAGCGGCACAGATGCCGTCCGAAAGCACCAGGCGTCCTTCGGCGTCAGTGTTATCGACCATCACGGTCTTGCCGTTCTTCGCCTTGAAGATATCGCCCGGGAGCACGGCTCCGGAACCGATTCGGTTTTCGGCAAGGCAAAGGTAGGCGGAAATTTTGAGCGGAATTTTGAGCTCTGCTGCGGCGCAGATGGCGGCAAGGGTTGCTGCCGCACCCGACATGTCGCTTTGCATTTCCTTCATGTTCTTGGCTGGCTTCAAGGAAATTCCGCCGGTGTCAAAGGTAATGCCCTTGCCGACAATTGCAAGGTGCTTGTCCTTGGGAGCGTTCTTTGGGCTGTAGGTGAGCTTGACCATGCACGGTTCAAAACGGCTTCCGCCACCGACGGTCAAGAGTCCGTTGAAGCCTTCGTTGGCGAGGAGCTTCGAGTTCAGGATCGAGATGGCGACACCCGGAACCTTGTGGGCTTCGCGGATGGCGATGTGGGCAAAAGCCTCTGGGTAAAGCTCGGAACCGACCGTGTTGATCAAGTCCTTGGCGAGGTTTGTATAGTGCTGTTCTACGGCGACTTCTGCCGCAATGCGTTCAAAGTCCTTGGTGCGTTCGCCCGCTTCGATGTCGAACGTGACGGTGAAGTCCTTGGTCGTTTTCGACTTGTACTTGTCGAACTTGTAGGCGCTGTAATACAGACCGTGGAAAATCGCCTTCGCCTGTTCGTCTGCGGCGTCTGCGAGCAGAAGTTTGACAGTCTTGAACTGTTTTTGGCGGGCGCGCTTGCCCAGACGGTAGCCCGCCATACGAAGATGATCCAGGGAGGACAGTCCGCGTTCCATGGCGGCGTTTACAAAAATGGTCTTGTGACCGTCGATTTCGACGATTTCAAGATCTTGGCAGATGCCTTTTTCCATTTCGGAGAGGACGTTCGCAACTCGAATTTCTCCATTTTCGGACAGAACCGAGGAAAATTGAACGGCTTTTTTTACATAGAATAATGCATGAGCTTCAGTGTTGTCTGCGACATGCTTTGCAATTTTCAGTTTAATCATGCTCCCAAAAATAGAAATTTATTAGATTATGAACGTCAAATTCACCTAATAGGAATACTGATGGAAACAGCTGCTCAACTTTGGAAAAAGATCCAGTCCTCTGAATTCAACCCCGCCACCGACATGCATCTTGTCGAAGACGTCAAGAAGATCGCCCTCGCAAGTGTCGAACCGTGCAAGGTAAGCTTTGGTACGTCCGGCTTCCGCGGTGAAATCGGTACGGAATTCACCCTCCGCACAGTCGAAGTGATCGCTACTGCTATCATTCGCATGTACAAAGAAGCGGATGCGGAACTCCTTGAAGCTCTTGGCGTTGCCAACTTCGAAGAACTTCAGGAACGCGGTATCGTACTCGGTCACGACAACCGTCTTCTCGGTGATGAATTCTGCAAGGCAGTCGCTCAGGTCTTTGCCAAGGCTGGCGTGAAGAAAATCTACTACGGTGGCGAAATGGCTACGCCGGAATTCTCCGCCGCCGTTGAACTTCTCAAGGCCGCTTGCTCGATCAACATGACCCCGAGCCACAACCCGTCCAACTATGCCGGTATCAAGTTCAACCCGGCTGATGGCGGTCCTGCGGGTCCGGAAATCACTTGCCACATTACCCGCATTTCGAACGAACTCATGAAGGACTTCAAGCGTGAAGACCTCGAAGAAGTCGAAATGAAGGCTTTTGATTCCATTGAAGTTTACAACGAATTCCTCCACAAGCAGGGCACGATCCAGTTCGCCCGCATCCAGAAGCTTCTCGACGAAGGCCGCTTGACCCTCGTCTGCGACCACGTCCACGGCGCAACCCGCAAGCGTCCGAACGTGATTCTCGGCAATCCACAGTGCCTCATGTGCCTGCGTACCGAAGACGATCCGCTGTTCGGCGGAATCGCTCCGGAACCGAGTTCCAAAAACCTCGAAGGCGTGAAGAAGATTCTCGACCAGAGCAAGAGCTGGTTCCGTCTCGGCTGCATTTTCGACCCGGATGGTGACCGCGTTCGTTTTTACGACGGCACCCGTGAAATCGACATGAACCGTTTCGGCGCAATCGCTTACCACTATATGGTGACCTGGCGCAAGGAACAGGGCGTTGTCGCAAAGTCCGTCGCTACTTCCAATTTTGTGAACGTCATTGCGAACAAGCTCGGCGCTCCGGTGATGGAAACTCCGGTCGGCTTCAAGAATTTCCGCCCGTGGCTTGCCCGCAAGGCGAATCCGAAGGCTCTCATCGCTTTCGAAGAATCCGACGGTATTTCGGGCTTGAACAACACGCTCGAAAAGGACGCTCAGTTCGGCCTTCTTCTCGCTCTCGAAATCATGGCAACGACCGGCAAGAACCTCGGCGAATACCTCGAAGAACTTTATAAGGAATTCGGCGAATTCTACCCGAACCGCGCAGGCTTCGAAGTGGACAAGTCCCTCGTTGGCGATCCGCTCGTCGCTCAGGTGAACGCTGTGGCTTGCAAGGCTAAAGTCGGCACTGTGGTCAAGGTCGGCGATAAGGAAAAGAAGGTTCGCGAAGTCTTGACTTTGGACGGCGTGAAGATTATTTTCGAAGACGATTCCTGGATGCTCATCCGTCCGTCTGGTACGGAACCGAAGGTGCGCATTTATACGGAATGCCGTGAAGAAGCAGAAAAGGACGCTATGTTTGAAGCGGCCAAGGCGCTCTTCTTCAACAAGTAAGGCTTTTGTTTAGGAGAATAAAATGCTTAAGAAATTGGCTATGTTCTTGGTTCTTGGCTGCGCAATTCTCTCCTTTGCGCAGGTGAAACCTTCGTTCCAGGCTTTTGACGCGGACTATCTTTCGCTTTCGGAAGCTTCTAAGGGTTATCACCATTTCTCGATTCGCGTTGACTACGCACCTTGGGCTTTTGTTGCCGAAGGTGAAGTCAAAGCGCCTCAGGGGGATCCGGACATGCTTTTTTACAGCATGGACGATGACCAACTTTATATTGTCGTCGCCTATTCGGAAGCTCCGATTGGCGCATCTGACGGTCTTGAATACCAGGCAGGTATTTATGACGTGATGATGTACTATTCGGATGGTGTCGATGAATTCCCTACAAAAATCAAGAACTTGAAGTTGTCGCTTCTTCCGCCGATTGCAAGCGATGCTTGGGCTAAGGGAGCCCTTGAAGATGCCCAGGGCAAGCGCGGCAATCCGGGCGATGTGTTCAGAAATCCGGAAAACGCGAACGCGATTTTCAAGGCTTCTGCCCATCCGCTTTCCAAGGCTCAGGCACAGGCTTCTCGTAAGGCCGCTGCTGAACGCCAGAAGAATGCGATAAAGGCTCGCCGCGATTCGATTGCAGCTGCTGAACAGGCGGCTCGCGAAGAAGCCGCAGCGGAAGAGGCCGCAAGAAAGCAGAAGGCGGAACAGGCTCAGAAAGTCCAGGCCCAAAAGGCCCGTGCTGCAGCAGCCGCTTCCAACGAGAACCTTTCTCCGCGTCAGCGCAAGCTTCAGCAGATGCAGGCGGAACAGGCTGCAAAGCGGCAGAAGGCAACGACTTCTACTGCAACGGCAAAGCCGGCCGCCTCTGCAGAGAGGGCAACTTCTTCGGATCCTTGCGATCAGCCGGGCATGTCTCCGCTTCAAAAAAAGCGCTGCCGCATGAACAAGTAAGACATTCTTGAAAAGCTTAGAAAAGGTTGCCCTATCGGGCAGCCTTTTTTGCGTTCTTGCAGTTCGGAAAAGCCTAGAATTTCTATCTTTGGTAGCGCAAAAATCTTTTTATAGGATTCATACCATGCAAGAAATGAATGACCAAGTTAAGGCTCGTCTCGACAAGCTCACAAAGTTCAAGGAAATGGGCGTCAACCCGTATCCGCACAAGTTCAACCGTACTCACACTTCGGAAGATCTTCGCAACCAGAAAGATGAACTTCTGAAATCGGAACAGAAAATCGCTTTCGCCGGTCGCGTCATTCGTTTCAATCGCAAGGGCAAACTCTGCTTTATGCATTTGAAAGACCGCTACGGTCGTCTTCAGATCGTTTGCGCCAAGGACATCGTTGGCGAAGCGGATTATGAAATCGTCAAGATGATCGACTTCGGCGACTTCGTCGGTGTCGATGGCACCATGATGGAAACCAAGACAGGGGAATATTCCGTCAAGGCGGAAAAGATTACGATGCTTTCGAAGGCCGTGCGTCCGCTCCCGGTTCCTAAGGAAATCATCGACGAAAACGGCAATAAGAAGATTTTCAACGAATTCAAGGATGTGGACACCCGCTATCGCGAACGTTACATCGACATGGCTTTGAACGATGACGTGCGTGATGTTTTTATCAAGCGCAGCCGTGTGCTTCAGTCCATTCGTGAATATCTCCTTGAAAACAAGTTTATCGAAGTAGAAACCCCGACGCTCCAGCCGATTTACGGCGGTGCCAATGCGCGTCCGTTTACCACGCACCACAACGCGGCGGACATGACGCTCTACTTGCGCGTCGCACCGGAACTTTATTTGAAGCGCTGCATTGTCGGCGGTATGGAACGCGTTTTCGAATTCTCGAAGAACTTCCGCAACGAAGGCATGGACCGTACGCATAGCCCGGAATTCACCGGTCTAGAATTCTACCAGGCTTATGCAGACTACAACGACATGATGATTCACTTCGAAAACATTTACGAACGTGCAGCGATTGCTGCAACGGGTTCGACGAAGGTGAATTATCAGGGCACGGAAATCGACTTCAAGGCTCCGTGGCCGCGTTATACGATGTACGATGCCATCCAGAAGTTCGGCGGCTATGATGTCACCACGATGTCGGACGATGACCTGAAGGCTGTAATCCAGAAGCTCGGCGGCTCGATGGACGGCGAATGGATTCGTGGCCGTGCGATTATTGAACTCTTTGAACTCACCGTGGAAAAACAGCTCATTCAGCCGACGTTTATCATCGACATGCCGAAGGAAAGCACGCCGCTCTGCAAGAGCCACCGTGTGAACCCGGATTTGATCGAACAGTTTGAACCGTATGCAAACGGCTGGGAACTCGGTAACGCTTATACCGAATTGAACGATCCCATCCGTCAGCGCGAACTTTTGGAAGATCAGGTTCGCCGTGGTCGCGGTGGTGAAGGTGAAACGCACCCGATGGATGAAAACTTCCTCGACGCTGTGGAATCCGGACTTCCGCCGACCGGTGGTGTTGGCTTTGGCATTGACCGTATGATCATGCTCCTCACCAACCAGCAGACGATCCGTGATGTGATCCTCTTCCCGTTGATGAAGCCGGAAACCTAAGCTTAGCTGGAGGTGGTTCGCGAGATCCATGAATAAACTCGAACTTCTGATTGCATGGCGTTACCTCGGTGCGCAACGTAAAAGCCTTTTTGTTTCGCTGATAGGCATCTTCAGTATGCTGGGGGTGAGTATCGGCGTGTTCGCTTTGATCGTTGCGCTTTCGGCTGTGAACGGCTTTGAAGAAGAAGTCACCGCACAGATGATTGGCAAGGACGCGCATTTTGAAATGTACGCGTACCGCAGCGATCCTGTAGAAGACTTCAATACGATTGCGGATAAGGTGATGGCGAACGACTCCGATGTCGTAGCGTCGGCGCCTTTTGTCATTTACAAAGTCGGCATCAGTTCCAAAAAGGTGAACGACGGCATTGTGCTGTACGGCATCGATCCAGAACGTTCGAAAAAAGTGGTGGACCTTTCGGAAAAGATCGTGAGCGGAAACTATTCGCTCGACAGTCTTCCCGATTCGAATTTTGACCGTCGTCCGGCGGTGATCCTTGGCATTTCGCTTGCGAACCGTCTGAAGGTGCTCGTCGGCGACAAGATCATTTTGCAGACCTTTCAGAGTACCGAGGCGACGATGTCTTCGGGCGGTCCCAAGATTCTTTCTTGTGTCGTCTCTGGAATTTTTGAAACGGGCATGTACGAATACGATGGAAATATCGCCTACATTGGAATCCCGGAAGCACAGAAGCTTTTGGGCATGGATTCAAACCAGGTTTCCGGCCTGCAGTTCCGTGTGAAGGACCAGTGGAAGGCGAGCGAAAGCGCAGACCGTGCGGGCGAAGTCATCGGATATCCGTATTACTTTATCGACTGGAAAACCAAGAACATTACGTTGCTCAAGTGGATGAATTACGAAAAGTTCATCGTGGCGGCGATTATCTGTTTGATCATTCTTGTGGCGGCGTTCAACATTATCAGTTCGCTCATCATGGTGGTGACGGACAAGACGAAGGAAATCGGCATTCTGCGCAGCATGGGACTTTCGAAGGCCGGTGTGATGCGCGTGTTCATGCTGATGGGTTCTTTCATCGGTGTCGGCGGTACGATTCTCGGTGGTACGGTGGGACTTGCGCTCTGCGGTTTACAGCAGTCCTACCATTTCATTACGCTGCCGGGCGATGTTTACGTGTTGCCGTATTTCCCGGTCCTGATCAATCCGCTCGATGTAATTGTCGTGTTCGTGGTCGGTATTCTTCTTTGCACGCTTTCGACGCTCCTTCCGGCTTGGAAGGCTTCAAAGCTCGATCCGGTGGGGGCAATACGCCATGAGTGATATCTTGCTTGAAACCAAAGCCTTGACCCGAGTCTTTTGCGAAACGGGGGAACGCCTTGAAATTTTGAAGGGCGTCGATTTTGAACTTTCTAAAAACGAATTTTGCGTGCTAACTGGAGCTTCGGGCTCGGGCAAGTCCACCTTTTTGAATCTAGTGGGCGCCTTGGATACGCCGACTTCGGGCGAAATTATCTTCAACGGCAAGAGCCTTGGAAAGATGAATTCCGCGGAAAAGGATGAATACCATTCGAAGAAGGTCGGATTCGTTTTCCAGTTCCACCATCTGCTTGCGGAATTTACGGCGCTTGAAAACGTCTGCGTTCCGGCTCGCATTTTGAATCCGCATGCGAACTTGAAAACGGTTCAGGAACATGCGGAGGAACTTTTGCAGAAGGTGGGCCTGAAGGACCGCTTAAAGCATTTGCCGCGCGAACTTTCGGGCGGTGAACGTCAGCGTGTTGCCGTGGCCCGCGCCTTGATGAACAATCCGGATGTTCTCCTGGCCGACGAACCGAGCGGCAACTTGGACGAAAAGAATGCCCGGATGCTGAATGAGCTTTTTAAACAAATTAACGAAGATTACAAGCAAACCCTGCTCGTGGTAACGCACGACGAACGGATGGCGGAATTTGCCACGAAACGTGTTCACATGCAGGGAGGCATCTTGGTTCCATATCAAGATTTTAATGCGAAGGAGATTTAAACAATGTCAGGTCGCTTTACAGATCGTGTGAGAAAAGTCTTGCAGTACGCAAGAGATGAAGCGAGACGTTTGAATTCTGAACATGTCGGAACGGAACACTTGCTTTTGGGCATTGCGCGCGAAGGTGCTGGCTTTGCCGCTGCCGCGCTCAAGACGCTCGGAGTGAATCTTGAAAATCTCGCTCAGGATGTGGAACGCTCGATTTCGGAAGCCGGCGGCATGATGACGATAGGTTCCCAGTTGCCGTTCACCGAACATGCGAAGGACGTTTTGCAGGCTGCCGCTGTGGAAGCTCGGATGCTCGATGACAATTACATTGGGACAGAACACGTTCTGATTTCGCTTTTAAAGGTTTCCGAATCGCATGCTGCCGCCGCTTTGACAGCTGCCGGTGTCGAATATAACGCTCTGCGTCAGGCGATTGAAAGAGTGAAGGACGAATCTCGTCCGCAGAGAATGGATCCTGATCTTGCCCGTAATTTTGCACCGCGCCGCGATAAGGAACAAAAGTCCAAGACTCCGATTCTTGATCATTTCGGTCGTGACTTGACTGCTCTCGCTCGCCAGGGAAAGCTCGATCCGATCATTGGACGTGCTGAAGAAATTGAACGCTTGATTCAGGTGCTTTGCCGCCGCAAAAAGAACAATCCGGTTCTCATCGGCGAACCGGGCGTCGGTAAAACGGCTATCGTCGAAGGTCTCGCTCAGAAGATTGTCAATAAGAAGATTCCGGAACTGCTCGAAAACAAGCGTGTGATTACGTTGGACGTCGCCGCGATGGTCGCCGGTACCAAGTATCGCGGCCAGTTCGAAGAACGCTTGAAGGCTCTGATCATGGAGCTTCAGAAGAACGAAAACGCGGTGATTCTCTTTATCGATGAATTGCACACGATCGTCGGCGCAGGTGGCTCGGAAGGAAGCCTGGACGCTTCGAATATCTTTAAGCCGGCTCTTGCCCGTGGGGAACTTCAGTGTATCGGCGCAACGACGGTGGATGAATACCGCAAGTACATCGAAAAGGATGCGGCTCTCGAACGTCGTTTTCAGAAAATCTTGGTGAATCCGCCGACTGTCGAAGAATCGATCAGAATTTTGAACGGTCTTGTGGACCGTTACGAACGCCATCACAAGGTGAAGTACACGTCGGAAGCGATCCGAGCGGCTGTTGCTTTGGGCGATCGCTATCTTTCGGAACGCTTCTTGCCGGATAAGGCGATTGACGTGATTGACGAAGCGGGCGCTCGCATGCGCCTTGCAAGCATGGCGGTTCCGCCGGAACTCCGCGACATGGAAACACGCCTTGCCGAAGCGACTTCGAACAAGGAAGAGGCCTTGCGCACGGAAAAGTTTGAAGACGCTGCCAAGTACCGTGACGAATCCGATGAACTTCAGAAGAAGATCGCGGAAGTCAAGGAACAGTGGCTCGAAAAGCGCAAAACGGAATGCTTGATCGTAGACGAAGATATGATCCGCGATGTCATCAGCAAGATGACGGGGATTCCCATTTCCCGCTTGGCCGATGAAGAAACGAAGAAGCTGATCAATCTGGACAAGGAAATCAAGCTGCGCATCATTGGACAGGACCGCGCCGTGGAATCGGTCGTCCGTTCGATCCGCCGTTCCCGTGCGGGCATTCGCGATGCGCGCCGTCCGATGGGAAGCTTCCTGTTCCTCGGCCCGACCGGTGTCGGTAAAACGGAACTTGCGAAGGTTCTTTCGCTTTCGCTCTTTGGCGCTGAAGATTCCATGATCCGGATCGATATGAGCGAATACATGGAAAAGCACAGCATTTCCCGTTTGATCGGTGCGCCTCCGGGATACGTCGGTTACGAAGAAGGCGGTGGACAGCTCACGGAAAAGGTGCGCAAGCACCCGTACTCGGTCGTGCTTCTCGATGAAATCGAAAAGGCGCACCCGGACGTCTACAATTTGCTGCTGCAGATTTTGGACGATGGTCAGCTCACCGATAGCTTCGGTCGCAAAATTAACTTTAAGAATACGATCATCATCATGACTTCGAACGTCGGCGCCCGTGAAGTAAAGCACAGCACCGGTATGGGCTTTACAAAGCTTTCGGAATCGGATGATTACGAACGCATGGAAGCGACGATTCATGAAGAAGCGAAGAACGTATTCTCGCCAGAATTCTTGAACCGTATCGATGACCAGATTGTTTTCCGCAGCCTGAACAAGAAGGACTTGATTCAGATTGTGGACATTCTGCTCGGCAACGTGCAGAATAACCTTTCGGAACGCGGCGTGCTGCTCGAATTTTCGGAGAAGGCGAAGGAAGCGATCGTGGATCATGGTTACGATCCGGCTCTTGGCGCAAGACCGCTCCGCAGAAGCATTCAGCAGCTCGTGGAAGACGAACTTTCGGAAGGTCTGTTGATGGGAACCTTCACAGACTTCTCGACGGTAAAAATCGACGCGGATGCCGACGGTAAAAAATTGACATTTACGAAGGAAGATTTGCCCGGCAATCATTCCTAAGGTTGGATCAGTCAATGGCAAAAGTGGATCTCTTGGAGTTGGCCCAGAGGATTATCGACGGACATCGCATTGTGCGCGGTGACGATCTGTCCTTTTTCCTCACTTGTGACCTCGATGAACTTTTAAAGGGTGCTGGCTGGATTCAGAAGCACTTCTGCGGTAACCGTGTCGATCTTTGCACGATCATTAACGCACGAAGCGGCCGTTGTCCGGAAAACTGCAAGTACTGTGCTCAGTCCGCCCATCACCACACGCAATGCGAAGAGTATCCGTTTCTTCCTCCGGAAAAGATTGTGGCTGAAGGAGCGCGCAATGCAAGCCTAGGCGTGAACCGTTACGCGCTTGTAACCGCGGGCCGCGCTTTGACGGGCAAAGAATTCGATATGGCGATCGAAGCCTACGAAGAAATGCATCGCACGTTAAAGCTTGGACTTTGCGCGAGCATGGGATTCCTTTCGCGGGAACAGATCGAACGTTTGAAGGCGGCGGGTGTAACCCGCTACCATCACAACATCGAAACCAGCCGTCGCAACTTCCCGAACATTTGCACAACGCATACTTACGAAGACAAAATGCGAGAAATTCGCATGGTCAAGGAAGTCGGCCTTGCTGTTTGCTCGGGCGGTATCATCGGCATGGGTGAAACCTGGGAAGACCGCTTGGATATGGCGATGAGTTTGGCGGAACTCGAAATCGATTCGATTCCGATCAATGCGTTAATGCCGATTCCGGGTTCTCCGCTCGAACATTTAAAACAAATTTCCGCAGAAGATCTTCTGCGGACTTTGGCGTTCTTCCGCTACATCAATCCGACAGCAAACATTCGCATGGCTGCGGGCCGAAAGATTTTGAGCGACTTTGGCGAAAGAGCTTTTGTTTCGGGCGTAAGCGCTTGCATCACCGGCGATATGCTCACCACGAGCGGCACCACGATCCGTGGCGATATCGAAATGGTGCAAAAGCTCGGGCTTACAAACGCGGTTTAGGTTCTGCGATTGCGGCAACGGTTGCGTTTACCGCTTTCACCAGATCCTTGGGGTCGAGCTTGAGCTGTAAACCGCGCTGCCCGGCGCTCACATAGATATAGTCAAAGTTCAAAGCCGTTTCATGGATAAACACCGGGAACGGTTTTTTAAGTCCAATGGGGGAGCAGCCGCCACGGATATAACCGGTGAGCGGTAAAAGCTCCTTGAGCGGAACGGTTTCGACACTCTTGTTTTGGGAAACCTTGGCGAGGCCCTTCAAAAAGATTTCCAAGTGGCCCGGTACAACACCGATGATTGGACCTGTTTTGTCGCCGCGGACGAGAATCGTTTTGAACACGCGTTCGACAGGTTCGTTTAACGTTGCGGCGACATGTTCTGCGCCGAGATCGTTTTCGTCAACAGGATACGGAATTAATTCGTACGCAATGTGCTTTTGGTCGAGGCTGCGTGCTGCGTTCGTCTTTTTAATCTTTTCCATTTTTTACTTCTTGATCTTTTGCAAAAATTCTTCGCACCAACGGGGAACGACTTCGGTCGCTTTGCCCTGGATGTTCGTGTCGGTATTCGGATCGCTCGTGTCGATTTCCAAATTCAGGCAGGTGACGTGTGCGCCGAAATGTTTGGCGATTTGCTTGAATCCTGCCGCCGGGTAAACAACACTGCTCGTGCCGATGTAGACAAATTCATCGGTATTCTGCAAAGCGCGTTCGATTCTTTCCATGTACAGGGGAATTTCGCCGAACCAGACGATGTGCGGACGGCTCATGGCGCCGCAGATCGGGCATTGGGTTTCCATCGTTTCTTCACCGGTAAAGTCAAAAACGTGGCCTTCGTTCTTTTCGCAGCGGAGCTTCTTCAAGTAGCCGTGCATGTGCAGCACGCGTTTAGAACCGGCGCGTTCGTGCAGATCGTCGACGTTTTGGGTGATGAGCAAAAAGTCATCGCCGAGTTTTTCTTCGAGCTTCGCTAGGGCGATGTGGGCGGCATTCGGTTTGAACTTGGAGAGCCCGACGCGGAGTCCGTTGTAAAAATTTTTCACGCGCTTTTTGTCGTGAAAATATCCTTCGGGAGTCGCCACGGCTTCGATGGGTTCGTTTTCCCAAAGGCCATCATTGCCGCGGAACGTGCGCAGCCCGGATTCTGCGCTAATGCCTGCACCGGTCAAAACGACGAGTTTCATTTGGAAAGTCCTTCAAAGAAGAGTGCTTCGGCGATAATGCCGCTTTCAAAATCCTTGAGTCCCAGGCTTTCGTTTTCACCGTGGGCATTGCATTTTGGATCTTCGAGTCCGGTCATGAGAATGGGGATGTCACCGAACGTGTTGCGGAAGAGCTGTGCACCCGGAATCGATGCGCCGCAGCCGATGTACTTGGCTTCGGTTCCGTAAGCCTTGGTCATGGAATCTCGCATGAGCGAATAATAGGGATGCGAAACATCCGTGGTGAACGGATTTGCGCCGTCTTCCGGGAAAATGGAAATTTCAAGACCGTTCGGGCAGTTCTTTTTCAAATGATCGATCAAACGGAGCGTGCAGCGGTCTGCCTGCATGCCTGGTGCAAGGCGAATGCCGATGCGGGCGTAGGCGGAATCTTGCAGCACGTTGCCCGCATGGGTGCGGGAACCGGCTTCAAAGGCGGTGACGACGATCGATGGCTTTCTCCAAAGGGTCGTGAGAATTTCATCTTTGTCGCAGAGCAGTTCGGTGTTCGGAAGAATGCCCGCTTCCTTGCGAAGCTTTTCTTCGGTATAGTTCAAAGCATTGTAGCTGTCGAGCTCTTCCTGGGTCGGCGGGGTAATGCCGTCGTTAAAATGTTCCACCAGGATGTTGCCTTCGCTATCGGTGAGCGAAGCGATTATTTTGCAGAGAGCCTGTACCGGGTCCGGAATCGGGCCGGACCAAGATCCGGAATGGAGCGGTGTTTTGATCGACTTGAGAACGACCGAGACTGCAGACATGCCGCGCAGACTCGTGGTGAGCGAAGGCACGCCTTCATCAAAGTTCGAAAGGTCCGCAATAATTACAGCATCGCACTTGAGAAGCTCCTTGTTCTTCGTCAGGATCGATTCGAAGCCCGAACTTCCACATTCTTCTTCGCCTTCAATCAAGAACTTGATGTTCGGCATGCGGTTTCCGCAAACAGCAAGAGCCTGCGTGACGGCCGCCAAATGCAGAACGATACCCGACTTGTCGTCGGCTGCACCACGACCGTAAAGACGGTTGTCGCGGATTTCCGGAACGAACGGGGAACTGATCCACAGAGCTTCGCGCATGGTCGGCTGCACATCGTGATGCGCATACAGGAGAATCGTCGGATTCTTCGGATTCGTCTTGAGTTCGGCAAAGACCGATGGACGTCCGCTCGGCGGCGTCAAGAACTGGGCGTTTTCAAAACCGTGGTTTTCAAACAGTTCCTTGACCGCGTTCGCGGAACGCAAAACTTCGTTCTGGTCAAAATTGTCAAAACTGATGGACGGAATTCGGATCAAATCTTCCAAGGTCTTGACGTAGCGCGGGAACATCTCGTGAATACGAGTCGGTAGAGTTTCATTCATTTCGGTAACCTGGTATTCTTTTATGTTTTTTTGTTAATTTAGTCAAATATGACAGTTGAGTGCGAAAATCACGATTATTATTTGTTAAAAGGCGATAAACTTCTTGCCTTGATCCGTCGAATTTTTAAGAATTCTCCAGAGTTCCGACATGATTCTTTAAAGCATGTTGCCCGCTTTGCGCCCTGGATTCCGTTT
The DNA here is from genome assembly GCF_002797675.1 of Hallerella succinigenes. NCBI lineage: Bacteria > Pseudomonadati > Fibrobacterota > Fibrobacteria > Fibrobacterales > Fibrobacteraceae > Hallerella > Hallerella succinigenes. The sequence goes on along the minus strand of NZ_PGEX01000001.1, from coordinate 135,619 downwards.
ATCGGTGGCAAGCCGGATTATACTCCGGGGCTGAAGACGGTCATCGAATTTCCGGACCGCAGCAATCCGATTACCCTGAGCGCTCCGATCATTCTCGCCGCCGGTGCAAATAAAACGGCAAAACGTGTCGCGGACTATGCGAACCTCGGTTTTGGCGGTGTCTCGGTGGGAACGGCCACTCGCAATTATCGCGAAGGCAATCCGCACCGTCCACGTGTGGGTTTTTTGGAAGAAGACCGTTCGATTTATAACAGCATGGGCTTAAACAACGACGGCGTTGAAGTGATATCGAAGCGCGTCGATGAACAGCTTGGGCGCATTCACCGGAGCGGCATGAGCGTCGGCATATCGGTTGCGGAAACTCCGGGGCTTATGACCGAAGCGGAAAAGCTCAAGGACGTTCTCGAAAGTTTCGCCATCGCCTACAAGGCCGCGGATTACATAGAAATTAACGTAAGCTGCCCGAACACTGGCGAAAATCGTTTGGACCTCGATACGCGTTTTGTGGAAATGCTCTTCGCGGAAATCATGAATTACCGCAAGTCCCAAGCGATTCGCAAGGCTGTGTACGCAAAGCTCAGCCCGGACCTCTCGGAACATCAGCTGATTTCGACTCTCGATGTGCTTGTGCGCTACGGCGTGAACGGTGTCATTGTGGGCAATACATTCCCGACGAAAAAAATCGGGGAACTGCCGATGTTTGCGAAGTACGAAAACTTGAAGGTTTTGCGTGCCGACGGCGACAAGGGCGGCATCAGTGGACGTCCACTGTACTTGAACACATTCTGGATGACGCAGCTAGTAAAGTCTCGGTTCCCGCAGTTGAGCGTGATTGCTTGCGGCGGTATTGACCACGGCATGAAGGTCTTGGACTTGATACGCGCCGGCGCGGATGCGGTTCAGTGCTACAGCGTATGCGCCTTCCGTTGGATGCCTGCACATGCGATGCGCCGTGAAATTTTGGATGGCTTGCGTGCTGCAAATCTGAAAGATATTTCGGAATTGCGTACAAAGTAAAGAAGGTGGACGATGAAACGCCTGCTTCTTCTGTTGTGGATCTTTTTGGTGGCTTCGGCACATGCGGGCTTCTTTTTGGAAAAGGACGCGGCAATAGAAGAACAAAAGGCGTTGGACATCAACCGCGGATTTTCTTTTGGACCGGGCCTCTCGGCAACGTACTACTTGGGCGCTTTTGATTTAGGGCTTGAAGGGCTTGCCGCATACCGCTTTGAAAACGACTTGGGAATTTCCTTGGATCTTTCGCTTGGTATTTCGGAAGCGGTACATGAGGCAGCATTGGCAGGTCGCTATTATTTTTCGGAAAGTGATTTTTTTGATCTCGGCTTGAGCGGGGTCTATTTCAAGAAAAATTCCGAGTGGAAAAAAGCCCCTCGGATTTTTGTAGATTACGGGCGAAACATGAAGCCTTGGCCTCATGCCCATTTTGCGTTGCAGGCAAAGATTCGCCTTTCGTATTTGGTCGGCGAAACTTTAGGCCGCGAAGCGGTTTACACGACAAAGACCGTTTATACCACAATTTCGGGGCAGGTCGCCTTGGTCTTCTTTTAGGAATCCATGATGCGTTTTTTCTTCTTTTGTCTTTTACTCGTGAGCCTTGGCGGTTATTCGTTTGCTTCTCCTTGGCTCGGTCTTGTGTTTAAGCAAGAGCCTTACAAAAAGCAGATTGCGTTGAAGGTTGCGGGTGTTCATCCGAGTTCCGGTGCGGTGCAGGCGAATATCCAGAACGGCGATTTGATCGTGGGAATCAACGGAAAGAAAATCACGGGCTTGAATGTGGTAAAGTCTGAACTTGCGGCGGCAAAGACCGGTCAGAAAGTCGAACTTGAAATCGTGCGAAGCGGCAAAGTGAAAAAGGTGAATGTAAAGCTCACCGAACGCCCCGACGACATTTCGAGCCTGACAGGTTCATCGATTGGAAGCAAGGCTCTTGCGTTCCAACAGAACTTTTACCGCAACGGCGAAAAGAGAAAATCCAAGCCGAAGGTGACCCTTTTAGACTTTTGGGCAACCTGGTGCGGACCTTGCCGACAAACGCTTCCAATCGTGGGACGTTTGTACGAAAAGCTTTCCAGTCGAGGCTTTGAAGTGATAGGCGTTTCAACGGAACAGCTTTCCGTACTCGAACAGTTTTACAAGGAGCATCCTTCGCCGTATCCGCTTTACCGCGATGCGACCCAGGAGATGAACCGCCGCTATGGAATCTCTGCAATTCCGACGCTTATGCTGTTGGACGAAAACGGCTACATTCAAAAAGTTTGGCCCGGAGTCCCGAGCGAAAAGGCTTTGGAAAAGGCGATTCTTGAAGCGCTGAAGGAGTAGAGGCGTTTCACCACCAGAAAAACACTTGCAATTCGCTAATGACGAGGCAGGCGATGTTTATAATGAAACCGTTTTGATTGAGCCTCTTTCCCTTGTTCTTTTTTTGGGATCCTTTTACGATTCCGATTGTAGACAGAAGTATCGTTGGAAAAGAAAGAATGAATTTTCCGACGATAAGAAGCAAGGCTACAAATGCCATACCGATGGCATGTTCCCCGGTGTCATTCTGATTATCATCAAAAGCGGTAACGATAAAAGAATTTAAAATCGTCTGGAAAATTAGAACAACGATGCAAACAATAGAAATCTTGAATGTGGAGCTTATTTTGTTTGTGTCTTCGGATTCAGATGGTTGAAGATTCAGACATTTTCAAAACTTGCCGATATCGGCAAAAAATGATATTTTATCCAACGGATAAACCGTTAAACTTGCCGACAACTATGGATTTTATTTCAGTCACTCAATTTGCAGAAAAACATGGGATTAGCGAACGCACAGTCCGAAATTACTGTAAAACAGGCAAAATCGAAGGTGTTTTTTTAACAGGAAAGACATGGAACATTCCTGTAGACGCCAAAAAGCCAACCAAAGGCAAAGCAAAGCTTTCGCCACTTCTTTTACGCTTAAGAGAAGAAAAAGAAAGTAAGCTTAAAGGCGGCATCTACCATCGCACGCAAATCGACCTAACCTATCATTCCAACCATATTGAAGGCAGCCGTCTCACCAAAGAGCAGACCCGATTCATTTTCGAAACAAATACACTTGGAATCACATCTGAAAACACTCGCATAGATGACATCATGGAGACAGTCAATCATTTCCGTTGCATAGATTATGTCATTGATTACGCCACAGATAAAATCACGGAACCGCACATCAAGCAACTTCACCAAATTTTAAAGACCAATACCTCGGACAGTCAGAAAGGTTGGTTTGCTGTAGGCGATTACAAAAAATTGCCTAATGAAATTGGTGACGAAAAAACTGCAAGCCCAAAAGATGTCCACAAACTAATAGCAAAACTTCTTTCATCTTTCAATTCCATCAAAAAAGTATCCTTCGACGATATTTTGGATTTTCATGTACAATTCGAAAGGATTCATCCATTTCAAGACGGGAATGGCCGTGTCGGTCGATTACTGCTATTTTGGCAATGCCTACAAAAGGGAATCACTCCTTTTATCATCAGCGAAGAACTGAGATTTTTCTATTACAGGGGATTACAGAACTGGGGACATGTCAACGAATTTTTAAGAGACACATGCTTAACAGCACAAGACAACTACAAAGCTTTGATTGAATATTTTAAGATATAAAAAAGAAACTCACCGGCGTAGTGATGTGAACCCCGAAAGTTGGACACAACTTTCGGGGTTCACATCATTTTACCCGAGCATTTTTCAATGTTTTCAAGTCAGATGTAAAAGCCTACAGTCCGCAGAGTTCACGGGCCTTTGCTTCGACAGCTTTCGAAAGGGCTTCCTTGTCGCTTGCGTTTTCCTTGATAATGCGCACAAAGACAGAACCTGCGATGACCGCATCTACGGAGCTTGAAATCGCCTTGGACTGTTCGCCGTTCGAAATGCCGAAACCACCGTACACCTTGGAGCCTCCAGCGCCGACCTTCGAAAGAAAATCGAGAGTCGCCTGGTCAATTACGGTCTGCGTACCGGTAATGCCCACGCGGAGGGCCGCGTAGATGTACCTGAAGCCGGCGTGGGCGAGTTTCGAAAGGCGTTCCTCGCTCATGCTCGGGCTTGCGACCGGGATGTTGTCCATGCCGTACTTTTTACAAGCGGCGGTCAGGCCCTCGTCATGGTCAAAAGGTAGATCCGGAATGATCATGCCGGTAACGCCCGCTTCGCTTGCGCGCTTGCAGAAGTTATCGACGCCCGGAGTGTAAATCAGGGAGCCGTAACTCATGATGTAGATCGAAACTTCCGGGAAAGCCTTGTGAACGCGTTCGATAAAGGCGAGTCCGTCCTTGACCTTGTAATTGTGGGATAGCACTTCGGTGCAAGCGCCCTGAATGGCGGGGCCGTCTGCAGAAGGATCGCTAAAGGCGAGCTGGATTTCGAGAATGCTTGCACCGCCGCGGACCATGGCAGAGGCTGCCGCAAAGGAAAGCTCTTCTGTCGGGTAGCCTGCGACGAGATGGCTCATCAATTTGATCTTAGACATTACTTGCTTTCTCCCATAATCTTCGCGTTGTGAATATCCTTGTTTTCGTTCAAGCGTTCAAGTTCGCATTCGAGGAATTTTTTCCATTCGTTCGGGCGGAATACCGGGCTCGAAATAAAGACGTCCTTGTCGCCACGGCCGCTCATATTGATGATGATCGCCTTGTCCTTCGGGATTTCCTTCGCAATCTTCATGGCGGCTGCACCGGCGTGAGCGCTTTCGAGGGCAAAGAGAACGCCTTCGTTCTTTGCAAAGAAGTTCAGAGCTTCGAGAACTTCCTTGTCAAGGATGCTCGTGAATTCAATGCGTCCCTTCATGCCGAGGGCGGCGAGCTGCGGACCGATTCCCATGTAGTCGAGACCTGCAGAAATCGAACGCGTCGGCAGGGACTGCCCGTCGTCATCCAAAAGAAAACGGCTCTTGTAACCCTGCACAATGCCTTCGCGGCTTGCGTTGCCGGTCATGCGGCTTGCGTTTTCGCCGATGTTCGGGCCAACGCCACCCGCTTCGGCTCCAATCAAGCGCGGAGAATCTTCATCGATGAACGGACTAAAGAAACCGATCGAATTCGAACCTCCGCCGACACAGGCGACCATCGCACCGATATCGATGCCGCGTTCTGCGCATTGGCGCTTGACTTCGTCACCGATGACGGATTGGAAACGGTGTACAATGTCCGGGAACGGGGCAGGACCTAAAGCGGAACCGAGCACATAGTGCGTCGTATCCGGGTGGGCGGCCCAGTCGCGCATCGCTTCGTTCACGGCGTCTTTCAAGGTGCGGGCGCCGCTTGTGACGGCGACAACTTTTGCTCCGTAAAGTTCCATGGAGGCGACGTTCGGCTGCTGACGGCGCACATCGACTTCTCCCATGTAAACCGTGCAATCCAAGCCGAGCTTTGCACAGGCGGCCGCCGTGGCGACGCCGTGCTGGCCCGCACCTGTTTCGGCGATAATACGCTTTTTGCCCATGTGCTTCGCGAGCAGTACCTGGCCAATCGCATTGTTTATCTTGTGGGCGCCTGTATTGGCAAGGCCTTCGAGCTTAATGTAGATCTTGGCACCGCCGAGAAGTTCCGTTGCACGCGGGGCGTAAAGCAGAGGGGTTTCGCGACCGATGTAATCGCGCTGGATTTCGGCGAGTTCCGCGAGGAACTGCGGATCCTTCATATAATGGTGAAAAGCCGTTTCGAGTTCATCGAGCGGGCGACGGAGAACTTCTGCAACATATTTGCCGCCGAAGTTGTCAAAGAAACCGTTGTCACTGTACATGGTGTTTTCCTTCTGATTAAAAACAAAAAACCTTCCGGAATTGTCCGGAAGGTTATCTAAAACTCCTAATAATAACGCAAAAACCCGGACTTTATGTTAAGCCCGACGCCACCAGCGATTGTTGTTCTTTACGTTTTTCATCGCCGTAAAAATAGACAATGCTCTTTTCATTGGCAAGGGATTTTCTAAATTTGCGTTGCAAAAAAGAAGGCTGTCTATGAGTGCAATCCAAAATTCTTTTGACGTAGTGGTGATCGGCGGCGGTCATGCGGGTATTGAAGCGGCCCATGCGGCGTGGAAAATCGGCGTGAAAACGGCGATGATTACGATGGAATTGGATGCAATCGGCAGAATGTCGTGCAATCCGGCGGTGGGCGGGGTGAGCAAGGGCCAGATCGTTCGCGATATCGATGCGTTGGGCGGCCTTATGGGACTTTTGACGGACAAGGCGGGAATTCAGTTCCGCATGCTGAATTTGAGCAAGGGACCCGCCGTTTGGGGACCGCGTGCGCAGTGCGATTTGAAAGCTTACAGCCGAGTCGCCCGTGAAACGCTTGAAAATTGCAAAGGCTTGCACCTGATCCAGGGTGAACTCGCCGCTTTTGACCGCATGCCGAACGGCAAAATGGAACTCACGCTGCTTTCCGGCAAACGTTTTGAAACCAAAACGCTTGTCATCACGAGCGGTACCTTCCTCGCTTCCAAAATGTTCACCGGTCTTGAAACGAGCATCGGCGGGCGCGTCGGCGAACCGAGTGCAGACGCGCTCTCGAAGTCCATTCTTTCGAACGGGCTGCGCCTTCGCCGCTTAAAGACCGGTACGCCGAGCCGTCTCGATCCATCGACGATTAACTTTAACATTTTACAGGAACAGCCGGGCGACGAAAATCCTTGGCCGATGAGCGACCGCTCCGCAGGACCTATCGACAACGGCAACTGCTGCTGGATTACCCGCACGAACATTAAAACGCATGACATTCTGCGTTCGGGCTTTAAAGACAGCCCGATGTTCTCTGGCCGCATTAAGGGCAAAGGCCCGCGCTACTGCCCGAGCATTGAAGACAAAATTAACCGCTTTGGCGACAAGGACGGTCATCAGCTTTTTTTGGAACCGGAAACGAAGGATGTGGAACGCGTTTACTTGAACGGCTTCAGTTCGAGCCTTCCGGCAGAAATCCAACTCGACGCTTTGCACACGATTCAGGGGCTTGAAAAGGTGCGCGTGATGCAAATCGGTTACGCGGTCGAATACGACAGCATCGATGCGACGCAGCTTTACCCGACTTTTGAATGCAAGACGATCCCGGGACTTTACTTTGCAGGCCAGGTCTGCGGCACGAGCGGTTACGAAGAAGCCGCGGGTCAGGGAATGATCGCGGGAATCAACGCGGCTCTCAAGACCCAGAATGCGGAGCCTTTTATGCTCGGACGCTCCGAAAGTTACATCGGCGTCATGGCAGACGATCTTTCGCACTTTTTGCTCGACGAACCATACCGCATGTTCACGAGCCGCGCCGAGTACCGTCTCTTTTTGCGCTCGGACAATGCGGATTCCCGCTTAAAGGACCGCGCCCGCAAAATCGGCATGATCGACGACGCCCAGTATGCGGCTTGGGAAACTCGCAAGGCAGAAATGGCTCGCGTACAGAAGTACCTCGCCGAAACTCCGGTAACCGCCGCAGAAATCAACCCGTTCCTCGAAGCGGCAGGACAAGCTCCGACCCGTGAATCGATCCGTTTGAATACGGTTCTCCGCCGCCCGGGCATCGACCCCGAAGCGTTTTTCCAAAAGTTCGTCCCGAATTCAAAGCTTATCCGTCGTGACATGTGGAATCTTTTTGCCGAAGAGGCTTATGCCGGATTCTTTGCCCGCCAAGCGAAGGAAATCGAACACGAAAAGAAGATGGACCGCATCAAGCTTGCCCCGGATACCGATTTTAGCCAAATTTCGGCACTTTCAATCGAAAGTCGGGAGCGTTTGGCTGAAGCTCGCCCCTTGACCGTGGGCAGCGCCTCCCGCATTCCGGGAATTCGCCCTTCAGACATTATGGTGCTCACCCATTGGGTTGAAAATCATTAATTTTTTGAAAAAAGCGGGGGTGGGATTGTCTGTGGACAACACTGCAAATTCTTTTTTGTCCGTACTTTTGCCGGTAGAATATATATTGTCTACAAGGTTGTATGGGATATATGTGTAAAAACGCCAAAAATTTAACAAAATATGGAGTGATCGCGTGGATTGCTCTCGCTTCTTTATTCGTTTTGGCGTGTTCAGACGGCAGAACATCCCTTGGAAATAGCGCAGAATCAGGAAATCCGGAAATCGCCGGTACGATTCGGTTTGAAGACGGCTCGCTTGCGGCCTATGCGCGTGTGGCAGTGGTCCCGGCCTCTTTTTCGGCTGTGGGAGGCGATGAACTCGATTCCGTTTTTGTCGGCGTTTCCGATTCCCTGGGCCATTATTCCTTTGATTCAGTTCCGGAGGGGGGATTTTCTTTAGAAGCGATGGATGAATCTACGGGTCGCCAGTTCTTGAAGCTCGGCCTTTTTGCGACTCCGGATACGACGACTCTCGATGTGGACGCTGTCTTGGAAGATCTTGGCGGTGTTCGCCTAGGTGCGCATGGCTTTGAAGATGGAACGACGGGTTACGTCTATGTTCCGGGAACGACGATTTTACGCCCGGTGACGGTCAAAATGGGGAATATCTTTGTGGATTCTCTCCCGGCGGATTCCCTTTACCCATTTGTGTTTATTTCGGATGATGGCTATGCGCTTTCCTTGGAAAAAGGCGTTGAAGTGGTTTCCGATTCGACTGTCCAAGTGGATGCGAAAAAGGTTTCGTTTGGCTTCAAGGTGCCGCTGAATACGGCGCAAATCGGCCTTTCGGAAGATCTTTTGCACTTTCCGCTCACATTCTACCTGGATTCTGCGGATTATGATTTTAATGGGATGGATCGTTTAGAGGGAACTTGGTCCGCTATGCTTTGCGGTGATACGATTCCGCTTGACGTTTCGTTTGCAGACCCTGCGGCGGGGAAGTTTACGTTTTGGGCTCGCATTCCCAAGCTCCGGGTGAATTCCAAAGATACTTTGTACCTTTCGTTTGCGGAAGGCGCGGAAAGTTCTTTTGCGGATTCGGCAAAGGCTGTTTTTAAAAATGAATTTATTGCAGTCTGGCATTTTGATGAAGGCGCAGAAACGGTGAACGATGCGTCGGGAAATTTGTACAACGGCATTCCGGAATCTTTGACGGTCGCGGAAGAAGCGATAGCGGGCAGCGCTTTGCATTACGGCGGAACTTTCGGTTCGGTCACTATTCCGGGGACTGCTAGTGGCGAATTTGACGTTTCTGTGAAGGATTCGATGACGTTCTCTGTCTGGGTTAAGATGGAAGGGAATGAACTTTCCCGTGTGATTTTTGGCAAGGGAGCAACACAGTATCATCTGATGTATCTTGCCGGTTCGGACCAAAAAAGTTGGCTCTACGAAGCTTATACGGATGAAATCTTCGGTACGGATTCTACGACGCAATCCGCACGGTACTGGTATAGGGATTCTTCGGCGTTGTCAGATGTTTGGACGTTCTTGACCGTTGTCCAGGATTCTTCGGGTGCGAAGATGTACGTGAACGATTCTCTAGTTTCTTCGACTCCTGCCATAGGGACGAGTTCGGATGTGCGTGAAACGGATAGCTTATTCATCATTGGAAAGTTGATTTATCCGCGAGATTCGGAAACGAATAGCGTGACGCATTTCTTTAACGGCGTCATCGATGAATTGCATGTGAGCCGTGTTTCACGTTCGGAAGCATGGATCAAGGCTTCTTATGCAAACCAAAACCCGGCGGTGCGTTGGCCGATTCCCCAAGCGATTCGCTAAAAAGCTTGTTGTAAACTTTTGTCAACACCATTGAAGATTGTCCCTAACCGTTGTCCATAGACTTCGGTTAATTTTTCCATTTTTTGCATAAATTAAAAAGAGGAATAGTTTTACATATATAGGAGATTTTTTATGCGGATGGATTGGATGAAAAAAGTAACCCTTGGTGTATGCGGAAGCGTACTGCTGGGTGGTTTAGCTGTGGATTCTTTTGCGGCAACAGCGCAGATGGAAAAACTCGGTCGCGGTCTGTCCGTTGCGAATAACGGAACGGGAACTTTTGTTTCCTGGCGCTTGCTAGGAACCGATGAACCGACGGCGACGTTTACGCTTTTGCGCAATGGAAATGAAATCGCCAAAATTTCGGGCAGCGATCCAACGTCCTATGTGGACGCATCCGGCTCCATTACAGACGTCTATACGTTAAAAGATGAAAAGGGAAATGTCTCTTCGACCTTTATCACCCTCCCTGAATATTACAAAGACAATTATGGGCACGCCACATGGACTCAGGTAAAGCTCGACCCGCCTGCGGATGGGGTGACTCCGGCGAATGAAAGCTATTCCTATACGCCGAACGATATGAGCGTGGGCGATTTGGACGGCGACGGCGAATACGAGCTGATTGTGAAATGGGATCCGTCCAATTCGAAGGATAACGCGCAGTCCGGATATACGGGCAATGTGTATATCGACGCATATAAATTGGATGGAACAAAAATTTGGAGAATCGACCTGGGAAGAAATATCCGTGCCGGTGCGCATTATACGCAGTTCCTCGTCTATGATTTTGACGGTGACGGCATTGCCGAAATAGCGATGAAGACGAGTGACGCGACGGTTGATGGCATTGGAAAAGTAATCGGGGACGCGAATGTGGATTACCGTACCACAAGCGGTACCATCATGAGCGGGAATGAATTCTTGACTGTATTTAACGGCAAGACGGGAGCGGCGATAACGACAATCGATTATCTGCCGGGACGAGGTCTGATTTCGGGCGATACCTATGGGAACCGTGACAACCGTATGCTCGCTGCGGTCGCCTATCTCGACGGCGTTCATCCGAGCATGATCTTTTGCCGTGGCTATTACACGGAAGCCTTTATTGCCGCATTCGATTTCGACGGCAAGAATCTGACCCGTCGCTGGTACAGTGAAAATCCGACAGCGGGGCAGGGCCTTTATGGCCAGGGGAACCACAACTTGACCGTTGCTGATATCAATGGCGATGGCTTTGACGAAATTATTTACGGTTCTGCCGCCCTGAAGCATGACGGAACGCTCCTTTATCGAACGGGGTTCGGTCATGGTGACGCTATGCACGTTTCGGATATGGATCCGGATCGTGAAGGGCTTGAAACTTATGACGTTCACGAAGAATTCCTTGCTGCAATTTATACGGAAGAACTCCGCGATAAGGATGGAAAAGTCATTTGGGGAACGTTGCAGGCGACTTATGGCGACGGCAAGGGTGTTGATAATGGTCGTGGTCTTGCCGCAGACATCGATTCTACGAACCGTGGTTTTGAAATGTGGTCTGGAACGAGTGGTGGCGTTCGCACGGTGAAGGGAGAACTCCTTTCGACAAACAAGCCGTCAGTGAACTTCCGCGTGTATTTTAGCGGAGACTTGCAGGATGAACTTTTGGACGCTACGGGAAGTGGCGGAAGTGGCGGTAAGATCGAAAAGTGGAATCTCACGACTAAAAGTGTGGATCGTTTCTTGAACCTTTACGGCATCAACAATAGTACTTTGAATAATTACACCAAGGCGAATCCTTGCCTTTCTGCGGATATCTTTGGCGACTGGCGCGAAGAAATCATCACCCGTAGCAGCACGGATCCGAGCGTGGTGAATATTATCGTTTCGAATTACACGACTCCGTATCGCGTGTATACGTTGATGCACGATCTTCAGTACCGCGAAAGTATTGTCTGGCAGAATGTGGCCTATAACCAACCGCCGCATCTGAGTTATTACCTGCCGGATCATGTCGGTGAAAATTTGAAGAAACCGGACATTTCTTATGCGGCGAATCTCGAAGAAGCTCCGGCATCGATGGAATTTGCGAAGGTTTTCGAAGCTTCTACGCCGGATACCGCAAGTGTTGGTTTCGTGGAAACGGATCACGCCGGATACTTGGGCGAAGCTTATTGGAACTTTGAAAACGTCGCAGGCTCGTTTACTTCGTATTATCTTACGTCTAAATCCGATACGACAGCGACTGTGGCCTTTGTTTATGCGAACGGGGGAACTTCTGACCGTAAAATGGTAGTGACCATGGGCGAAAACAGTTACACGGTCAGTTTCCCGCCGACGGGTTGGGATACTTGGGATACGGCTCTGGTAACGGTCACGGTTCCGCAGGGCGATTTTACCCTGACGCTCTCTTCTGCGACAACGGACGGCGGCCCGAACATTTGCGTCTTTGCTTTTGATATTTCTACGGTCGGAAAGCAGGGCGAAGATCTCTCGGGAGAGGATGATACGACTGCCATTCAGAAAACGGTTGTGTTGCATTCGAGCGCTTACAATCCGACTTTTGAAATTTTGAATACGAACGCCTCCGGCATGGCGAAGCTTGAAATCTTCGATATGCAGGGTAAGTCGATTCGTTCGATTTCGGCGAATGTGCATGTCGGCGAAAACAAGGTTTCCTTGCATAAGGAACTGCTGCCTGCAGGCATCTACATGGTAAAGGTTTCCGTGAATTCAAAACCGGTAACCGTGAAGAAGTTTACAGTCAATCCGTAGAAGTGTCAGGCCTTGTTTGCAAGGCTTTGCGAGGCCTTTTCATCAAAAATTAGGTTGGAGTTGGTTTTGAGTATGTTTAGCAGAATCTGGCAAGCAGTCGTGATAGCGACAATGTTGTTCTCTGTTGCTGTATGGGCGAAGATCACCATTTACATGTGTGGCGATTCCACCATGCAGGACTGGAATGATGGTTATTACCCGAAGCGCGGTATCGGTCAGGATTTCAGCGCTTTCTGGAATGCGGACTTTGTAAACGTAGTGAACATGGGCAAGGGCGGAACATACGCGATGGGTTACTATCAGAACTTTTGGCCTTCGATCAAGTCGAACCTCAAGTCCGGCGACTTTGTGGTTATCCAGTTCGGTATCAATGACCGCACTTACAGCAACGAAGCGGATTTTGTGACAGCGACGACGGCGATGGCGCAAGAAGCTCTCGATGCGGGAGCCACTCCGATCATCATCAATCCGGTGCGCCGTAGCGATTACCGCTGCTCTGTAACAAGCGAAAGGTATTCGGTCTGTGATGGAAGTATGGTGCCAGATTCTATTTATGAATCTTATCACGGTTATCCGATCCGTGCTCGCGAAATTGCAGCTTCCCTTGGCGTTCCGCTGATCGATATGGATACGCTTTCCCGCAACTATCTGCTTTCGGTGGGGCAGTATTATGCTTTGCATTATGTGAACATGTATTTGGATGCTGGTGAATATACGACCTATGCGAAAGGGAACAGTGACAATTTGCACTTGCAGCAGAACGGGGCGACGGTTTTTGGCCGTATTGTGACGGAGCAGATGCGCGTCCATTCCGACGCCAAAGTGAGGGCTCTTTCCAAGTACCTCGCCCCGATGTACCAGTTGACAGTGAAGGTGAGCCCGAAAGGCTCCGACTCTACGACGACCATCAGCAGCTACTATCCGGCTGGAATGCCCGTCACGCTCAAGACGATTCCGAAGGCGGGCAAGACCTTTGAAGGCTGGTTCGATGGAAATGGAAACAAGTGCGGCAATACCTCCAGCGCAGTCCAGTCGCCGTACATCTGCACGATTACCATGGGAAATGCTTCGACGCAATACACGGCGGTTTACAGCGGAGGCTCTGCAGAACATTACACGGGCGACGGTGCCGCTCTTGCCACGTTCCCCACAGGCACTCCGAAAACCTTGGAAGAAGCAAAGCCGTCAGACGTGGTGAACGTAGATACCTCGGTGACCTATAACAAGGATATCAAGAGCTGGTTCGACGCCTACGCTCCGGATTCCGGAAACGGCTTCTCGGAAAACAATCATCTGGATTTCAGCGGAGAAGGCTTCTTCAACTTTGACAATTCTTTGGGCTCTACTGCCAATTACCAGATGCTCTTTCCGGCTGCGGGTTATGTGACCATGGGCATTCGCTATTCCTTCTCCGGTTCTGCGGACCGTGAAGTGAACGTTTACCTCGATCACGATTACTATGTGACTTTCAAGTCAACGGGTAGCTGGGATGTTTGGGATACCGCTTGGGTGAATGTGGACCTGGCAAATGGGGAAGAAACGTTAAAGTTGATTTCGACGACGTATGACGGCGGCCCGAATATCGATGCGTTCGGCTTTAGCATTGCCGGAGTCCAGCGAATTCTCGCTCCGGGCGATACCGTTTACGGAGCCGGTGAAGTTGATACTTCTTCGACCGATTCGACGGATTCGACGGGTGTCAACGATTCGACGGGAATTTCCATACCGCAAATTGCGAAGGTTTTCCAGTTGAACGGCAATAAGCTGACTCTCGCTTCGGCAGCAAATGTGAACGTCAAAATTTTTGACATGAGCGGCCGCATGATGGCGAACAAGACGCTTTCCCTTTCGAAAGGAACTTCGGAACTGCCAATCGAAGCATGGATATCTCGTTTGGGCGTGTACCGCATCGTCGTAAAAAAAGGAGCTCAAATGCAGAGCGGAAACTGGGCGCTTGTTCGCTAAACATTGAGGACTTTCAAAATGAAAAAATTAGCGGCTTCTCTTTTATTTGTCGCAGCCATGTCTGCGATCTCGGTGAGTGACACGACGTCTTTTACCATTCACATTGTGGGCGATTCCACGGTTTGCGATTATAAGGCTTCGGCTTACCCGCAGACCGGTTGGGGCCAGGTCATTGGCAGTTTCTTTGACGGCTCCCGGGTGAAGATCAATAATGTGGCAATCGGTGGTCGCAGTTCCAAGACTTTCGTCCAGGAAGGTCGATTGAATAGTCTTAAGTCGAGTATGCAGGCAGGCGACTTTATGTTGATCCAGTTCGGACATAACGACCGCTACTTTGGAACGAATGCGCGACAGGTTCCGTTTGATTCCCTCGGTTATTGGCTGCAACAGTATGTGGATGCGGCTAAAGAAGTCGGCGTAACACCGATCTTTGTAACGCCGATGAACATGAATATGGGAACGAACGGCCGTAATATTTTTACCGAGTACAATGTCGTTGCCAAAATGCTTGAACTTGCCAAGTCCAATGGTGTTCCCTATGTGGACTTGAACACAAAATCCTATAACGCTTACAGCAAAACCTGGAACGCCTCTTACGTTTCCCGTTACCAGTTCAAGTACTTCCTCGTCGGGGAATATCCAAACTATCCAAACGGCGTCACGAACGATGGAACGACGCACTTTCAGGAATCGGGTTCGATCGCTCATTGCCAATGGATTGTGGAAGAACTTGAAAATGCTTTGAGTGAAGCTTATCTTTCGACCGATTCCAAGACTCAGCTCGCAAAGCTTGTCTCGGCGATTAAACCGCGTTACAGCTTCACGGTCAAGGCGAATGTTTCGAATAGCAACGGTCTGATTACCCACAACCAGGAACTTCCGGGAGGCGCTCCGCTGACTTTGCACGTGAGCCCGGGAAGCTTCGGTAAAACCTTCCAAGGCTGGTACGATGACGACTGCAATCTGCTTTCGACAGATTCGAACTATTACGGCCAAACGACCCTCTACCGCGCAGCGACCTATACCGCAATCTTTGAAGGGGGCAGCGCCTGTTCCACGACGCCTCACAGCGAAGAAACAACTTCTAGCTCCTCTTTTGCAGAAAGCTCAAGCAGCAGCGCAGAATCTTCGAGTTCCGCCGTCTGTTCCAAGCTAATCGCGACAGAGGCTTGGAAATCTCCGATTGACATGGTCTATCCGGAAGAAGGTGTGGGCACGACCGATACGAACCATCTCGACTACAAGGGTCTTGGATTCTACAACATCAGCAATGAACTTTCGAGCGTCGCCACGTTCAAACTGCAATCCGACCAGTCCGCATCGGATGCAAAGCTCATGATCCGCTATTCCAACGGAGGATCCACATCGAGACCGATGAAGGTGACTGTGGACTACGGCGTCTTTGAACTGGACTTCCCGCCGACCGCCGACTGGGATACTTGGGATACCGTTTACGTGGACAGCCTTTGGCTCGATGCGGTTCCGTTCAACTTCAAGATGGAATCCTTGACTTCGGATGGTGGCCCGAATATCGACATGATCGCTTTCGACATCAGCGGTGTGTACCGTGAAGGCTGTACCCCGTGTGAAGATTTGACGCCTTCTTCTTCGGCGTCCGAATCGGCAGAATTCTCCTCTTCGAGCGAAACGGATGGCATTTTGACGGTTTCGAAGACGATGGGAGTTTCTCTTGATATGCAGAACCTGAAAATTTCGACTCCGGGCGGAATTCTGAAGGTTTCCGTCGTGGATGCCCTCGGTCACAGCGTCTTTTCGTCGGAAAAAACCGTTTCTGCCGGGGAAGTGGACCTGATTCCTGCCGAAAAGACGCTTTCAAAGGGCCGTTACTTTGCTAAGGTGTCCCTTCACGGAAAAACGGTCGCGATGGTACCGTTCTATGTGAAATCCCGCTAAAAAACGCAAGCTCTTCAAGAAAACTCGGGAAAATTTTTCCCGAGTTTTCTATATTTGCGCATACCAATCCAAGGAGTCACTAAATGCTCAAATCAACACTGCAACAGACTGATCCGGAAATCTACAATATCATTCAGAAGGAAGCTGAACGCCAGGAATATGGCATTGAACTCATCGCTTCCGAAAACTATACCTCGAAGGCCGTCATGGAAGCCATGGGTTCGGTCCTTACGAACAAGTACAGTGAAGGTTATGTGGGCAAGCGTTACTACGGTGGTAACGAAGTCATCGACGAAATGGAAACCCTTGCTATCGATCGTTGCAAGAAGCTCTTTGGTTGCGAGCATGTGAATATTCAGCCGCTTTCCGGTTCTCCGGCCAACGCCGCTGTGTACTTCGCCGTCCTCAAACCGGGCGACAAGGTTCTTGGCCTGAAGCTCGACCACGGTGGACACCTTTCTCACGGCCATCCGGTGAACTTCTCCGGTATGCTTTACAACTTCGTGCAGTACGAAGTCGATAAGGAAACGGGCCGCATCGACATGGAAAAGGTCCGCGAAATCGCTCTGCGCGAAAAGCCGAAGCTGATTCTCGCCGGTTTCTCTGCTTACAGCCGTAACCTTGACTGGAAACGCTTCAAGGAAATCGCTGACGAAGTCGGCGCTCTCACCATGGCAGATATTTCTCACGTTGCAGGTCTTATCGCCGGTAAGGCAATCGAATCTCCGGTGCCGTACTTCGACATCGTGACGACCACCACCCACAAGACTCTCCGTGGCCCGCGTTCTGCTATCATCATGTGCAAGGACCGCACCATCCAGAAGATGGTGAAGGGCGAAATGAAGGAAGTTTCTTTGGCCAAGGAAATCGACAAGGGCGTTTTCCCGGGCATGCAGGGTGGTCCGCATGACCACATCAACGCAGGTAAGGCTGTTGCATTCCTCGAAGCTCTCCAGCCGGAATTCCAGGTCTACGCGAAGAACGTCATCAAGAACGCTCAGGCCATGGCCGACGAAATGATGAAGCTGGGCTACAAGGTTATCAGCGACGGTACCGACAACCACCTGATTGTGGTCGACATGACTTCTCAAGGCGTTTCCGGTAAGGAAGCCGAAGTGGCCATGGAAAAGGTCGGCATCTCCTGCAGCCGTTCCACGATTCCGTTCGATCCGCGCAAGCCGATGGATCCGTCGGGCGTGCGTCTCGGCACTGCCGCTATCACGACCCGTGGCTTCGACGAAGAAGATACCCGCGAAGTGACCCGCATCATCGACCGCTGCATCAAGGCCAAGGACGACGAAGCGGCTCTCGCTAAGATTCGCGAAGAAATCGTGGCACTCTGTAAGAAGCACCCGCTTTACAAGTAAGCGCTACTCCTTACACGAGTCTATTTTTGGATTTGAAACTCTCCAAGATTTTCTTGGGGAGTTTTTATTTACAAATCTTGGAGAATGAGCTTTTTTTTATATTTCTCTTATGCAACAAAACAATGTGAATATGGATTACGCTCAGCAGAAAAATGCGGACGATGAAATTGATATTCTTGAACTCGTAGGGGTTCTTCTCGCCAAATGGCCTATTTTGGCTGTTTTTGTGGTGCTAGGGACTGTTTCCGGTTTTATTGTTTCGAACTATATTCGACCGGTGTTTTCTAGCGATGCGCTTTTGCAGGTCGATCTGAATGGAAATTCGGCAAGCCTTGCTATGGGTGAAATGGGCGCTCTCTTGGATGCGGCATCCCCGGCGGATGCTGAAATTCAGTTGATTCGAAGCCGCCGTGTTCTGAGCGTGGTTGTCGATAAGGAGCATCTTTCTTATGGGGCGACTCCGGTGGCGCTGCTTCCGCGTCTGTTGCACAAGGAAGGCCGTGTCGATGTGGGGCTTTTGCATTTTCCGGAAGTATATGAACCGGATGCCAATTGGTTCCTTGTCGCTTCGTCGGATTCGTCTTTGTCGAATTCCCATTATCAGATTGTGGATCCGATGCAGAAGGTGATTTTAGAAGGCATTGTGGGAGACACTTACCGTGTTCCTGTTGCTGGAGATACGTTTGCCATTCAAATCTTGAACATGATGGCTTCGCCGTCGGAAAAGTTCAGGCTTTTTGAAAGCGATCCCCGTCAGGCTTTGGACGCTTTGCGCAATCAGTTGAGTGTTACGGAACAGGGAAAAAAGACGGGTATCATCCAGATGCAGATCCATCACCGCTATGCGGATCGTGCCGCCCATATTTTGAATTCTATTGCAGATACTTATGTGCGTCAGAACGTAGAATCTCGCAGTGAAGAAGCGACTAAGACTCTCGAATTCCTTGAAAAGCAACTTCCGGGTGTGAAAGCGAAACTCGATTCTGCGGAACAGATCCTCTCTTCTTACCGTCAGGAAGAAGGCTCAATTGATTTGAGCGGAGAAGCTCGTGGAGTTCTTGAAAAGCGAATGCAGCTCGAAAAGAGCCTTCTCGAATTGCAGCAGAAGTATGAAGAAACCACCCGGCTGTTTAAGGAAGATCACCCGACGGTTCTCTCTTTGAAGAAACAGCAGAACCAGCTCCGCCGTGAAATGGCAAAGCTTAGCGAAGAGACGAAGGACCTTCCGACAAAGCAGCAGGAAATCCTCCGTTTGCAGGGTGATGTGAATGTAAACAACGCCATTTACACGAATATGTTGAACAACATTCAGCAGCTCCGCGTGGTGCAGGCCGGCGAAGTCGGTAATGTGCGTGTTGTGGACTATGCCCGTATTGAAATCAAGCCGGTGAAGCCGCGTAAGCTGGTGATTCTTCTCGGATTCATCGCGGGTGGATTTATTCTCGGTGCCTGTTTGATCTTTGTGCTGCGTTTGCTTTCGAGCCGTGGTATCCGTTCGTCTAGCGATGTGGAACGCGAAACGGGCGTAAGCGTTTACGCTAAGGTTCCGGAAACGGCTCAGATGAAAAAAATGAAAAAGATGAAAACGTTCTCCTTGGTGGAAGTAGACAGCGAAGACGTTGCCTGTGAAGCACTGCGTACATTGAGAACTTCGCTTGAATTTTCGATGATGGATTCCAAGGTTTTGCTTGTAACGGGTCTTTCTCCGGGCAGCGGTAAATCTTTTATTTCTAAGAACCTCGCAGCTTTGATTGCAATGAACGGGAAGAAGGTATTGTTGATCGATACGGACTTCCGCGCTAGTTACATGTCGTCCCGTGGACGTAAGCGCGGTCTTTCGGATTATTTGCTCGGTCAGATCGCCTTGGATGAAGCCGTCGAACATTTGGATGGCGCACAAGTGGATCTTCTTGGTGCAGGTTCTTATTCTTCATCTCCATCTGAAATGATTTCGAGCAAGGCTTTTGAAAATCTCTTGAACGAAATGAAATCGAAGTACGATTTGATCATTGTGGACTCGGCTCCGGTCTTGGCGGTGGCGGATGCGCTAGTCGCTAGCCGTTATGCGGACTTCGTGTTACTCGTGATTCATTACGGTCACGATTCGATGGAAGCTTTGCGTGAAGGCCTGGGTCAGTTCGAAAAGGCCAATGTCGAACATAAGGCGATGGTCTTTAACCGCTGCGTTTACGAAGGCGGTCATAGCAGCTATGGCTACGGTTACGGTTATGGTTACGGCTACGGAAAAAATAAGAAGAAGAAAAAATCCTAAATTGTAAGACGTGAAAAAAACGTCTTACATGCATAAACGTCACCTCTTTGCGGTTTTGTTTTTACTGCTGGTGGTGACTTTTTTATTTGCCCGTAATCCGGCAGAAACACCTGCACGACATTATGATTTTTTTCATGCAAAAAAGCAGATGGATCGCATCTACTACGGTGATTTGCGGGTAACGGTTTATTGCGGTTGCGCCTACGAAAGCAATTCAAAACCGAACAAAATCGATTTTGCAGGTTGTGGCTTTGCTCCGCGCAAGAATGCGAATCGCGCTTCCCGGATTGAATGGGAACATGTCGTGACCGCTCACAACATAGGACTTTTCCGTCAGTGCTGGCATCAGGAAGAAGGCCGCAGCGCCCGTAAAAACTGTGAAGCGACTGACCCAGAATTTGCGATCATGGAAGGGGACTTGCACAATCTATTGCCAAGTATCGGCGAAGTGAACGGGGACCGCAGCAATTTCATGTTTTCGCAGTGGACAAATTCCCCGGAACCGATGTATGGTTCCTGCGAATCGATTGTCGATTTTAAGAATCGCAAGTTTCAGCCGCGAAAAGAAGTACGTGGCATGCTCGCCCGCATTTCCTTTTATATGGAAAAGACTTATGGCATTCAACTTTCCAAGGAAAGACGTCGCCTGTTTGAAATTTGGGATAAGGAATCTCCGGTAAACGCATACGAATGCGAACGCGACGCACGTATTTACAAGGTGCAAGGGGATCACAATCCGTTTGTATACGCCAAGTGCCGAGAAGCAGGTCTGATATGACGACTCTTGAATTTCCCGAGTTTTTAGCTTCCCAAAATTTTGGACGGCTTTCGTCCTTCGCGGAACTTCGTTCCGGAATGCTGCATGTCGAAGGTTTAACTCCTGCGGCTTCTGCGTTGATGGTCGCGGATCGTTTTCACAAGTATCCGCAGAGCATTTTGGTGGTGGTGGACGATTACCGTTCGGGCGAAGTCTGGATGCAGAATTTGCAGAGTCTGTGTGGCGAAAAGAACGTGTTCTTTTTTCCATCGCTCGGGGTAAAGCCTTATGAGCTCAAGTTGCCATTTGCAGGCATTTTGGAAGAACGTTTAAAGTTCTTTAGGGCTTCCCGGGGAAGGCTTCCCTTTATTGCCGTTTGCCCGTTGGATTCTTTGCTTCTCCGTTTGCCGGAACCGAATGCCTTGGAAAAGAAAAAGCTTGTGTTCCGCAAGGGCGATGTGGTTGATCCGCTGTCGCTCCGTAAAACGCTTGGCGATATGGGCTATACGGAACAGCCTGTGGTGAGCACGGTCGGTGAATTTTCGATTCGCGGCTGCATTGTGGACATAAACCTGTTCATGCAAGATCACCCGGTGCGCTTTGAATTCTTTGGCGACGAAATCGAAAGTATCCGTTCGTTCGATATTTTTTCCCAGCGTTCGATAGAAGAACTGGGAAAGGTTGAAGTCTATCCGCACGGGGAATTCACCCTTTCTGTGCAAGAAAGGTCCAAGATCCCGCTCGAAGAAGAAGATCTTGTCTGGTGGCGTCGCCCGGAATACGAGAGCTTAAAATCGAGCGTCTTCGATTATATGCCCGACGCATCGATTGTCTTTGACAAGCTTTCCGTTTTGGAAGAGTCCGCCGCGAAGCTCGGTGCCGCTCATGTGAAGGCCTATGAAAAGACGATTTCCTTTAACCAGAAGGTTTTCCCGCCGATCGATCTGTGGTGGCGCATGGAAACTTTCCAGGACGAAATCGCAAAACGGGTCGCTTTGGATTTAACCCGCGCCCGCATGGAATCTCCGGACTGGATATCGATCGAGGCGCGGCAGCAGACCAAGGGCGTTGCAGGAACAAACGGCCTTGTCAAGGAAATCGAAGGCTTTCACGCGCAGGGCGGTTTGGTTTACCTCGTCGCGCATTCCGAAGGTAGCGCCCAGCGCGCTAAACATCTGTTTGACGACGCTCCAATCTCGGGCATTTTAATCGGCAATCTTTCGGACGGCTTCTGGATTGAATCAGAAAATATCGCCTTTCTCACGGAAGCGGGAATCTTTAACCGCACGGGTAAGGTGCGCCGTAAACGTTCTGTTTCCGGATCGATTTCGGATGCTCTCCTCGTTGAAAGTTTGACGCGTGGCGATTTTGTGGTCCATGAAGATCACGGTATTGGCCGCTACATGGGGCTTGTCCGTGAAAAGATCAACGGTGGTCTCGTGGACTGTATTCAGCTCGACTATGCAGATGGCGACCGCTTAAAGTTCCCGGTTTCGGATTTGCGAAAAATCGAAAAGCTTCCGAGTACAGAAGAAGAAACCGTTCCGGAGCTTGCACATCTCGGCAGCAAAAGCTGGGAAAAGCTCAAGGAACGCGTCAAAAAGCGAGTGATTAAAATCGCTCGCGAACTCGTGCAGCTTTACGCCAAGCGCGAGCTCATCGAAGGTTTTCCGTTCCCGCCCGATAGCCGCATGCAAAAGGAATTCGAAGACGCGTTCGAATACGAGCCGACTCCGGATCAGGTGCGCGCGACGAAAGAAATCAAGGAAGACATGGAAAATACCCGTCCGATGGATCGCCTGGTTTGTGGCGACGTCGGGTTCGGTAAAACGGAAGTGGCGATGCGCGCCGCTTTCAAATGCGCTTCTTCTCAAAAGCAGGTTGCGGTTCTTGTGCCGACGACGATTCTTGCCGCCCAGCATTACGAAACCTTCAAGGAACGTTTCGCCGCTTCCCCGTTCAACATCGCCCTGGTGAACCGTTATAAGACATCCGCAGAAAAGAAGAAGATTTTTAAGGACGTTTCCGAAGGAAAAATCGACATAGTCGTGGGAACGCATGCGCTCCTTTCGAATCAAAGCGATTTTAAGGATCTGGGTCTATTGATTATTGATGAGGAACAAAAGTTCGGGGTGAAGCAGAAGGAACGTCTGCGCGAGTTGCGTTTGACAGTCGATACGCTCAGCATGAGTGCGACGCCGATTCCGCGCTCCCTGCATCTTTCGCTCACCGGTGTTCGCGATATTTCGCTCATCAATACGCCTCCGATGAACCGCTTGCCGGTTGAAACAAAAATCATCCAGCGGGACGATACGGTTCTTGCTGAAGCGATCCACGATGAACTTTCCCGTGGCGGTCAGGTTTTTGTGGTGAACGATCGTGTGCAGTCGATTGAACAGTTGGCGGAAGACATCGAAGCGATGGCTCCGAATGCCCGTGTGGCAGTCGCTCACGGCCAAATGGAAGATCGCGATTTGGAACGCGTCATGGACGCCTTTATCAAGGGAGATTTCGATGTGCTTGTGAGTACGAGCATCATTGAAAGCGGTCTGGACGTTCCGAATGCAAATACGATTCTCATTATGAATGCGCACCATTTTGGCATCAGTCAATTGTACCAGATGCGCGGACGCGTGGGGCGTTCGGATGTGCTTGCTTATGCATACCTAGTCATTCCGAAGAACGAAGCGATTTCTGCGGAATCGACAAAGCGTTTGCAGGCCTTGGAACAGTTCACGGATCTCGGCAGCGGTTATCAGCTCGCCATGCGCGATTTGGAAATCCGTGGCGCTGGAAACCTGCTCGGTTCGGAACAGCACGGCTTTATTGCCGAAGTCGGTTTTGAAACGTATGTGCGCCTTGTCCGCGAAGCTGTCGAAGAGCTCCGAGGCGGTGGGGAAGAATCTTCCAAGGTGCAGCCACGTGTGGAACTTTCGATTGACGCCTTCTTGCCCGAAACGTACATCACCGATGGACTTTCCCGCATTTCGATTTACCAACGTTTGGCAAGAACGACAAAGCCCGAAGATTTGCCACCACTCCTTTCGGAACTTGAGGACCGCTTTGGCCCAGTGCCTGATGCGGTAAAGAAGCTCTTCCTTGTGACGGAAGTCTCGATGATCGCGGCGAAGCTCCGCATTCAGGGTATCGAAGCACGTCGTGGAATGCTCGTCTTCACCTTCGTGGAATTCCCTCCGCCCGATCCGAAACTGCTTGCCGAACTGATCGCGGTTTCTCCTTTTGGCATGCGCTACGTGGGAAGCTCTCCGCTGCAGGGAGCCGTGGAACTCGGGCCCGCCCTTTCAAATGAAGCAGCTGCCGAAGAGGCTCTCAGGCTCTTCCGCGCCTTTGCCACGGTCATTCCGAAAAAAAAAGGATAAGCGGAGCCCAGCTTTAAACATCGCTCCCAAGGAACACCCGTCTCGCTTTGAACAGAAGTTTCGCTCGGAATGGTTAGAGCAAAAAAAAACGCTCGGTAAAACCGAGCGTTTTTAAGTTTTGAAAACGGATTACTTTTCGTCGTCGTCCGCGTAGGCTTCCTGCATCTTCTTCAGAGCAGCCTTCGGGTCGAGTTCGATTTCTTCCGAAGCTTCTTCCACGAGGGAAGCGAATTCATCATACCATTCGGTGTAAATTTCCACCTGGAGATGGTCCGGACCGGGGAGGGTCAAGCGCACGCCGCATTCGTCACCGATGCGTTCGTTGTAATTGTCAAGTTCCGGCTTCAGAAGAGCGAGGTCCATGCCGTCGAGATCTTCCGGGTCGAGCCAGATCGGAGCTTCCTTGCCTTCTTCGGAATCGTCTTCCACGACTTCGCCGTCTTCTTCGCCGCTCAAGTCATCTTCTTCTTCGTCGATGCCCGAGTTGTAGTAGAATTCTTCGTCTTCCAGATAGAGCGTTTCCACGAAAACGCACTTGGAACCGAGAGCCTTGGCGACTTCGACAAATTCCTGGAAATTGCCTCCGAAATAGCGGCAGGTTTCTGCGTCCGAATTGATTTCCTGAACAGGAACTGGCAAGAAACCGTAATTTTTCAGGTTTTCAAAAATTTCGTCAGTCACAGTCTTTTCTGCCATGGTAAACTCCTTACGCGTGATACTTGAGAAGGGAAGGTGCCTTTTCGCGGATGAGCTTCATGATGCGAGCTTCTGCTTCGTCACCCCGAGCTGTATCGCGGACGCTGCTCATCGGCTGGAATAGCGGGCTGTTGAACATCGTTCCAAGAGGAATCGGGTTCTTGCGGCAGAACGTGGCTTCGACGAAATCGCGGGCAGCATCCTGCAGGTCGTCGCACTTCTGGGCTTCACCCTTCTGGAATGCGTTGTAAAGGTCGACAAAGATCTTTGCGGCTTCCGGAATGTTCGCCGTTGCGCTCACAAGGCCCGTGCCGCCGAGTTCGAGCATGTCGATGAAGAATCCGTCTTCGCCGGAAAGAACGGAAAAGTCGTTGTTCTTGGTTTCCTTGATCACACGGACGGTGTCTTCATGATACTTTTCGCCGATGCGGAAATCCACAGCCTGCTTAAGGCCGATGATGTTCTTGTCTTCGGAGAGGGAAATCAAGGTGTCCGGATGGACGTAGCTTGCGGTACGGCCCGGGACGTTGTAAATGATGATCTTCGCGCCGGTTTCGGAGCTCAAGGTCTTGAAATGCTTTTCGATGCCTTCCTGGGACGGGTTGTTGTAATAGCCCGTAACGCAGAGGACAGGGACTTCGGCAATCTTTTCCACTTCCTGAATCATTTCGACAGATTCACGGGTGCAGTTGGAGCCAGCGCCGGCAATGACCGGAACGCGACCGTCCACGTAGTCGAGCGTGAACTTGATGATGTCCAAATGCTGCTTGTGGGTAACCGTCGCACTCTGACCAGTGGTGCCGACAGGGAGAATGCCGGAAACGCCCGCGTTGATCAGGTCGTCGATCATCTTTTTCATTTTTTCATAATCGATCGAATTATGAAGGTTCTTGGGATCGTCGTCCTTAAGGGGCGTAAAGAGGGCGGGAAAAACCCCGCAAAGTTGAGAAGCGTTTGTAATCTGCATAAGTAGCTATAAAATAGACAAAAAATAGGGTGGATTTCTCACATTTTTGCGTAAAATGAAAAATTTTACGTGTTTTTTTTGACATTTAATTCGTCAAATCTAAAAATATTTGGAACAAAAAGGTATAAATTTAGTTCGGGTACCCTAAAATAAATAGGTGGTGTGTTATGATGAAGATCGGGAAGTCCATAGCGGCTTTTACGCTGGGAACTTGTGTGGCATCTACTTCTTTTGCTGCAGATGCGGATTACAAATGGAGTAATGTGAGCATGGGCGGTGGCGGCTTTGTGTCTGCTGTGCTCGCTTCCAAGATTGAAAAGAATGTTTTTTATGCGCGTACCGACGTGGGTGGCGCATACCGTTGGAATGAATCGACCGCCCATTGGGAATCGATGATGGACTGGGTCGATTTTTCGGAACTCGGTCTTTTGGGCGTTGAAGCGATGGGCGTTGACCCGAAAACGGAAGGCGTCGTTTATTTGATGACGGGTACGAGCTATTTCAGCAACGGCCGCAGCGCGTTCCTCCGTTCTTCGGATTATGGTAAAAACTGGGAAATCCTTTATACGTGGGATGAAACCGGTGAAAAGGGCGATGTCGTAAAGTTCTTTGGCGTGCACGGTAACGGCATGGGACGTGGCAACGGTGAAGCCTTGGCGATTGACGAAAACGATCCGGATAATTTGTTCTACGGTTCTCGTCGTTCGGGTCTTTGGAAGTCGACGAACAACGGTGCCTCTTGGAGCCATGTTGACGCTTGGACCAAGGCGGCTGGCAGCGATACGACCTGGAACGGTTCGGGCTTTAGCTTTGTGCAGTATGCGCCGGGGTCTTCCAAGGTGCTTTATGCCGGCTTCCTGCGTGATGGTTCGAAGTCGAACGGCACTTTTGAAAATGTCTTTACTTCGACGGATGGCGGTACCACGTGGAAGGCTTTGCCGATTCCGGATTCGCTCCGCAGTACGTCTGGCGGAAGCCTTGTGCGCTTGATGCCGCAGCGTGCGGTCGTTTCTTCGGATGGTAAAAAGTTGACGGTGACCTTTGCCGACGGCGCAGGTCCGCACTCCATGATGTGGGACGAAGACTGGGGCATGATCTATGATGGCTTCGGTCGCGGTGCCGTTTTGCAGTATGATGTCTCTGCGGCAACTTGGTCCGATGTCTCGCCAGAAAACTTTATTGATGAAGGGGGCGACGCCAAGTACGACAATGTAGACGTGCAGGCGATGGCGGAATGCGAATCGGCTGGCGGCAGTGATTGCGAATCCAGTTATCCCTATATCGCCCCGTATGGTGGCATTGCGATCAACCCGAACAATTCCGATGAAATGGTCGTGACGACGGAAGGTTATCGCGGTCCGCAGTTTTGGTATACGGCTACAAGCGACACGAGCGGAACCTGGAGCGATCAGTGGGGTACGAACATTTACCACACGACCGATGGCGGTAAAACTTGGGTGGCAAGCTTCAAGTACTACTGGATGGAAGGCGGCTACTATCCGACGACCCAGCAGATGGATGCAAACGGCGTCGGTTGGATGCACAACGGTTCTATTCACTGGTCCGGCAGCGTGGCGATTGACCCGTTCAATCATGACCGCGTCTTTGTGAGCTCGGGTAACGGCATTTTCCGTACCGAGAATTTGACCGATTACACGGTGATCCCGGCTGGAACCTACGATACTACGACAAACTACTACTACTCCAGTGATGAGGCTGTCCAGGGACAGGTCTGGAAGTTCTCGGCCCATGGGATTGAAGAGACGGTTCCTTACGAAGTGGCAAGCATTCCGAATGGACCGCTTATCTCTGTGACGGCGGACTATGATGGCTTTAGACATGATGATATTGCGAAGTATCCGAGCCATCGTCATTTGACGAGCGTGAGCGGTAAGTATGTTTCCTTGGGCTCTACCTGGGGACTTGCCTATGCACCTGTTTCCGGAACGCTTGTGAAGGTGACGGATGCTCGTGCTTACAAGGACACTTATAACACGATTCCTATCGATCCGGTGCAGTTCTCGACGGACAGCGGTAAGACTTGGACCGTGGAAACCTATGTAAGCCTCGATGAAACGCTGAAGGGTGGCACGGTCGCCATTTCTGCGGATGGTGCTGTGACGCTTTGGGTGCCGGGTGATTCGGGCGCTGCGGTTTATCGTAAGGCAAATTCCGCTTGGAATAAGGTTTCTGGCATCGATAATAATTCCTTTGTGGTGGGCGATGCAAAGAATGCGAATGTGTTCTACGCTTACAACCGCACGACGGGTGTTTTCTATAAGAGTACTGACAAGGGCGCAAGTTTTGTCAAGGTAAGCGAACCGGGTACGAGCAACGACAAGAAGTTCCGTTCGATTCCGGGTTATGAAGGCGACTTGTGGCTCCCGGTGGCTGTGCGCGATGATAACGGCAATCCGAAGAACGGTTCTTTGAAACATTCGACGGATGGCGGTGCCACTTGGACGGATGCAAACGGCATGGGCTACTGCGAAGCGGTCGGCTACGGCATTTCAAAGACGGGTAAAGGTTATCCGGCGATTTACGCCTTCGGCAAGGTGGATGATGTTCTGGGCGTTTTCGTGAGCGATGATCAGGGTGCAACTTGGACTCGTGTGAACGATGACGCTCATGAATACGGAGGACTTGCTAATGGTGAATTTGTGATGGGCGACATGAACACTTACGGTGTCGTCTACATGAGTACCGCAGGCCGCGGCATTGCAGTCCGTGTCCCGAGCGATTGGGATATGGGAACCTCGGAATCTACTGCCGCTGTGAAGTCCGTTCCGCAGCAGGAACCGACGGTGCAGTTCAGCAAGCTCGCCACTCTCGAAGGCTCGAACCTGAATTTGACGGTGAACAATGCCCGTGTGAACGTCGCCTTGTTCGACCTCAAGGGTAACCGCGTCTTCAGCAAGAGCTATACCTCTTCGACGGTGCTTTCGCTGAATGAAATGGTGAACGCCCGCGGCGCGTACATTGTCCGTGTCATGAGCGGTTCGACCCTGATGCTGACTGCCAAGGTGAATTTGCACTAAAAATGAGCCCATGAATTATGAAATGGGTATGGTTCTGTCTATTTTTTGCCATTTCGGCTTGGGCTGCGGAAGGCGATACGGTTTACATCGATGTCGTTAAACGGGATACGGTGTATATCGACGTCCCGCAGAAAATCGATACGGTTTATTACGATCCCGCAGAAGACATCCCAAAGGAAGGAAGCTCTTCTTCAACGAACGCTTCACTGCATACGGTGTACCTGCATTATGATTTGGGAAGCCTTTTGGCTACGGCGGTATGTGAAAGCCCGATTCTTGTGGCTCAGGTGGAATTCGCTTTGGGCAGACATCATTCTCTGATGGTTCCGGCTTCTTTTTTGAAAATTTCACCGAATTCAAAATTCGTCAGCAGCTTTGATTCGGATGATTATTCGGGATCCGTTTACCAGTTTACGCTCGGACTTGCGTACCGCTATTACACGACAGAAAAAAAGTTTGCCGGCTACTGGAACTTGGAAGCGCAATATGTGCAACGCCATGCGGACTATGCGCATGAGGCGTACAATTACTACGGCGAACAAAATGAGTTTTATGGCTCGGACGATGCCACGTATCGCGGGTTACAGCTCGCAATTCGCAAGGGCTGGACAACTCGGGGAAGTGTCAATCTCGGTATTGAATTCGGACTGGCTTACAATTTCGTGGAAGATTTCCAGTATGCTATTTTAGACGATTCGATGCTGTATATGACGGACGATCTTCAGCTTGAACTTCGATTGAACCTGGGAATGGGGGCGTTCTAATGAAAATCCGAGCTTGGAATGTTCTGTTTTTTGCGCTCCTTTTGACTTCGGCTTCTTGGGCGGTGGACACCGTGTACGTGCAAAAGCATGTGACGGATACGGTCTATGTGATGCATCGTCCGGATACGCTTTACCTGCCGATTTCCGAAAAAAAGTTATCCCCTGCACAGCCTGAAGAGGCGAAGGATACGGCTTTTACGCTTCCGCCTCCTGCGACAATCGTTTACCTTTCTCCGATGATGGTCGCGAATTTATTGGTAACGCCCGTTTTGCATTATTTGATGCTGGATTTTGGATTGGGGTTTGAAAATCTTTATCGGGGGTCTTTGATCTTTAATTTTGCATCCATGAACATTTTTGGCGATGTGGAATTCATGGACGATAAAGAATGGGAAGGCTTCCGAACCATTACGAGTTTTAGCGCGGGATATCGCCAGTATATCGGAACGCTTTGGCTAGGGACTTCGAAAAAATCCTTTTCACGAAATACTCCAGCGAGGGCGACTTCCTTATTTGTGCAGGCGATGATCCATCCGGCATTCTTTGCGTCGTACGAAGCGCCGATCGAGGATTCTGAAACGGGGGATTACAGCGGACACTTTAGGCCGAGTATCGGCGCTTCTGCGGGATTCGGCTATGCGCTTGGCGCAAGCGGATCCGTTTATGAATTCTGTTTATCGGTCGGTTATCAGTACTGGTATCATTCGCTGCCGGGCTTGTTCAAGTCCGAAGATGTGAGTTTTGCCCTTGTGAATGGCTTTGCCGAAGATCTGTTTATCCGTTTTGAAATTCAGCTGGGTTTTTAAGGAGGAAGAATGAAACCTTTGTGGCTTTGTTGTGCTTTGATTTTTGCCGTTTCCAGTTTTGCCGCTGTCGATACGGTCTATGTGGATGAACCTCATAAGCCGATTCCTTCTAAGCAGGAGACTGTAAAGGAAGAACCTGTTTTGATGAACACGCATTTTGTTTTTGCCAGTTGGAATCTTTATGGCGAAGCGATTGGCATGGGTTACGAAAACCTATTCCATCCGAGGTTTGCAGCGCAAGTCATGTTCGATTATTACTATAGCACCGATATTCATGAATCAAGCTGTGACGGAACGAAGGGCTCTCTTTATGCGGTGGATCTGCCGATCGCGTTGAAGTTCTATGTGATGCCGTATCGTGGCTTTGGAAAGACGAAGACGATTGGTGTAGACGGAAAGGTGAGCGAAGCTTATACGCGTAAGATGGCGGTGTTTGTGGAAGCGAAAGCGATTCCGATGCTTGGAAGCGTCTATGCGACGCGCAAAGCCTCTTCGTATGCGAGTGAATTGAAATTAGATGAAAAGGAATTTGCGCTTTCGTGGGAAGTCGGCTTGGGTTATTCGCTGATGGGAGAGCACTTTTTTTTGATGCCGTCGCTTTTTTTTAGACGCTTTGCGGTGAGCCCGGATTGGCTAACGGAAATCAAGTATGCGGACGATACAAGCTACCACCGCTCTCCGGCGACGTTTAAAAAGCAGGATTTTGGGTTTCACTTTACGGTGGGCTACGCGTTCTGAATGAGCAGAATGCAGTCGGCGTTCTGTTCGACTTCGTTCGCCTTTACCCAAGAAGCTTGGATTCCGAGCTTTTGGGCCGCTTCGCAGTTGTCTACACGGTCGTCTAGGAAGATGCTTTCTTCGGGCTTGGCAATTCCCATTCGGCAAGAAAGAAAAATCTCGTCAAAAAGGTCGTCAACTTGATAACCGAGATCCGCAAAACGTTTTTCACAGTTCGACCAAATGATTTCGTTGATGTTGCTGAGCAAATAGATTTTGTACTGTTTTTTCAGAAGGACGATGTTTTTTAATCGGATTTCTGGAATTTCGCCCTGTAAAACGGTAATCGTGTCCTTGATCTTTTTCAAGGAAGTTCCTTTTTCGCAGTATTCCTGGATATCATAAAGAACATCGTCTAATGGACGAATGCCATCGATAAAATCATGCATCAAATGCTTGATTTTTTAATGGTGCAAAAGAAGCGTTTCGCTCGATATTCCCAAATCGGAAAACGTTTTTTGAATCGTCTCCTGGGAAATGTTTGCGATGACGTTCCCATAATCGAATATGATATTCCGAATGCTCATAGAAATAAAATACACTTATTTTATTTCAAGAGATCCTCGGAAATGATTTCTGCCATTTGTTCGTAGGCTTTTGCACTGGGGTGCAGGTGGTCGCCCGAGTCCATTCCGATGGCAAAGCTTTCTGGCTTTTGGGAATCGCGGAGAGCCTTGTCGAAGTCCACGCAACCGTCAAAAAGGTCGCTCGAACGGAGCCAATCGTTGAATTCGTTGCGAACCATGTCTTTTTCTGCATTGTAGGTGCGCCATCCAAAAATCGGAAGCAAGGTTCCGCTCCAAACTTTTAAGCCCTTTTCTCGGGCGAGTGGCAGGTAGAACTTTTTAACGCCTTCGATTAAATCTTTCGCGGTGGGCATGTCGCTCATGGGACGGAACGGGTTCACGTCCACACCGACCGGGTGAATGATATCGTTGATGCCGTGTTGAATCAAAACGGATTTGGCTCCGGCCGTATCCATTTCGATCGGGAATCTCGTTTCGCCCTTTAAACCGTATGCCGCATAAGTAATACAGCTGTACTCGCGGAGAATTCTTGTGCCGCAGACCGCGCGGCGAATAATCGAAACGTTTTCAAAGCCTTCGCGTTTTACTCGGAGCTTTAAATAGTCGGGCCAGTCCTGCGCCGTAATGGAGTCTCCAAAGCAGACGAGGGCGAAGTTCTTTTCTTCGGTCCAAATGTCGACTGTATTCAAAAAGTAGAACCAGTTCGTGGAGCGGGAAAGATCTTGCGGAAAGTCCTTTGCCGTGGCGAAATCACCGTAGCAGAAAGAGCCTTTGGAAAGCGGACCCGTGACAAGCGTTCCCGCATTCATCTGGGTAAAGTTTTGCAGGTAGAGGCTCACGTCGACGGTTTCGCCCGCAGAAACTGCGAACGGAATTTCATCGCTCAAAATTTCTTTGCCAGCGGGAATCTCTCCGACCGTGCGACCGCCAAAGGTAATGGCAACGGGCTTGTATTCCGCCGAAGTTTTTTTGGCGACAAAGGCTTTTGAAATTTGAACCGGCTCCGTTCCTGTCAAGTTCGAAAAATGAAAGCGCAGCTGGGAACCCGAAAAGCAGATTTCGATGGGGTAGCGGAGCGTCAGATCCTTCGCGTAGGTCGCTTCCTTGCGGTCTGTAATGGAGGTGGCGTTGCCCCAGCAGGCGACCCATTTCGTGTACTTTTCTGCGGTCATGAAAATCCTCGCGATTTCAAATTTGCCGCAAATTTAGCTTTTCAAAATTCGTCCGCCATCTCCTTCGGCAAATCGTTCTTCAAATGAGCGGAAAGTTCCATGTTCGCCGCATAGTCGATCGGACACTCGATGATACAAGGCACGTCTTGTCTAAAGGCTTCTTCCAAGGTCGGGATAATGTCTGCCGCTTTTTCAATGCGGTAGCCTTTCAAGTACAGGCTTTCCGCGTATTTCACAAAGTCCGGATTCGAAAATCCGATCGCATAGCTTTCGCCGTAGCGTTCTTCCTGTTTCCATTTGATGAGTCCGTAATTGGCATCGGTAAAGATAAGCGTGACAAACGGCAGGTGGTAACGTCTTGCGGTTTCCAGTTCTTGACTGTTCATCATAAATCCGCCGTCCCCGGACACGGCAAGAACTTTCTTGTTCGGATTCAAAAGCTTGGCGGCAAGAGCGCCCGGCACGGCGATTCCCATCGTTGCAAAACCGTTCGAAATAATGCAGGTGTTCGGATAGTAACAGTGGTATTCTCGGGCGATCCACATTTTATGGGCGCCCACGTCCGAAATCAGGATATCTTCTTCGCCCATCACGCGTCGAATGTCGTGTAGAACTTTTTGGGGCTTCGGCGGAAAACTGTCGCAATCGTCGAACATAGACTGATCGTTCACCATCTTCTGTCGAATGTCAAAGGCCCATTCCGGCTCTTCACGGTTCTTGCAAAGTTTTTCCAAGGCAAGCAGCGATTCCGTGATGTGCCCAATGACTTCTTCTTCGGGCTGGTAGAATTTGTTCACATGGTTCGGGGTTTCGTCGATGTGGACGATTCTTTTATCGCCGTTCGGATTCCATTTGACAGGAGCGTATTCCACAATGTCATAGCCCACGGCAATCACCAGGTCCGCTTTTTCAATCGCATAGTTGGGGTAGTCTTTTTGCGGAATGCCAATGCACCAAAGGGAATACGGACTGTTGCAAGGAATGATGCCTTTGGCCATCATCGTGCTGATGACAGGAATCTTTGTTTTTTCGGCAAATTTTGCGAGAGTCTTGGAGGCCTGATTTCGAACGGCGGAATGCCCGGCGAGGATCACGGGCCGTTCTGCGGAACGGATCAGCTCCGCCGCTTTGAGAATCGCTTCATTGCTTGCGATGCGACGGTTTTCACGGTGATGCTTCAGCGGAATCTGGGCAATCTCGTTAGAGACTTCCTGGGCTGCGATATTGCAGGGAAGGTCAATGTGGCAAGCGCCCGGTTTTTCGGCTTCCGCGTACTTGAAAGCGATGCGAACGATTTCGTTTACCGTATCCGGTCGTACGATCTGTTTCGATCTTTTGGTGATCGGCGTAAACATGTTCACGAGATCCAGGTACTGATGGCTTGTCAAATGCATGCGCTCCGTGCCGACCTGGCCCGTAATCGCCACTAGGGGAGCGCCGTCGGAATTGGCATCGGCGACACCCGTCACCAGATTGGTGGCTCCCGGTCCAAGGGTCGAAAGGCAGACACCCGCCTTGCCGGTCAAACGTCCGCAGACATCGGCCATAAAAGCCGCACCCTGTTCATGGCGCACCGTTATAAACTGGATTGAGGAGTTCTTGATGGCCTCCATGATTTCCAGGGTTTCTTCGCCGGGAATCCCGAATATATACTGGACACCTTCATTCTCTAAACAACGGATTAAAATTTCAGCCGCATTCATTTTTGTAACCTCGCCTTATTTGAAAATAAACATGCAAATTCTGTGCCTAAGCTGCGAAAATTTGACAACCTCAGCAAAATGTGAAGCATTCGGCCAAGAGAAAAAAGAAAACCTCTACAAATTTGTAGAGGTTTTTGTAAATACAACAAAAATGTAAAGACGTTTAGACTGGGAAGCCGTCTTTTAAACTTTCGTCGTAATGGGCGCGTTCACCGCCGATAAACTTGGGACGAGTACGGGCCGCAATCAAAAGAGCTTTGCCGATGCGGTTCTGCTTTAAGCGGACTGGGACGGCGACTTCCTTCAAATGCATACCGATGAGCGTTCCGCCGATATCGAGACCGGCATCCGCCTTGATGTGCTCGAGGGCGACTGGGTATTGGAAGGCCGCATAGCAAGCCGTAGCAAAAGAGCCGCCGGCTTTGGGCTGTGGAACGACATTCACAATTTCTGCGTTCGGGACCGCGGCTCGTTCTACGATGATGGCACGGTTCAAGTGTTCGCAACACTGGGCTGCGATGTAAATGCCGAGGGGTGCGAAAACGCTTTCAAGTCCAGCGAGGATCGCCTTGCCGACTTCTGGCACGGAATGGCTGCCGACTTGTTCACCGAGGGTTTCGCTTGTGCTGCAACCGATGACGACGATATGTCCGGAATGGAGTTTTGCGGCTTCGACAAGTTCTTGTGCCGCATTTGCCGTATCTTTTTGAATTTGTTTGACGATAGATTCGTCGTTGACTTCGTATGTGTTCAATCCTGACATTTTTAAGCCTCTGTCCAATAATCTAGTAAAATGTTTATCACCCCATTGAACCCAGCTGGGGATTGGAATCCTCGCCATCCTTTTCCAGCTGCCATCATAGCACCACATGCCGCGATGTCCGCTAATGGTGTAAAGTTTGCCATTTAGTTCCATTCCCTTGTTGAACTGCATCGGATATTCCTTGGACGAATCATAATCGTATGTAATGTCCACCCAACCAGTATCCGTTTGCATTTTAAACGCAAGCGAATCCAACGGCAACTTGTATATCTCATCCCATGAGCTGCGGTCAAATTCGTATTTAAGCACCTTGTAAAGCGGTCGGGTTTTTCCGACAACTTAGACGGTAGGGTCTACTGTAGCAGATTTCTTTTACAGTAGCCGTAAAACTTTTGCTATATTAGGCGCAACATTTCGTACATCCATACGAGAAGGTGTTCTATGGGCAAAAATTTATACCAAAAAGTGTTTGAAAGCCACATCGTGGGCAAACTTCCGAGCGGACAGTATCAGCTGTTCATCGGAACTCATCTTTGCCATGAAGTGACAAGTCCGCAGGCCTTTGCGATGCTTCGCGAAGAAGGCCTTAAGGTCAAGTATCCGGAACGTACATTTGCGACGGTTGACCACATTATTCCGACGACGGCCGATGCTCGTGTTCGTCCGTTCAAGGATCCTATTTCGGAAGAAATGCTTGAACACCTCGAAAAGAACACTCGCGATTTCGGAGTCCGTTTCTTTGGACCGGATGCTGGAGAACAGGGTGTGATTCACATCGTTGGCCCGGAAGAAGGCGTAACCCAACCGGGTATGACGGTCGCTTGCGGTGACTCCCACACTGCAACGCATGGTGCATTCGGCGCTGTGGCTTTCGGCATCGGTACAAGCCAGGTGGCAGACGTCCTTGCTACGCAGACGCTCGCCATGAGCCCGCTCAAGACCCGTCGCATCAACTTCACCGGCAAGCTTCAGCCGGGCGTGACTGCAAAGGATATCGCTCTCGCTTACATTGCAAAGCTCGGTGTGAACGGTGGCGTTGGCTACGCATACGAATTCGCTGGTCCGGTGATTGAAAATCTCGACATGGAAGGTCGTATGACGGTCTGCAACATGGCCATCGAAGGTGGCGCACGTGTCGGTTACTGCAACCCGGACGAAAAGACTTTCGCTTTCCTCCGAGGCAAGCCGTTTGCTCCGAAGGCAGACAAGTGGGACGAAGCGGTCGCTTACTGGAAGTCTGTCGCTTCCGATCCGGACGCAACGTTCGACGACGAAATTGAAATCGACTGCAACAAGCTTGAACCGATGGTTACCTGGGGCATCACCCCGGCACAGGCGATGCAGTTGAACGAAAATATGCCGAAGATCAGCGAATTCTCCGGCTCAGAACAGAAGGTTGTTCGCGAAGCCTATGAATACATGGGCTGGGAAGAAGGCGGCAAGATGCTCGGCACTCCGATCGATATCGCATTCGTCGGCAGCTGCACAAACGGCCGTCTCCCGGACTTGATTGCCGCAGCGGAAATCATGAAGGGCAACCACGTTTCGCCGACGGTGAAGATGTGGGTC
Source organism: Hallerella succinigenes (assembly GCF_002797675.1). Classification (NCBI taxonomy): domain Bacteria; kingdom Pseudomonadati; phylum Fibrobacterota; class Fibrobacteria; order Fibrobacterales; family Fibrobacteraceae; genus Hallerella; species Hallerella succinigenes. Next base: position 98,750 of record NZ_PGEX01000001.1, on the reverse strand, counting down.
GTTCCGGGTTCCCAGAAGATCAAGAAGGAAGCCGAAGACCTCGGCCTCGACAAGATCTTTACGGACGCCGGTGCCGAATGGCGCGACGCGGGATGCTCTCTCTGCCTCGCTATGAACCCGGATAAGCTTCAGGGCCGTCAGGTCAGTGCAAGCTCGAGTAACCGAAACTTCAAGGGCCGTCAGGGTAGCCCGAGCGGCCGTACGATTCTCATGAGCCCGATCATGGTGGCAGCCGCTGCCATCGAAGGTAAAGTGACCGACGTTCGCAAGTACATCAAGTAAGGAGCGCAAAGATTATGTTGACTGTGATTGATACTGTGAAGGGTTCCGGCATTCCTCTGCGCGGAAACGACATCGACACGGACCGCATCATTCCGGCCCGCTTCCTCAAATGCGTGACGTTCGACGGCCTTGGAGAGAACGCTTTTGCCGACGATATCGCTGGCCTCGAAGCTCAGGGCAAGGTTCATCCGTTCCGTGACCCGAAGTATGCGAAGGGCACCGTCCTCGTTTCGAACCGTAACTTTGGCTGTGGTTCGAGCCGTGAACATGCTCCGCAGGCTTTGAAACGCTGGGGCGTTCGTGCGATCATTGCGGAAAGCTATTCCGAAATCTTCTTCGGCAATTGCGTCGCTATCGGCGTGCCGTGCTTCCGTGTTTCTCACGATGTGGCAGACAAGATTCTCACCTGGATTGAAGAACATCCGTCGGAAGAACTTGTGACGAGCACTCAGGACCGTACCCTGACGATGGGCGGGGAAGTCATTCCTCTCGAACTCGCCGACGGTCCGCGTGGCCAGTTCCTCGATGGTTCTTGGCACGCTCGCGCTGTCCTCATGTCCCATGCGGATGACGTGGAAAAGCTTGCGGGCAAACTTCCGTACATGAAGTTTCTCGCTCGTTAATTTGTGACAGATTATCTACTTCTATTCGGCGCAGGCTTCGAACTACGCCGGTAGGACTTATAACTTGGGCTCGGAAGAGAGTTCCGGTTATGGGGAAGGAGGCTCGCTCTCGAACGGAATTTCCGTGACGACGAGCCCCAGCTCTTCTGGCATGATGTAAACAATCCTTTCATCCTTCAAAGACAAAAGCCTCACGTGCGTGAGGCCTTTGCTTTAGAGCGGAAAAAGGGGCTCGAACCCTCGACATTCAGCTTGGGAAGCTGACGCTCTACCAACTGAGCTACTTCCGCGTACATTCAAATGTAATAAAGAATTGCGGGTTTGCGCAAAAGGTTCAAAAATTTTTATTGTTAAGACATGAATTTTAGAACAGTTTTTTTGTTGATTTCGGCGCTAGCGCTCCTCGTTTCAGTCTCTTTTGCGGAAGAATCTTCGAATAGCAAGGGAATCTGGGACACGATTTCGGACTTTTTCAGCCCGCGGGCAAAGGCGGAAAAGGAAGGTCCGCTGTACCAGGAACTGGCGAATATCGACAATGAAATTCAAGACCTACAATGGCGCTACGGACGTGAAAGGCGCGCTGTCAAAAAGTCCCGCTACAAGATGCGCCTGCAGGAACTCCGCGCGTCGAGGGATTCCTTGCAGGAAGTCATCGACAAATACGAAGCAGGGAAGCTCTCTTCCGTTGCGCAAGCCTTTTCGAGCTCAGCAGCGCAGTCTGCTTCAGGTTCAGCGGTACATCCCGTCTCAAGTTCGAACGCTCCGTCCAGCAGTTCCGCTCCGAGTTCGAGTTCGGAGGAAAGTTCCAGCTCGGTCGAAAGTTCAAACTCTGCAGATAGATTGAACCCTTCTGCGGTCACGGTTGCTCCCTGTCCGCAGCGCGTTGATTCGGTCGTCGTCAACACGACCATCACCAAATTTGTCCGCGATACCGTTATCGTTCACGATACGCTCATCGTTCATGATACCGTTTACCTTCCAAAGGCGAAGTAATATGCTTCAAGAATTTGCCCCAGCAAAAATCAACCTTTTCCTTGATATTCTTTCTAAACGCCCGGACGGCTACCACAACTTGGGAACGCTTTTCCAGACGATTAACGCGGGCGATACGCTTTCGGGTGAACTCGATTTGTCGGGAAAGATTTCTCTCCGTTATAATTGGCCACAGGAATATCCCGTGGAATCGGACCTTGTCTACAAAGCCGCCCTTTTGCTTCAAAAGGCTTATGACGTCAAACAGGGTGTAAGTTTTTACTTGGAAAAGAAGATGCCTCTTGGCGCTGGACTTGGCGGTGGAAGCGCAGATGCTGCCGCGGCTCTTCGTTTGCTGAACAGGCTCTGGAATTTGAACGCCTCTGCAGAAGATTTGGAGAAACTCGGTGCGAAGCTCGGCGCAGACGTCCCTTTCCTCGTTCAGGGAGGATCTGCCAAGGCGGAAGGTATCGGCGAAGTTCTAACCCACATGGAACCGTTGAAACTTCCCGAAGGGTCCGCACTTTTGGTGGCGACTCCGCAGTGCGCCGTTCCGACGAAGGCCGCTTATGCAGGTTGTGTCCCTTCGGGTGATGCCCGTTGGGAAGCTTACAAAAATTCCGACCCGAACGATTTTAAAGGTGGAGCCTATAACAAGTTTGAAGATTCGGTGTTGCCTCAATTCCCGCTGATTGCGCAGATGAAGCAGGATTTTGTGGATTACGGGGCGGATTTCGCTTTGATGTCGGGCTCCGGAGCTTCGGTGTTTGGCGTGTTCCCGTCCAAGGCGCTCGCGGAAGAAGCGGTGAAAAAGCTAGGAAAAACGGCTCGTTATGCGACGGTGACGGACTTCTTTACAGGTTTTTGAACTTAATTTGGCTCTGACCTTGGTATTTTTGAAAAATTTTGCTATTTTTTTCGCCACCCTTTGGGGTATCGTCAAGTGGTAAGACAGCAGATTTTGATTCTGCTATTCGTTGGTTCGAATCCAGCTACCCCAATAGGATTTTTTTCACCTAAATGGAGAAACAACAATGCAGCTTACAACGCTCAAAGCAACCTCGAGAGTATCGGGCTCTTCTCGCGCAACGGCACGCCTTCGCAAGGCTGGCCAGATTCCGGGGGTCTATTATGGTAAGGGTCAGGAAGCAGTAAGTATTACCGTTGATGCCCGTGACATCGCGAAAGTTCTCGCTCCGGGCAAGCGTTATACCCTTCTTGATCTTGAAATTGATGGCAAGGCTGGCAATCCGGCCGTCATCTACAGCTATCAGAAGGACTCCATTTCTGGTACGATCGATCACATCGACTTCCTCAAGATTGAAGAAAATGCTCCGCTTACCGTTCGCGTTCCGGTGATCCTCAACGGTCTTCCGGTTGGCGTGAAGAACGAAGGCGGCCTCTTCTCTCAGATTACGCGTTATGTAAAGCTCAGCGCTCTTCCGGAAAAGATTCCGACGAACGTGTCACTCGACATTTCCAACTGCCACGCAGGTACCACTTTCTACGCGAAGATGCTCCCGCTCGAAGGCGTTGAACTGGCTTCTCCGGCTCGTACGGTTATCTTCACGATTACGACGAAGAACCGTGCCGCTAAGATCGAAGCTGCTGAAGAAGCGGTTGTCGCTGCTGCCGCTCCGGCTGCTGCTGACGCTGCTCCGGCCGCTAAGTAATCTTTTTTCGGATTTCAAAAAAGGCTCCTTCTTCGGAAGGGCCTTTTTTTGTATTCGTCGGTCATTCTGATTTTCACTCCATGTTTCACAAAGAGCTATATTGATGTTGTAAATAGAGAAACTGGAGGGTTCCATGAATTTCAAGAAATTACTCATCGGTGCTTTCGCCCTGTCTGCGATGCTTGCCGCCTGTGTGGATGACAGTACTTCTGCTAAGGATACGGACCAGTCCGACGAGCTCGTCGAAACATTTGACGACTTGCCGGTTTGTTCCGACAATCGCGAGGGTGCGACTGCCTACGTGAAGGACGAAAAGAACGCCTACATGTGCGTAGACGGTGACTGGGTTCCGGAGGAAGAAAACACCAGCTCTTCAATTGCTTCGTCCTCTTCAAGTTCTCGCAATGACAGCTTGTCTTCGAGTGTTATAACGAGTTCCTCGAGCGAGGTGATGCAATCCAGTTCGAGCGAAAAGACTGGAAAATCTAGCAGTAGTGTGGATGATGCTTCGTCTAGGTTTGAATTTGGATGTAAAACGGAAACAGAAGATAATTGTGAGTATGGAGAGTTGATTGATGACCGCGACGGCCAGACGTACAAGACGGTGACCATCGGCACGCAGACCTGGATGGCGGAAAACCTCAATTACGAAGCGGCAAATTCCTACTGCTACAAAGACAATGCTTCCAACTGTACCAAGTACGGCCGTCTTTACACATGGGCTGCTGCCACAGATAGTGCAGGCGTATGGGGCGAGAACGGCAAGGGCTGCGGATATGCCAAACATTGCACGACGGCCTACCCGGTGCGTGGCGTTTGTCCTGAGGGCTGGCACCTGCCGACTAAAAACGAGTGGAACACTTTGTCTACAGCCGTTGGCGGACAAACGACTCCCGGCAAGGTTCTCAAGTCCACGTCCGGGTGGTATACCGACGACGTCTACCATGGCAATGGAACGGATGCGTTCTCGTTCTCGGCGTTGCCTGCCGGCTACAGGATCTACACTGGGCTCTACGACCTCGCGGGCTACTACGCGTACTTCTGGAGTTCTACTGCGCGCGATAGCCGCAACGCGTACAACGTGTACTTGTACTACAACCACGACTATATGGCCCTGGACTATAGCGATAAACGCCGCGGTTTTAGCGTTCGTTGCGTAAAGGATTAGGCAAGGCGAGGGACTCCGTAGGGGTCTCCTAAAAGGCAAATACCGACGCATCTCGTCTAAGGAAAGGCGAGATGCGTTTTTTTTCCTGAAATTTGGATTGAAGGGAACGCCTCTAACAATAAACCGGCCGCAAATGCGACCACAAAACGGAAGCTATATGAAATCTGAAGAAAAAAGAACGAAAAATGGCGATTCTATGCAAAAATATTGCTTTTTGCAGTTATTTTGACTATATTTTGATATGATAATGCAAGAGGTCTGTATGCCGATGTCGGTTTTGCAAATAAGGATTGAAGAAGATTTGAAAAAGCAGGTTTCCGACCTGTTTGAAAGCCTTGGGATGGATATACCCACGGCTGTGCGCATCTTTTTCAAGCGTGCTCTTGTCGAAAACGGAATTCCGTTTGAGGTGAAGGGGATGCCCTCACCTACAAAACAGGATGGCATTAATTTATTGAATGCGTTACATGCGGCTCAGGAACAGGCGTATAAAAATGGCGTTGCGAATTTGAGCGAAGATGAAATTGAAGCCGAAATCAAGGCTGCCCGTATGGAGAGGAAGAAAAAATGATTTTTGCTGTGCTCGATACGAATGTTTTAATTTCTGCAGCTCTTGCGCATAATAAGTATTCTATTCCTTATTCTGTTTTTAGGGGTGTTGTTGAAAGGCGCTTTGTCCCTCTTGTTGATGATAATATAGTTCGTGAGTATTGGGAGGTGTTTTCTCGTCCAAAATTTTCATTTATGCAGGAAACCATAAATGATATTGTCGGAAATACTATAAAATTTGCGATAAATCAGCCGGTTCCACCATCTGGTATAGAACTCCCTGATAGCGATGATGTTGTCTTTTATGATGTGGCTAGGGCTCATCAAGATAAAGGTGCTTATCTTGTGACAGGAAATTTGAAACACTTTCCAAATTGTGGGTTTGCTGTTTCTCCCCGTGATTTTATGAATATCATTACACCGAACAAAGGAAACCACATGGTTAACGATAATTCTGCTGTTTATGACCCTACGGGGCTTTTGGCTGCTTTGCACGAAGCTCAGCGTCAGGCTCATGAAAATGGGGTGGACAATCTGACCGAAGAAGAAATTGAAGCGGAAATTAAGGCTGCTCGCGCGGAGAGGAAGAAACGGCTTGGAACGAACGGATGAGCGAAAGTACGGAAAAAGATGTAAAAAGGCTTTGGGTCGAAAAGGGTGCTATTTGTGTTGAACTGAATGACGGCCGAATCGGGCGTGAACTCATCCGAGATTACGAACCGCTGCGGAAGGCTACGCGAAAACAGTTGGAGAACTTCCGCATTGATTGCGATGGCGTGTGGTTTGACGATCTGGACGAGGGCCTGGAACTTTCGGGATTCTTTTCGGGTGAAAAATTTAGCCGTCCGTGATGTGCGGGCGGCTTTTGTGTTGATGCTTTGGGTTTGTTTTGCTTTTTTGGGGAAGACATAAATTACATTTTCTTTAGATAAATAATGTTTGGAGGCTTTTATGAAGAAGTTTCTTGATCTGTCATCCTGGCGGACAGCACTTGGCAACTTGTTGCCTAGTGCGCATGGCCACCAAGGTGGGAGCCGCAAGGCGGCGATAGGATCCATGCTTATTATGGCGTTTGCTGTTGTCGGGTGCGACGACAGTTCGTCGGCGTCTGCCGGGCCGAATGATGAACCGGGTGTTGAATCATCTTCTTCGAGCAGTGGCAAGGTCACTGAGCCAGCCGAAGTGACTTCGTCGAGTAGTGAAAAGGCGAAGTCCTCGTCAAGCGACACACAGAGCGAAGTGAAACAATCTAGTAGCAGCGAAAAGACAGGAAAGTCTAGCAGTAGTACGGATGATGCTTCGTCGAGTTCGGTAAAGTTGAGATCTTCGTCTTCTGTCGGGACTCCTGAGTCTAGTAGTAGTGAGATTAGTAGCAGTTCTGCGGGCAAGATTGAGTCTTCGTCGAGTTCTGTTGCGTTGGCTACTCCCTGCAAAACAGAAACCGAAGACAACTGTGAATATGGGACTGTGCTTGATGACCGCGATGGTCAAACCTACAAGACTGTAAAAATCGGCGACCAATGGTGGATGGCGGAGAACCTCAACTACAAGACGGATAACAGTTTCTGCTACAAAGATTCTGCCGAGTATTGCGAAAAATATGGTCGCCTTTACACGTGGGCTGCTGCCATGGACAGCGCGGGCACTTGGAGCACGAACGGCAAGGGCTGCGGCTATGGCAAGAGATGCTCGCCGACCTACCCAGTTCGAGGAGTTTGTCCCGAAGGCTGGCATTTGCCGACTCAAACGGAATGGAACACCCTGTTCACGGCGATTGGCGGCCAATCAACTGCGGGTCAGATGCTCAAGGCGGCATCAAGCTGGCTAGCGTTTAGTAGCAGCACCAACGAGAACGCCTTCGGCTTCTCGGCGTTGTCTGCTGGCAACAAGTACTACTATGGCAGTTACGGCAACAAGGGCTACGACGCGAACTTCTGGGGTTCTACGGAGTTCGGTAGCCACGCGCACTACATGTACTTGCGCTTCAACAACGACAATGCGCACTTGGAGGACTACGCCAAGTACTACTGTTTTTCAGTCCGTTGTGTAAAGGACTAGGCAAGAAGCCATTATGCCCAAACTTATTCTATATCACGGAACGTCTGAAAAACAGTTCACGCCGACCTTCGGTCTTGGCAATGACAGACACGACTATGGTCGCGGTTTTTACCTGACTGCGGATTTTGAATTGGCAAAGGAATGGGCGGTTTGCAAGCCTACAGAAGTTAACGGTTGGGTTCACAAGTACGAACTCGATACGGGCGGTCTGAAAATTTTGGATTTCCAGGAAAAAAATGTCTTGTGTTGGCTTGCGGAACTTATGAAAAACAGGGATGCCGATGACTCCAGAAGGTATCGCGTGTTGTCTGCAAAGTTTATTGAGAAGTATGGCGTCGATTCGTCAAATTACGATATCATAAAAGGGTGGCGGGCAAACGCATCGTATTTTTACATTGCGAAGGAATTTGTTCGTGACAATGTCGATGTCGACATTCTGGAAGAATTGTTGTCTTTGGGCGGACTCGGTATCCAGTATTGCATCAAGACAGAACTGGCGTATTCCAAATTGTGCGAATTACACGATGGCTTATATTCTGTCGATTACCGAGAGTTTAATGAAAAGTACAACACCCGAGATTCCTTGGCTCGAAAAAAAATGAGGGAACTCGTTGATTCTGACGAGAATAAAGTTTCCAAGGTTTTTAGCACCTTGCTTTAGGAGGTCCTTATGCCTGCATACGAAGAAGCGTATCTAAAAGATGTCGTTGAAAACCAGGGGAAACTTTTTGATTTTGTCGCTCAGTCTTTTTCTGATAAAGATACGAAGGATTTTATTCAGGCGTATATGCAGAGCAAGACTAGGAAGGATATTGATGAGGCTCAGGCGTATGTCAATACCATGGATGCCAAGACATTGTGGGATTTCTTTGTAAAGACTGATAATTACAATCTGAAACCTGGCAATGCATTGGAGGGCTTTTTACCCGATTGGATAGGCGAGTTTTACGCCTATTACCAGTGGTTCTACAATGAATCCAGTGCAGAAGTTGCAAAGAAGGTTCCTGTTGATTTCCTTATTAAGGCGTATCCCGGCTTGCATGATCTTGACTTGGAATTGGCGGTGAAGAAAGTCGGTAGGTGAAAATAAATTACATTTGCAAAGAATGACTTTTATTTGGGGGCTTTTATGAAAAAGTTTCTTGTTACGATGGGTTTGGTGGCATTTGCCTTTGTCGGGTGTGACGACAGCTCATCGGCCTCGGTTGGGCCGAATGACGAACCGGGGATTGAATCGTCTTCTTCGAGTAGCGGCAAGGTCACTGAACCAGCCGAAGTGACTTCGTCGAGCAGTGAAAAGGCGAAACAGTCTAATTCTAGCAGTTCCGTGGACACTATCAGCTCTTCGAGCCTCCAGGGTGACAAAAACTTCTCGTCGTCTTCGGTTGCATCCAGCAGTAACTCTGCGGGCAATGTAATCACCTACGGCACCATGACCGACAGCCGCGATGGACAAATTTACAAGACCGTCACCATCGGTACGCAGACCTGGATGGCCGAGAACCTGAACTACGCCTACACCGGTGTTCCCTATAACTATAGGGGCTATACATCTGATTCCACTAGCTGGTGCTATGAAGATGCCCCTGCCAACTGCACCAAGTACGGCCGCCTTTATACATGGGCCGCTGCCATGGATAGCGTGGGCGAATGGAGCACGAACGGCAGGGGCTGCGGATACGGTTCGACATGCTCGCCGACCTTGCCAGTCCGCGGTGTGTGCCCCAAGGGCTGGCACCTGCCGCGCCGATCGGAATGGGAAGCCTTGTTCACGACCGTGGGTGGCTCCTCAACAGCAGGTAAAAAGCTCAAGTCCCTGACCGGTTGGTACAATAGCAGTAACGGCACGGACGCCTACTCGTTTGCGGCGTTGCCTGCCGGCCTCAGGGACGGCTACGGCCATTACGAAGACGAGGGCTACTACGCGTTCTTCTGGAGTTCCACGGAGCGCAATGGCTACTTCGCGTACAGCATGGCCCTGTACTACGTCAACGACAATGCGTTCCTGTACACCTACGACTACGACAATAGCAACGGGTTTTCAGTTCGTTGCGTAGAGGACTAGCAGTGAGGCGAGCGCAGCGCAGAAATGCTAGCATTTCTGCATTGCCGAGCCGAGCAGCGAGGGACTCCGTAGGAGTCCCCTAGCAGGGCGCATGGATTGCTTCACCCCTGTTCGGGGCTCGCAATGATGTAATTCGGGGTTTTAGGGGCGGAGCCACTAGGCGAGGGGGTGTATGGAAGACGGCTTAGACGCGGATTGAAATGGCGATGCCGGAACGGAGTCCGGTATGACAGTGTGCGGTATGACGCGGACAAGGCGGCTGCAATTAGGGGGATTCTTCCCCCTTTTATAGACGAGGCGTCGTCTAAAATGCTATCTTTTCCCCCGGAAACATTCTATTTAACAGAGGTTCAAAAAATGAATTATTTCAATTCTATCCCTATGCGTCGCCAACTCGAAGAAATTGGCCACTGCCGTTTCATGGAACATTCTGAATTCAGCCGTGGTGTTGAAGCCCTCAAGGGCAAGAAGATTGTGTTCGTCGGTTGCGGTGCCCAGGGTCTCCATCAGGGTCTTGACCTGCGCGATAGCGGCCTCGACGTCTCTTACACGCTCCGCAAGGAAGCTATTGAACAGAAGCGCCAGTCCTGGAAGAACGCTACCGAAAACGGCTTCAAGGTCGGTACCTACGAAGAAATGATTCCGGATGCAGACCTCGTTTGCAACCTCACACCGGACAAGCAGCACCACAACGTGATCCCGGCCATCATGAAGCTCATGAAGAAGGGCGCCGCCCTTTCTTACAGCCACGGCTTCAACATTGTTGAAGAAGGCCAGGAAATCCGCAAGGACATCACGGTGATCATGGTCGCCCCGAAGGGACCGGGTTCCGAAGTCCGTAGCGAATACGTTCGCGGTTTCGGTATGCCCTGCCTTATCGCTGTGCACCCGGAAAACGACCCCGAAGGCAAGGGCTGGGACTACGCCAAGGCTTACGCCGCTGGCCTCCATGCCGACCGTCCGGGCGTTCTCGAAAGCTCTTTCGTTGCCGAAGTGAAGTCCGACCTCATGGGCGAACAGACCATCCTTTGCGGTATGCTCCAGACCGGCACCATCCTTTGCTACGACAAGATGGTGAAGGAATTCGGCGTTGAACCGGCTTACGCGGTCAAGCTGCTCCAGTACGGCTGGGAAACCATTTCCGAAGCCCTGAAGCACGGCGGCATCACCAACATGATGGATCGTCTCTCCAACCCGGCCAAGATTCGCGCAACGGAACTCGCCGAAAAGATGAAGAAGATCATGAAGCCGCTCTACCAGGAGCACCAGGACAACATCATCTCTGGCAAGTTCTCCAGCACCATGATGGTCGACTGGGAAGCCGGCGACAAGGACCTTCTCAAGTGGCGTGGCGAAACCGGCGAACTCGAATTCGAAAAGGTCGAAGCTACCGACAAGGCTATCTCCGAACAGGAATACTTTGATCGTGGCGTCCTCATGGTCGCTATGATTAAGGCTGGCGTGGAACTCGCATTCGAAACCATGTGCTCCGTGGGCATCAAGCCGATGAGCGCTTACTACGAATCCCTCCACGAGACTCCGCTTATCGCGAACCTCATCGCTCGTAAGAAGTTGTACGAAATGAACCGCGTGATTAGCGACACCGCCGAATACGGTTGCTACCTGTTCGCCAACAAGTGCGTGCCTCTGCTCGCTGACTTCATGAAGAACGAAGTGAAGAAGGACGACATCGGCGCTATCTACGGCGAAGGCAAGACCACCGCTGTGGATAACGAAGAACTGATCAAGGTGAACAAGAACATCCGCAACCACCCTGTTGAAGAAGTCGGTGCTTGGCTGCGTGACCGCATGAGCGGCATGACCCGCGTTGTGTAACCTTCGCAATACGGCATCACGATTTGGCTCACGTACGTGTGAGCAAAAAACGCCTCGTTAAAACGAGGCGTTTTTGCGTTTTTTCTTCATTTATATTTATTATGCCCGATTTTATGGGGAATGGAATCTATATTTGGAATTGTGAACAAATGAAATCAGAGGCTATATGAAGTTTGCAAAATTTATGATACTTATGGTATTTGCGGCAGCTTGTTATGCGACGGACCTAGGTACAAAAGAAAATCCGTTAACCATTGGCTCTGTGCAGGAACTGTTGCAGTTTCGCAATGCTGTTTTGGATAGTGGCACTTACAAGGGCGTCAAATTACAGAATGCGGGCGAGGGCTTGCATTTCAAGCTGACTGCGGACTTGGATTTAAGTCCTGTTTGCGGTCGTGATGTGGGAAATTGGGAGGCAATCGGTCCATTTGAAGGAAGCTTTGACGGTGATGGTCACAAGATTTCGAACTTGTATATCGATGATTCCTTGGGATATGTCGGGAATGCGGGCTTTATCGGCCCGGTGTTTAACAATGGCAGCGACACACTCTATTACAGCAATGTCGTATTCGAAAATACGTACATCCGTCATTCGGGGCTTGTGGGCACCTTTGTGACGCAGGTGGTGACGGGGCAGGCCGTACTGCGGAATAATTCGGTGGAATTGATTTATGAAACAGTCGATAATGATCAGGGAGCTCTGCAATGGGGCGGTTTGATGGGTAACACTGTGGCGAAGTGGGTCGGCTTTTACGATAACACGATCAAGGGAACCATGAATGTGTCTAACCAGAAACAGGCTGCGGTTGGCGGTGTGATTGGCGTTCTTGTGGATCCGGGTGCAATCGAAAGGAATGTGAACGAAGCGAACATTACGGTGAAAGGCCACATAAATGCTGATGTGGGTGGCGTTGTAGGAGAACTTCTTGCCCCTTGCACATTCAAGGACAATGTGAACAAGGGTAACATTTCGGTAAACGTTTCGACTGAAACGGGCTTTGTGGGCGGTCTTGCCGGTGTAATACTATCGTTTGGTTCTGAAAAGACGATGACGGGTAACTTTAATTATGGCAAGGTAGAACTTACGGCGTCTTATGCGGCATTGGGTGGACTTTTTGGTTATGTCTCCGGCAATACGAATACAGTTCTCGACAGTTGCGTTAACTACGGCGATGTGATTTATAATGGTGTAGAGGAACAGCAAATGGTGCAGGTGGGTGGTGTTGCGGGAATTTGGGAAGTGAAACAGGCAAGCTTCGTAGAAAACAAGGGAAAGATTTCCGTTGAAAATGCAAAGGCTCCGTTCGTGGGCGGTATTGCGGGCTACGTGCGTCCGGGAGCCAAGAGTGCCGATCTTTTCAAGGCGGTCAATGAAGGCGATATCGAAATAAAGACTTCTGCAGATTCGGTCAATGGCTGGATTTCGGGGCTTGTGGGAAGCACAGACCAGATGGAATACCTGCGCTTGGACAGCTGCATAAACAAAGGTAATATCTTGTTGCCGGTAGATGTGGAAGCGAACGCTCTCGTCGTAAACCCGTTTGCATCGACATATAACAGCGATGTGCAACTCTTGGCATCGACAAGTGTGAACGAGGGTGATGTGCCTAGCATGGAACCCCGCGAGGCAATCGTTGGTCTTCGCCATGCAATCTTTACCGCTCGTACATGGAAAAATGGAACGGGCAGCTTTATCTTAGAGGTTACGGGGCTTACATCTGCGGAACTGGGCCATGTTCGTGTTCAAATGTATTCGCTGGATGGTCGGCGTTTGCCGGTTTCTGTGACGCGTTCGGGAAATCTATTTGTACTTGCTTCTACAGTGCAAAAGGGGGTTGTTCGCCTAAAATCTCCATATGGAAACAAAACGCTGATGGCTCGATAACGATGCATTTGTTTTGCTAAATTTTGCCGCGAGAGGTTATATGATCGAAACACGTCCTGAACTCGAAAATCTTTCCGATTACGTTCCTGGAAAGTCCATTGAAGAAATTTGTGAACAGTATGGTTTAAAGAACGCTGTAAAGCTCGCTTCGAACGAGAATCCATTGGGCCCGTCGAAAAAGGCTTGCGAAGCGTACACGAACATCGTGAATACGCTGCACCTTTATCCGCGTGGAAACGCTCCGCATCTGATTTCCGCTTTGGCAAACAAGTTCCACGTGAATTCGGATCAGATTGTGATCGGCAACGGTTCGGACGAAATCATCGACATGGTCGGTAAGGCTTATTTCCGCCCGGGTGACGAAATTATCGGCATTCGCCCGACCTTCTCTGTGTACAAGGCGACCGCCCTTCTCTTCGGCGCCAAGTTCATTTCGGTTGAAGAAACAGAAAACCGACCGAATCTCGACGCGTATATTCAAGCGATTACGCCGAAGACTCGCGCCATTTTTATTTGCAACCCGAACAATCCGACCGGTTATTATTACACGGAATCGGAAATCCTCGAATTCCTCTCCAAGGTTCCGCAGAACATTCTCGTGTTCATCGATGAAGCTTATTCCGAATTTGCGACTGCAAAGGATTATCCGAAGCTCCTGTCGCAGCTAGAAAAATTCCCGAACCTGATGCTGAACCGCACCTTCAGCAAGATCTACGGTCTTGCAGGTGTCCGCGTCGGTTATGCGTTCTCGAGCAGCGAAGTGATCAAGGCTCTTTGGAAGGTGAAGCCGCCGTTCGATGTGAACCTCGCCGCTCAGGCCGCTGCAGAAGCCGCTCTTTCCGACGACGATCATATTCAAAAGACGCTCGATATGAACAATGCGGGCAACGCGCAGCTCACGGAAGCCTTTACGAATCTTGGCTACAAGGTTCTTCCGACGCAGGCGAACTTCATCTGCGTTCACATTGGCGAAAAGTGCTCAGAATTTGTGAAGTTCTTAGAACAGAACGGCATGATCATCCGTTACCTCAAGAGCTTCGGCATGCCGGAATGGGTCCGCATCACGATTGGACAGCCTAAGGAAAATCAACTGCTGATCGATCTTGCGACCAAGTGGACGAACGCTTAACGCTCAGGTTCAAAATGTCAGAAGTCAAAGAACTTTTGGGAATCGCAAAGCGTGCCGCTACTGCCGCACAGGCTGTGATTCTTTCGCACTACGAAAAGCACCTTTCTGTGGAATGGAAACCGGACAACACGCCTGTCACTATTGCAGACAAAGGCGCAGAAGAAAAATTGCGTCAGGTCTTTGAAAAGGAAACTCCGAACTTTGGCGTTATCGGCGAAGAATTCGGAATCGAAAAACCGGATGCTGAATACAAATGGGTTTTCGATCCGATTGACGGCACCAAGTCTTTTATTCGCGGTGTTCCTTTGTTCGGAACGTTGATCGGTCTTTATCACAAAGACGAACCTTGGGTGGGCATTGTCAATTTGCCGGCGCAGAATCACATGCTGTATGCGGGCAAGGGCTTGGGAGCTTTTATGGATGATGCACAAGTTCACGTTTCGAAGGTGGCGAAGATGAAGCAGGGCCTTGCCCTTTCGGGAACGGTGAATACGTTCGAAACTGAAGGTTATGCAGACAACTTTGAACGCTATCGCAAGTCGGCTTTGCTCTACCGTGGCTGGGGCGATTGCTACGGTTACTTCCTCGTTGCTACGGGCCGTGCCGAAGCGATGATCGATCCGACTGTTTCCTTGTGGGATGTCGCCGCGTTTCCGGCGATCTTTGCGGAAGCGGGAGGCAAGTTCTCCCTGTTGAACGGTGAATCCAAGCTTTTCAATGCGGATGGCACGCCTTCGCATCTGATTCATGAAGGTTATACAAGCGTCGCGACGAACGCCTTGGTGAACGAAGAAGTTCTCGGCTTCTTCAAGTAATTTTTGCGTTTTCAAAGCGCTGTCGTTATGCGGTAACCACTTTCGTCAAATTCCACCTGGACAGTTCCTTTTTGGGACGTGTTCAGCAGGGGAATCTTCAAACTGTCGAGTCTTTCCACCACCTGCTTGTGCGGGTGGTGGAATTTATTATGACGGCCGTTCGAAGCGATGGCGATGTCCGGGGAAACCGCTTTTAAGAATTCTCTCGAACTGGAAGTTTTGGAACCGTGATGGCCGAGTTTTAGAATGTCTGTTTTCAGGGGAATGTCCGTGGCGAGAATTTCCCGTTCGCCCTCTTTCGTTAAATCTCCCGTGAGCAGAATGGAGCCTCCCACGCCTGAAATGCGGATCGTGGTGCTTTCGGAATTGGTCTCGCCGCAATGAAACGGGTCGGGGTGCAGAACGCGCATTTTCCAGGTGTTCACGTGGTGCAAGCCTTGGCGAGTCGTTTCGGTAAAGAGCATGCCGCGGCGTAAGTCCTGAATGGGAATGTTCTTTTCGGATGCGGTTTGGAGAACTTCTTGCCATTCGGGCTTTTCTGTAATGCGGGAACATTCCTGCACCCAAAGATTCTCCACGGGAAATTCTTTCATCAAAACGCTCGCTCCCGAAAAATGGTCCAAGTCCGGATGCGTTACAATGATTCCTTTCAACTTCCACACGCCACTCTCCTGCAAAAAGGGAATAATTTTGTCGTTTGCCACGTTCCGCCTTCCGGAATTCACACCGACATCGACAAGGTAAGCGTCTCCCCGAGGGCTTTGGACAAAAATACAGTCGCCTTGCCCAATGTCTAAAACCGATACTTTCCAGGAAGGCTTTAACTTGCCTCCGAGTTCCGAACCAAGAGCGTAAACGCCAAAGGCGAGCAAAATCACAAGGACCTGTTTTCTTGCAAAACGGTTGCTCTTAAAAGCGCCGAGCGAAAGCACGAGCACGCCGCCGAGAATTAAAATCCAGGCGGGGAAAGGTCCAACGGTCACCGAGGCAATCGAAACGGTAGAAATTCGGCTCACCAGATACGCCGAAAGGCGAAATAAAAATCCAGCCGCCGCACAAAAAAAGTTCGCAATCATCGGAATCGGCAAAAGGAGCGCAAAGATTCCTGCTTGCATGCCAAGGCTCACCAGCGGAACAACAAAAATATTTCCCAAAATGGAAATCGGCGACAGGGAATGAAACGACCAAATCAAAAACGGAGCAGTCGATGCTGTTGCAACAAGCGTAATCCAGATTGCACTCAGAACATTCGATTCCAAAAATTTCCAAAGCGGATTCTTTTTGAAGGCTTCGTTCTCGGTCTCCCAGGGGGAACGCTTTCCGTAGGCGATGATCCCTCCTGTCGCAGAAGCGGAAAGTTGAAAACCGACATTCCACAAGATCTGCGGATCGATTGCTGTCAAAATCAACAGGGCGATTCCGAGCGAATTCAGACCGTCCGCCTTGCGCTGAAAGAGCTGTCCAAGCTGCACCACGGTGAACATGAAAACGGCTCGGTACACGGCGGGCGAACCTCCGGCGATCGGAGCATAAAGGA
Organism: Hallerella succinigenes; assembly: GCF_002797675.1. NCBI lineage: Bacteria > Pseudomonadati > Fibrobacterota > Fibrobacteria > Fibrobacterales > Fibrobacteraceae > Hallerella > Hallerella succinigenes. The sequence continues at coordinate 82,158 of NZ_PGEX01000001.1, read as the reverse complement.
GCATTAATAAAATGGCGGCGCTCCGGGCAAATTTGTGTGGCATCCGGGTCGCCTTCAAAAACAGTAGGACCATTCCCGAAAGTAGCACGACATGAAACCCACTAATCGCGAGAACATGCACAATTCCCGCTCGACGAAATCCGCTTTGCAGCGAATCGGGAATGCTTGAACGGTCACCAGCCAAAAGCCCGATCAAGAGTCCTGTTTCCGCTGGCGGTAAAAACTGGGCGAAGTAATTTTTGAGTGCGTGGCGAATCTTTGAAAAGGCTTCTTCCGGAATGAACCGGTGGCGTAAAACCTGAAATTTTTCGAGCTTTCCAAAGCCGGCGAGATTTTGGCTTTGAAGCCACTTCGGCGAATCGAATCCTCCCGGTACCGTAGGAGGCTCTACCGGGTACCATTTTGCCGTAAACAAAATCGAATCTCCGGGAGCGGGGAAGGGCGGTTCTTTTTTTGAAAGACGCAGTTTTCCGAATTTACTTTGGAGAATGGCCGCAACGCCTTCGGGCCTGTCCAGTACGGATTCGACAAAACCCGAACTTTCCCGGGGAAGTTTCTCGGGCTCGAATTTATATTCAGGACTATTCCAAAGCATAAGAAGCAACCGCAGCGAAAAGGCGAGCAGAATGCAGAGCGTCGTGCGACGCGGAAAGGTGGGAAGAATCGCTAAAAAGACAATTAGGATAGCGGTGCAGACCGCACCGTAAAGCGGGAATGCGGCAGAAGACAGGTAAAGAACTCCTGCAAAAAAACCGGCAAGGGCGGGTCTTTCCGACAGGGGCTTTAAAAAATTTTTCAAATCTTCCCAATGCATTCTTTTCTCCTTGAATTTGATTAAATTGATTCTATAGCAGGAATTCTCTTAATGGTAGACGCTCGAATGACGAAAACGAAGAAAAAATCTCGAATTTTCTCCCTTTTAGGAATGGCTTCGCTTTTCACACTTTCGGGCTGCGAACTTTTTGAAACGATGTCATCTTCGTCGGATGATGTTTCCTTAAAGCCCTTGGACGCCTCATTTTCCATCTACGCAAACGATCCTGCGGCAAATGATTCCTTGGAACAGCACTTGAGCACGGGCGTTTTGATGCGCGTATTTCCAAATGGACAGTACACGCTTTCTTTTGATGCGGATTCGACTCATGAGGCTCCAAAGCTCCAGCTCTACCGTTTGATTCCAAAAACATCTACAACTTACATCATCGGAAATCGGACTCGCAGTTTGGAAGCGACAGATTCAGCTGGCCGCTGGGTTTATCATTTTGATTGTCAGGAATCCGATTTGGCTTTCTGGGGAACTTCTCTCGTGGAAGACGGAGAATATTATTCCGGAGAGGTTCAGAATCTTCGCTTCGAAGGTTCGGGGTCGAACAGTCTTCATTTCAAGGTGAATTTGATTGTCGCCGGTTCTTATGATGGAACGCAAGATAATGTTTCTCTTGATAGCCTTTCCCGTTTGATGCTCGAAAAATTCCGCAGTTCTTTTGCAGCTGGGGGAGCGGTCGTGGATACGCTCTATCTGCATTATGCGTCGGAGCGCACGGATCTTTCCAATTTCTATCCGGATAACGAACCTTGGCTTGCGGGAAAATCTTCGGATGACTACTTTGTTTCGGAATTGGGCGGCTGGCCAAATTCCGATGCGGAACCAGATATCTATAATGCTCTGGATATTGTCCTCGTGCATCGGATTGAAAAGACGGGTATCCTCGGATATTCTGCACTTTTCAGTGGAAACTTTGGCGGTGGCGATGGCAGTACGGTTGTCATTGGAACGCATTATCTGGAAAACAACAGCAGGGAAACTTCGCAAAGTGCACTGCAGATTGTTTTGACCGCAATTCATGAATCGGGGCATTTCTTCGGCCTGCGTCATACGACGTCGACGACCACCGAAGTGAGCAATGCCCTAGACAAATCCAATGTCCAAGACGGCTTGGAAGATACTCCGCACTGCGGCGCGTTGATTCCGCTTTTGGCAAACTCCGAAGTCTCTGCCGATTATCTCGACATGCCTTCCGAAGTGATGCCGCGTATTGTCCTTGCCAAAATGGGCGTCATGTGCCCCGACGCTTTGAATCCGATGTTCCCCATATCGGCCGATAACCCGGAAGATACGGAAGCCTTTACCGAAGACCAGCTGGAATTCATGGCAAAAATGCTCCAGCTTTACACGCATTGATCATGGCAACACCTCATCATTTTTCAGAAAAAGCAGCACTTCTCGCATTTGTCCTTGTCCCGGGTGCCGAATGGCCCGAAGACCTTCTCCGATCCTTGCAAAAGACCTGGGGACCGATCCGTCACTTGGGCAAACTTTACCCTTTCGACAAAACCGATTATTACACCCCCGAAATGGGAAGCGGTCTTTACCGCGGCGTGCTTTCGTTTGAACGCACCGTTTCCCCGGAAGAAATTGGCAAGGAAAAGGAACGTTCGAACGCTTTGGAACAGACCTTCGCCGAATCTGCAGAACAGCGCCACGTGAATATCGACATCGGCTACATGGATTTAGACAAGGTCGTTCTGCCTTCTTATAAGCGTGGTCCGTTCAAGCTTTACGCGGGCGCGGGCCTCTGGCTCGACATGATTCTGCATTATGCGAAAGGACACTTTATTCCGACGGCATGGGCTTTCGACGACTTCAAACGCGACCCTTACGAACACGATCTTTTGCTCGTGCGCGAAAAATTCAAAAAATCCAAAATTCTTTAGGAAAGATCCTGCTGTAAATGCTCGGCGAGAATCTTTATCCCGATTAAAATCAGAACGACACCGCCAATCCATTCCGTCACTTCGGAAGAAAATTTTTTCCCGGCAGTCTTGCCCACGTTCGTTCCGATTTCTGCCGCAAGGAATGCGACGATACCGATGACGAAAGAGGTCCAAAGAATCTCGTGCCCGATCAGCGCAAAGGAAAGCCCGACCGCGAGCGCGTCGAGGCTTGTCGCCACGGCAAGAGCCGCCAAGGTTTTCAAGGAAAGCTTTTGGGTAAAGGTTCTGTCCTCTCCGCCGATTGCCGCTTCGCGGATCATGCGGACGCCCAAAAAGACCAAAAGCCCAAAGGCAATCCAATGGTCAAAAGCTCCGATGAGCTCCGCCAAAAATTTTCCGCAGAAGGCACCTAGCAAAGTCATTCCAGCTTGGAATACGCCAAAAAAGAGCCCGATCTTTGAAATTTCAATCTGCGAGGTCTCTTTACGGCACAGTCCAACCGAAAGAGAAATAGCAAAGCAGTCGATCGACAACGCACATGCGACAAGTAAAATGCCAACAATGTCCATGAGTTGCGAATTCCATAAAAAAAAGTTAATTTCAAAGAGACGGCCCTAATATAGAAATTTGGGGGAAAATCATGAAACGATATAAAGCTCTTTTGATTACAGGCGCAAGTGCGGGCATTGGCAAGGAAATCGCCTATACGCTTGCGCCGCAAACCGAAAACATCGTTTTGGTGGCGCGTCGGGCCGATAAGCTCGAAACCTTGGCAAAGGACCTTTCTGTCCGCTTTGGCGTAAATGCTTTTGCCCTTCCGGCAGATCTTTCGGTTTCGGGGGCTGCGGAACAGGTTTTCGAAAAAACGATCGAGCTGGTCGGTCGCCCGCCTGATCTTTTGGTAAACGATGCAGGCATCGGCTATAGCGGCGACGCTACTGAAATTCCGACGGAATCGGAAACAAAGATGGTCACGCTGAACATCGAAAGCCTAATGGTGCTTTGCAAACTTTCCCTCAAAACCATGTATGCCCGCCGTTGCGGTGTCATTTTGAACGTAGCGAGCGTCGCCGGTTTCCAGCCGGGGCCTTATATGGCGGCCTATTATGCGAGCAAGGCTTTTGTCCTTTCCTATAGCGAAGCTCTTGCTGAAGAAGCGCGTCCTTATGGCGTCCGCGTTTTAACGCTCTGCCCGGGGACTGTCGATACGGGATTCCATTTCCAGGCAGGTTCTAAAAGGGGATTCTGGAGAACTCTTTTCAGCACTTCTCCGGAAAAAGTCGCTTGGGAAGCTGCGAAGGCGATCCTGCTCGGATTTCCAGACCGGATTGTTCCGGGACCTATCAACAAGGCTGTGCTCTTTGTGGAACGTCTGTTGCCGCGCTTTGTCGTGACGCATCTGACGGGCAAGTTCCTAAAGCCCAAGGATTAGGATGTTCCGTCACCCGGCGATATTTTGGTCTGTATTCCTGTTCATGACGGCTCTTTTTGCCGCAGAAGTCTTTCAGCTGCCCGAGCTGACTCCCGAAGCGAGAGCCTCGGTCGCTGAACTGTACGATCAGGAATGCTACGCCTGCCACCGCTGGAAGCGAAATTTTGCAGGCCCCGATATGCAGGGGAATGTGGAACGCTACTTGGACAATCCCAAAGGTCTTTTCGATTATCTCAAAGATCCACAACCAATCCACCCGGACAAGTATCGCCCGATGGAAATCAAGAAGCTCTCCGACAAGGACGCTTCTCTGATGGTTGCATGGCTGATTTCGCTCGCCAAAGATTCCTCGGCGACGGATCGACCAAAATAAGCTATATCTAAAATTTGTTCTATTATTTAGCCTCCAAAGGATGCTTTTCGTCCTATAAAGCGTCTTTTTTGTCGAAAATTTTCACATTTTTAACATAATTTTGCCGTTTATCGAACTTTTTTCTTGTATATTAAAATTGACGCAAAAAGCGCTATTGAATTATCGGAGATTTTATGGCTGAAGATTTACAGACACTGATTGATCGCATCCAAAAAGAAGCCGTGGACAAGGCTGAAGTCCAGTCCAGTGCAATTATCGCCAAGGCGAAGGAAGAAGCCGCAAGCATCATTAAGAATGCAGAAGCCGAAGCCGCTGCCAAGCTTGAAAAAGCCGATAAGGATGCTGAAGTCTATACAGAACGTAGCGAACGTGCCCTCGAACAGGCTGCACGTGACGTTTTGATTTCTGTGGGTCGTCGTTTTGAAAAGATCGTGAGCGATATCGTCGCTCTCCAGGTCGAAAAGAACCTTTCCGAAGCAACGGTCAAGGAAATGCTTCTTGCCCTCGCTAAGAATTACAATTCCGATCTCGCCGTCGTCTTCTCTGACGCAGACAAGGCGAAGCTCACTTCCTTTGTGACGGGTGAATTTGCCAAGGAACTCGGCAAGGGTGTCAAGGTCGAAAGCGATTCCGGCATCAAGTTCGGCTTCCGCGTTAAGGTAGAAAACGGCAAGATCTCTCACGAATTTACCGCTCCGGAAATCGCATCGGCGCTTTCCTCCATGGTTCGCCCGCAGATTGCTAAGGTTGTATCTAGCGCAGCTCAGGAAAAATAATTCATGAGCAATGCCGTTTATATTTCTGCGTCGCTTCCGTTTTTGCGGTTCGGAGATACGCCCCCGTTTTCGGTGGCGGATTTGCGCAATCGTTGCTCGAGCGTGATGAGCGAAAAAGAACTCGCCACGTTTGATGCAGTTGTCAACGGAGAGCCTAACGACGATCCTTTCGTCTCGGCATATCAGGCTCACGAGACTCAGTTGAAAAATATTTTAGGACATGCACGTGCCGCATCCTGGGGCCCAGATGTGCGTTTTACCGAACGCCCGTTCCCCGGCTATGACGTGACATTTGCCAAAATGGTAACGGACGCTTTTGCTAAACCGGATCCGCTTGAACGCGAACAGGATTTGGACCGCGCCCGTTTTTGGTTGTTGGACCAGCTCGCTCCCGATGAAGAATCGATGGCATTTCTCTATGCTTTTGCCAAGAAACTTCAAATTTGCGAACGTTGGTCCCGCATCTCCGAAGAAGCGGGGAATGCGGCTGTCCTCAAAGTAATTAATGATAACGATCCTGCTAGCAAGCAGGGATGATGACCGGAGGTCTTACTTTCAATGGCTAGTATCGGTAAAATCGTCGGAGTAAACGGTAACTTGATCCGTGTTGCATTCGACGGCGCAGTAGCACAAAACGAAGTCGGTTTCGCCAAGCTTTCGTCTGGTGTGGAACTTAAGAGTGAAGTTATCCGTATTCGCGGAGACTATGCAGAACTCCAGGTTTTCGAAGACACGACAGGCCTTAAGGCGGGCGACGAAGTCCACTTTACTGGAGAACTTCTTTCCGTGGAACTGGGCCCGGGCCTTTTGACTCAGGTGTTCGACGGTTTGCAGAACCCGCTTCCGAATCTTGCGGAAGAATGCGGATTCTTCCTGCAGCGCGGTAAGTATCTTCCGGCTCTTCCGCGTGATCGCAAATGGTCCTTTACTCCGACGGCTAAGGCCGGCGATACGGTGACGGGCGGCGATACGCTCGGTACTGTTCCGGAAGGCATTTTCAAGCACCGCATCATGGTGCCGTTCCGCGTTCGCGGTCAGGTGACAGTCGAATCCATCGTCCCGGCCGGTGAACATGTCATTGAAGATGTCATCGCTGTTTTGAAGGACGCCGAAGGCAAGAAGATCGAAGTCAAGATGTATCAGACATGGCCGGTGAAGGTTCCTATCAAGAACTACCAGGAACGCCTCCGCCCGACAAAGCCTCTCACGATGCAGCAGCGCATCATCGATACGTTCTTCCCGGTGGCTCAGGGCGGTACGTTCTGCACGCCGGGGCCCTTCGGTGCTGGCAAGACCGTGCTTCAGCAGTTGATGAGCCGTTATGCGGACGTCGATGTCGTGATTCTCGCCGCTTGCGGTGAACGTGCTGGTGAAGTGGTGGAGACCCTTCGCGAATTCCCGGAACTCAATGACCCGCGTACAGGCAAGAGCTTGATGGACCGTACGCTCATCATTTGTAACACGTCTTCCATGCCGGTGGCCGCGCGTGAAGCTTCCGTTTATACCGGAGTGACGATTGCTGAATACTATCGTCAGATGGGCTTGAACGTTCTCCTCCTCGCTGACTCGACTTCTCGTTGGGCTCAAGCTCTTCGTGAAATGAGCGGACGTTTGGAAGAAATCCCGGGCGAAGAAGCATTCCCGGCTTACCTCGAATCCACAATCGCTTCCTTCTATGAACGCGGTGGTGTGGTGAAGCTCCGCGATGGTTCTACGGGTTCCGTGACGATTTGCGGTTCCGTCTCCCCGGCAGGTGGTAACTTTGAAGAACCGGTGACGCAGGCTACCTTGAAGGTGGTGGGCGCATTCCTCGGCCTTTCCCGTGAACGTTCCGACCAGCGTCGCTTCCCGGCAATTCACCCGCTCGAATCTTGGTCCAAGTACGAAGGCATCATCGAATCCGCTAAGGTGGAAGAAGCCCGTCATATCCTCGCCGCCGGTAATGATGTGAACCAGATGATGAAGGTCGTGGGTGAAGAAGGTACGTCGATCGAAGACTTCATTACTTACTTGAAGTCCGAATATCTCGACTCCGTCTATCTGCAGCAGGACGCTTACCATGAAATCGATGCAGCTTGCTCTGCGGATCGTCAGAAGTACGTCTTTGACCGCGTTTACAAGATTTTGAAGACTCCGATGGAATTCGCCGATAAGGATTCCGCCCGTGGATTCTTCTTGAAGCTTACACAGGCGACTAAGGACTGGAACCGAGTTGCATTTGATTCTAACGATTTCAAGTCTCTCGAAGAACAGATTTTCAACTCCGTCGCAGAGGTCACGAAGAATGTATAAGGTTTATCATCGTATTGAACGTATTGCGGGTAGCGTTATTACCGTCAAGGCAGATGGCGTTGCCAATCAGGAACTCGCTCAGGTTACAAGCGCTCAGGGTACGTCTCTCGCTCGTGTGATCCGTATCGACGGTGACATGGTTGACTTGCAGGTGTTCGCTGGAGCTCGTGGTATTGCTACGGATTCTCAGGTTCGATTCCTCGGCAAGCCGATGGAAATCCCGTTCAGCGACGCTCTTCTCGGTCGAGTCTTTACCGGTGCAGGCGTTCCGCGTGACAACGGTCCGGCTATCGAAGAAAATCCGGTCCCTATCGGAGGCCCTTCGGTGAACCCGGCTAAGCGTATCATCCCGAAGACGATGGTGCGTACCGGTATTCCGATGATCGACGTGTTCAATACTCTCGTCGTTTCTCAGAAGCTCCCGATTTTCTCTGTCGCTGGTGAACCGTACAACCAGCTCCTCGCGCGTATCGCGCTCCAGGCTGAAGTGGACGTGATCGTCCTCGGCGGTATGGGCTTGAAGCACGATGACTATCTCTATTTGAAGGATTACCTTGACCAGAACGGTGCACTTTCCCGTACCGTGATGTTCGTCCACACGGCTTCCGACCCGATCGTGGAATCCTTGCTCGTTCCGGATGCCTCTCTCGCAGTGGCAGAACAGTTTGCGACCCGCGGCAAGAACGTGCTAGTTCTTCTCACGGATATGACGAACTTCGCGGATGCGATGAAGGAAATTTCGATTACGATGGAACAGATCCCGTCGAACCGTGGTTATCCTGGCGACCTTTACTCTCAGCTCGCCAGCCGTTATGAAAAGGCTGTCGACTTCGAAGGCTCGGGCTCCATTACGATTCTCGCCGTGACGACGATGCCAGGCGACGACGTGACCCACCCGGTTCCGGATAACACGGGTTATATCACCGAAGGTCAGTTCTATTTGAAGCACGGCCGTATCGAACCGTTCGGCTCGCTCTCCCGTTTGAAGCAGCAGGTGAACGGCAAGACCCGAAGCGACCACCGCACAATCATGAACACGATGATTCAGCTCTACGCAAGTTACAAGGAAACGCTTGAAAAGCAGTCCATGGGCTTCCGCATGAGTAACTGGGACAACAAGCTTTTGAAGTACGGCGAACGTTTCGAAAAGGAAATGATGGACCTTTCTGTAAACATCCCGCTCGAAAAGGCTTTGGATCTCGGCTGGGAAATTCTCGCCGACTGCTTTACTCCGGAAGAAACCGGTATTCCATCTAAGATGATCAACCAGTATTGGCCGGGGAAGGGGTAATGGCGAAGGTCAAGCTCACAAAAAACGCTTTAAAGGCTGAACGCGATTCGCTCAAGCGCTACCAGCGCTATTTGCCGACGCTTTTGCTGAAGAAGCAGCAGCTTCAGATGGAGATGCGTACGCTTCAGGCAAAGGTGATGGCGAAAAGAGAGGAAGAAGACGCGCTTCGCAAGTCGATTGCGGGGTGGATCGGCCTTTATGCGGAACCCATTGAATGGGACAAGTATATTTCCGTCAAGGAAGTCCGCGAAGGCGAAGGCAACATCGCCGGTGTGGAAATACCGCTGTTTGACGGGGTAGACTTCAATGTCGCCATTCCAGATTTCTTTACGACGCCGGCGTGGCTCGATGAAGGTATCCGTTCCCTCCAGGGACTCATTTCCCTCCGTCTCGAACGCCGCGTGCTCGAAAAACAGTACGAACTTTTGTCCAATGAACTGCGCTCGACGAGCCAAAGAGTCAACCTGTTCGAAAAGGTGAAGATTCCGGAAGCGAAGGAAAACATTCGCACGATCAACATCTTCCTTTCCGACCAGCAGATCTCGGGTGTTGCGCGTTCCAAGCTGGCGAAGGGGAAGGCAAACGCTCGCATCCTCGCTCAGGAAGGAGCTGCTGCATGATTACTCCGATGAAGAAAGTGACGATCATCTGCCTCGACAGCGAGCGAAAGGCTTCTCTCGAAACCCTTCGCAGCATGGGCATTATGCACGTGACTCCGCTCAAGAATCCGACGGGCAATGCGCTGAATTCCGCACGTAACGATATGAACCGCGTGCAGAAGGTGCTCGAAACCCTTCCGGATGTGAAGAAGAAAGCTGAAGGCAGCTCTCTGAACGGCGAAGCGGTTGTCGAAGAAGTGCAGAAGCTTCTCCAGGTGCGCAAGCGTGCGGAAGACGATATTTCCGAAGCAAACAACGGGTTGATGCGTTACGAAGTGTTCGGGAATCTCGATCCGGATAGCGTCCGTGCTCTGGAATCTCGTGGCGTGTTTGTACGTCTTTATGCTTCGGAAGCCAAGAAGGCGTTCGAAGTCGAGGACAAGGAAGCTTTGGTCATCCCGTTTGGTGAAAGCGGGGAAGGCCTTTGCCGTGCGGTGATCAACCGCGGGGAATCTCCGGCTAAGCTTTCGACTCCGGCTACGGTTCTTCCGCTTCCGGCGCATTCGATTTCTCATTACCGTACCCTCAAGGAAAATGCTGAAAAGAAACTCGCTCTTGTCGAAAACCGTCTTTCGGAACTCGCTGCAGACAAGAAAAAGGTGCAGGACTGCTTGAAAGAAGCTTCTGACGCTTACACGTTCGAAGAAACGTCGGCGGGCATGCTTTCGTCGAACCTTCTCGCTGCAATCCAGGGCTTCTGCCCGGCTCTGCGTGTAAAGGAACTCGAAACGACCGCAAAGGCTTCTGGTTGGGCGCTCCGCGTGGAAGATCCGACGGACGAAGATAACGTTCCGACGCTTCTCACGTACAGCAAGGTTTCCCGCCCGATGCAGATGCTTTATGATATCATCGGTATTGCTCCGGGTTATCACGAAGTGGACGTTTCGAGCGTGTTCCTCGTGTTCTTCAGTATTTTCTTCGCGATGATCGTGGGCGACGTGGCTTATGGACTTTTGTTCCTTGCCATTACGCTCTATGTTCGCAAGAAGAATCCGAATTCCAAATCCTCTGGTTTTAGCTTCATGTACTTGATGTGTGGAGCTACAATCGTCTGGGGCATTTTCAATGGCAGTTTCCTCGGCCTGAAACCGGAATGGGCGGGCTGGAGCTACTACCTTGACTTTACGAATTACGCATGGCTTCCGGAACCTGTCCGTCACGCAATGCAGTGGATTCGTACAAGCGCTCCGACCGATCCTCAGGTGTTCGAGTCTTACAAGGCGTGGGTCCAAGATTTCAAGATTTTCCCGGAATCTTTCGTTCCTGGAGAAGCTGGGGCATCTCAGATGACGCACGTCCAGTTCTTCTGCTTCTGCCTCGCAGTGGTGCATTTAACCATCGCTCACGTTTGGAACATCATTATCCGTTTCAAGAGAAAGGATTCGACGTTCATGGCGCAGGTTGGTTGGCTCCTCTGCTGCTGGTTCATGTTTATGCTCGCGAACAACATGGTTCTTGGCTTTGCCCTTCCGGGTTTTGCGATTCCGCTGTTCGTGGTCGCTGCAGTTCTCCTTGTTCTCTTCAGCGTACCGCCTAGCCGTTTGAAGCAGGACTGGATCTCGATTCCGATGCTCGCGTTGAACATCGTCAACAGCTTCACGGATGTGATCAGTTATATCCGTCTGTTTGCTGTGGGCATGTCCGGTGCGGCCATTGCGGAAGCGTTCAACGGAATGCTTTCTCCGCTGTTCGGCTCGTTCGTCGGGGTCTTTGGCGCCGCCGTCATTCTACTTTTCGTACATGGCTTGAATATTGCGCTTGCTTTGATGGGGGTTGCCGTTCATGCAGTACGTTTGAATACACTTGAATTTTCCAATGGCTTGGATTTGCAGTGGAGCGGCTATGCTTTCTCCCCCTTCTCCAAGAACAAAAATTAACCAAGGGATAAATCCCACTACCTAATAAGAGGAATAGAAAATGGATCCGAATACAACATTGACTCTCGCGAAAATGGGTGCTGCAGCTGCTCTCGGCTTTGGCGCTATGGGCTCTGCCCTTGGGTGCGGTACGGCAGGTATGTCTGCAATCTCTGTCTGGAAGAAGGCTTACGCTCAGGGTAAGGGCGCTCTCTTCACCCTTCTCGTCTTCGTCGGTGCTCCGATTTCCCAGACGATTTACGGCATGCTGCTCATGAACTTCATCTTGAACTATGTGGCTAGCGTTCCGGCTGGCGAAGTGGCTAACTGGGGCGGTTGCCTCGGTGCCGGTATCTTCGGCGGTTTCGGTCTCATGGCTTCCGCTTGGTTCCAGGGCAAGTCCGCAGCTGTCGCTTGCGACGCTCTCGGCGAAACCGGCAAGGGCATGGTGAACTACCTCATGGTGCTCGGTATCGTTGAAACGGTTGCCTTGTTCGTGCTCGTCTTCTCGATGATGGTTCTCTAATCCTTTTCCATAGAGCGTTGAACTTATGGATCAGGAAACAATGACCACATTAGCCAAGTTCGGGGCTGTAGCTGCGCTAGGGCTTTCCGCGTTTGGCTCCGCACTCGGTTGCGGTACAGCCGGCATGGCCGCCATTGGTGCATGGAAAAAAGCGTACCTGAAAGGGAAGAATGCGCTTTTCACCTTGCTTATCTTTGTCGGCGCACCGATTGCACAGACGATTTACGGCATGCTCCTGATGATGTACATCCTGGGACGAATCGGCCCGGAAGGCTCCGATCCGACGGCGACCCTTTGGCCGGCTTACTTGGGTGTGGGCATCTTTGGAGGCCTTGGCATTGCTATTTCCGCATGGTTCGTGGGCAAGTCCGCAGCAAATGGCTGTAATGCTCTCGGTGAAACGGGTAAGGGTCTTGTGAACTACTTGATGGTGCTTGGCGTCGGTGAAACGGTTGCCTTGTTCGTGATGGTGTTCTCGATGATGCTTATTTCCATGTAATCGGAATAGCTGAATTTTTTCTGAAGACTCCTCGAAAGGGGAGTCTTTTTTTTAATTTGTTTGCGAAACCGCGTTCTCCGTTTGAAAAGGTTGGTTTATAGATGAAGACTTCGAAAATTCAGATTCTGTGCGGATTAGCTGCTTTGATCCTTGGGGCGTGTGATTTTTCGACTGCCGAAGAAATCGCGGAAGAAGCTTCGAGCGTTTCTTGTCCAAAGGCACTTGTTTGCCCGGATTCGCTTGAAGCCGAAACGATCTGTGATGCCCGAGACGGGAATGTTTATAGGACAGTCCAAATCGGAAGCCAGACTTGGCTTGCCGAAAATATGAATTACTGCATGAACGCATCCTGGTGTTACGATGACGGCGCTTCGAATTGCGATGTTTATGGGCGCCTTTATGAATGGAGCTCCGCTGTGAAGGCTTGCCCCGATGGCTTTCATTTGCCGAGCCAAGACGAATGGGATTCCTTAGCCGCTTATGCTCTTGAAAACGCGGGGGATGAAAACAGCTCTTTGCGGAGTACGGAATCGTGGGATTCGGACTTGGTGACGCCGGGAAATGATGTTTTGGGCTTTAACGCTCTTGCTTCGGGGCGTTACTATTTCCGCGCGTTTTCCGATTTGGGTTTCAAGGCTTATTATTGGACACGTGAGTCGGAAACCACGACGACTGCCTATATCCGAACATTGAGCGGTATGATCAATACGATGGGATTCGGCAATTCCTTCAAGGATTCCGGCCTTTCGGTCCGTTGTCTGAAAGATTAAAGATTTTGCTTGCCAAATGAAAGAATTCTTACTACATTTGTAAATATGAGAACGACTTTGATCCTAAACCTTCTAAACGATCGACTTCCGGGTTTTAGCTCTGGAGCGGTATCCGTTTTTGGATAGGTTTTTGGTTTAAACGCGAAACGTTAGTTTTAAACAAAAATGGCCCGCTCTTTCTTGGCGCGGGTCTTTTGTTTTGCATAAAATTCTCATGTTTTTGTGCAAGAATATAAAGGACTTTGCGGCATAGAAGGTGCGGCAAGGAGATCAAAATGACTGAAGAAAAAAATCAGAGAAGACCGTTTATTTATGACGTGACTCTGCGTGACGGAAATCAGGCTCTGCCGAATCCGTGGAACAATGCACAGAAAAAAGACGTTTATCTGCAACTTTTGAAGCTCGGTGTCCAGGGTGCAGAAGTCGGCTTCCCGGCTTCTTCCGAAATGGACTTTGAATCGGTTAAGGAACTGGCTAAGCTCACCGCCCAGATGGCGGAAGAGGGCAATGTCGAAGCTCAGAACATTGTCGTTTCTGGCTTGGCCCGTTGCGTACCGAGTGACATTCAGCGTTGCTGGGATGCGGTGAAGTACGCTCCGCATCCGCGTATTCATACGTTTATCGCAGGCAGCCCGCTTTCGATGGAACACGTTTTGCACATGACCCCGGAACAGGTGAAGGAACGCGCTGTCAGCTGCGTGAAGCTTGCCAAGTCTTTGGTCGGTGACAAGGGTGACGTAGAATTCAGCGTGGAACACTTTGGCGACTGCCTCGAAAACATGGATTTTGTGATCGATGAATTGAAGGCTGTGGTCGAAGCCGGTGCGACGACGATCAACCTGCCGAATACGGTGGAACGTTACCGTCCGGCTCTGTACGTGAACCAGATCAAGCAGGTATATGACGCTCTGCCGAAGAATATCACGATTTCTGTTCACTGCCATAACGACCTCGGTATGGCGACGGCTGCAACCGTGGAAAGTTTCTATGCGGGCGCAAATCAGTTGGAAGTCTCTTTGAACGGCCTCGGTGAACGTTGCGGTAACACGAACTTCTATGAAGTCGTCGTGGCTCTCGCGAATTCAGGAACGCCTGTGGATATTCATCTTGACCGCATTTACGAAACGGCCATTCTCATTTCGCAGTGGTCGGGCGTGAACATTTACAGCCGAGCACCGCTGATCGGTGCCGAAGCTATTGTGCATCGTAGCGGCATTCATCAGGACGGCGCAAGCAAGACGAAGGACCTGAAAAAGGGTGCCTACCGTCCGATCGACTACTCGATGATCGGTCGCCATCAGAACGATTCTCTGGGCTTCACAAGCCAGAGCGGCCGTACCGCGGTTTATGAAATTGTGACCAAGTTCGGTTACAAGCTCTCTCTCGCAGAGGCGGCAGAACTGCAGCCGATTCTCAAGGCGGCGAGTGAAAAGGAAGGCGAACTGTCCGCAGATCGCGTCCTTGATATTTTCCGTGAGCACTTCATCAATGTGAACGGACATTTGATCTTTAACAACATCGAAGTGATTCCGGACGAAAACCGCTTTATCTTCCACTTCAAGAAGGACGGCGAAGCGATTGTAAAGTCCGTTACGGCGGAAGGTCCTGTGGAAGCGGCTCTTATCTTGATGCGAGAAATCGGCATGCCGGTGGAACTCGTCAAGTACCGTCAGCTCGTGGTGCCTGAAAAAGATAAGCTCTGGGCGGGTCGTGGATTGAGCCGAATTGTGCTGAAGGTGAACGACAAGGAAGTCGAAGGCCGTGGCGTTTCGAGCGATACGCTCAAGGCGAACATGCGCGCGATCTTCTGCGGCGTGAACTTGCTGTACAAGTAAGATTTTGAATTCGATGAAATCCGCATTCTGCAAAGGGTGCGGATTTTTTTATTTTTGTCATTTTTTGACATACAAAATTTAGTATAATATAGCCGATGGGTGACTTGAAAGTTTTAATTTCGAAAGAAGATCTTGAAAAGCGCGTGGCGGAACTTGCCGCGGAAATTTCTGCGAAGGAACGAATCGACTTGGTGGTCGGTGTGCTGACGGGTGCGTTCATTTTTGTGGCGGATCTTGTGCGCGCGATGTCTTCCCCGAATTTAAAGGTTCAATTTGTGAAGGCGAGCAGTTACGGAAACGGGACAAAACGTTCTTCGTTTACAGTTTCGGGACTGGAAAAATTGGATGTCCAGAGCAAGAATGTGCTTTTAATCGATGACATTTTCGATACGGGGCATACGCTTTGTGATCTTTCGAAAGCGGTTTTAGAACGTGGCGCAAAAACGGTCAGGACCTGCGCGCTTCTCGATAAGCCTAGCCGTCGCGAAGTGAATTTTGATATCGATTACAGGGGATTCACGATCGAAAATCTTTTTGTCGTCGGATACGGTCTGGATTATGCGGATGCATATAGGTCGCTTCCGGATGTGTGCTATTTTCCTGAAAAAAAATAATCAGAGGTGTAGAGTATGAAAAATCGAATTCCTGAAGCAATCATTTTGGCCGTCGCTGTGGTCATTTTCGGCGCATGCATTTACTGTGGCATGAAAAAAATGGTCAATCGGGATCGCGTGGTGCATGTGCGGGGTCTTGCCGAAATAGAAGTTCCTGCGGATAAGGTTTTTTGGGGCTTGAACTTTAACGAACTCGGCGATGACATTCCGACGATCTACAAAAAGATTTCGGAAAAGAATTCGGTCGTGAAAGAGTTCCTGAAGAAGTACGGCATTCAGGATTCGGAAATCACGGTGAATGCTCCGGACGTGACGGATAACGAAGAAATCGTTTATAGGGAAAAAGCGCCGAAATTCCGCTACACGGTCTCGTCGTATATTTCCATTGCATCGACGAATATCGAGGCGGTTCGAAAACTCCAGACTGCGATTGCAGAACTTGTATCGCAGGGAATCACGGTGCGTGCGAACTATGCAGACTTCCAGTTCACCGGGTTGAATACCGTAAAGCCGAAGATGATTGAAGATGCGACGCACAATGCCCGCGAAGTGGCGGAAAAGTTTGCGAAGGATTCCGAAAGCAAACTCGGCAAAATCCGCTCGGCTTCTCAAGGCTATTTTAGCATTGACGACCGCGATCAGAATACGCCGTACATCAAAAAGGTGCGCGTCGTGACGACGGTAGACTTCTCGTTGGAAGATTAAAGGCTTTTTAGTTTTTCTTCGACAGACTGCAAACTTTGAATTAACGCCTGCGCAATTTCGCCAGGCGTTTTTGCTGTTTTGTCTGGATTTTGGATGGGGAAGTTTTCGTCTGCATCGGTTTCTAGACGAAGGTTTTCTCGGGGAATGGCGCTAAGGGAAGCTTGGGTAGAAGCCTTGCGGAAGGAATCTGGGTGAACAGAAAAAAGCGCATTCATGCGGAGAGCGCGCTTGACGACTTCCTTGTCGCCGCCAAAACGGTGAAAAATGGGGAAGGCGTTAGAACTTGGGAATCCGAGATCTTCTAGAATTTTGAGAATGCGACGGTAATCGCCGACAGCGTGAATCATCAGCGGACGATTGAATTCCAGGGCGAGCCTTGCTTGTGAAATGAAGATTTCTTCCTGGACTTCTTCCGGAGCGTATCCCGGAAAGCGCTTGTCGAGCCCGCATTCACCGACATAGGCTTTAGGAAATTTTTGAAGAAGGCTTCGAAGCTGTTCTAGGCCTTGAAGGGAATCCTGTTCAGCGATCATCGGGTGAATTCCGATGCATGGAACGAGCGTTTGAGGAAATTCCTTGAAAAGGGGAGTGCAGGCTTCCCATTCCCACGGTTCACAGGCGACGAGGACGCTTTGAATGTGGCGCCTGTGCAGTTCCCTGCAGATAAGTGCCGGTTCAGGGAGACGTGCCAAATGAACGTGGAAGTCGAGCATTAGAAGACCTTGACTTTCTCCACAGTTTTCAAAGTGACCGTGGACGGAGGTTTCGGACAGGTTTTCTGTAAGGATTGAACTGGAAAGTGTTTCGGATTGGCTAAAACTCGGTAGTTTCACTATTATTTAGATTCTTCGAGCTCGTCAAGAATTGCTGCAGCGACGCCAACGCGGTCGTTGCAAGTGTGGTTCTTGGATGGGCGAAGCTCCGAGCAAAGGGTTCCATTGCAACGTTTGCGGAACTCTTCAGTAATTTTGTCTTTTTGGGCGGGGCAGTACTGGAGAGCTGCGTAGAGAGCCCCGCAAAGACCACCTTCGGCACGTCCACCACCGCAGGATCTAAACCTTTCTACCTCGGACATATCGCCCTGGTGAGCGTTTAACCAGGCCGCTGCCACGGACATGGCGCAGTTGCCTAAGTGCTTGGCGTGATAATCTTTTGCGTATTCCTTCATACGTTTAATATATGAAAATAGAATCCTCCAAAAGAAATGCTTTTTTCCTCATTGCCAAGAATCGGAAAAAATGCAACAAAAAGAATGTTTTTTTTAGAAATTATGCCAATTTTATTTAGAAAAAGTGTAATTTAAGGGGGGAATATTTTCAATCCTAGATTGGAAAAATCCTTTTTCTGGAGATATCTATGGCAAAAAAAATGATTGCAGTCGATGGCAATGAAGCGACTGCTCGTGTCGCTTTTCAGGTAAGCGAGGTAGCGGCAATCTACCCGATTACTCCGTCAAGCCCTATGGCTGAACATGCGGATAACTGGAGCGCGGCTGGTAAGAAAAATATCTGGGGACAGGTTCCCCGTGTGTTTGAAATGCAATCCGAGGGCGGTGCCGCTGGTACCGTGCACGGAGCTTTGCAGGCGGGTGCTTTGACGACGACCTTTACAGCGTCTCAGGGCTTGCTCTTGATGATTCCGAACATGTACAAGATTGCGGGCGAACTCACTCCGACCGTATTCCATGTGACGGCTCGTTCTCTTGCCGCACAGGGCCTTTCGATCTTTGGGGATCATTCCGACGTGATGGCTTGTCGTCAGACGGGCTTTGCGATGCTCTGCTCTGCTTCGGTGCAGGAATGTCAGGATATGGCCCTCGTGGCTCATGCGTCTACTCTTGAAGGACGCATTCCGACGATGCACTTCTTTGACGGCTTCCGTACGAGCCATGAAGTGATGAAAATCGAAGCCTTGGACGACGATGTGATTCGTCAGGTGATTGATGACAAGTATGTGAAGGCATGCCGCGACCGCGCTTTAACGCCGGATCGTCCGACCATGCGCGGTACCGCTCAGAACCCGGACGTTTACTTCCAGGGTCGCGAAACGGTCAACCCGTATTACAACGCCTTCCCGCAGATTGTCCAGAAGTATATGGACAAGGTGGCAAGCTATACCGGCAGGCAGTACCACTTGGTGGATTACGTCGGTGCTCCGGATGCAGAACGCGTGATTGTTGTTATGGGTTCTGCTGCTTCGACTGTAAAGGATACCATTGAATATTTGAACAAGAAGGGCGAAAAACTCGGTCTTTTGATCGTGCGCTTGTTCCGTCCGTTCCCGGCAGAACAGCTTGTGAAGGCTCTCCCGAAAACCGTGAAGAAGATTGCGGTTCTCGACCGCTGCAAGGAACCGGGTTCCGCTGGCGAACCGCTCTTGCAGGACGTCATCACGGCGATCTCTTCTGCGGCGATGAACGGCGAAATTACTTTGCCGCGCATCATCGGCGGACGCTACGGTCTTTCGTCGAAGGAATTTACGCCGGCGATGGTGAAGGCTGTATACGACGAACTCGCCAAGGATGCTCCGAAGGACCGTTTCACGGTGGGCATCATCGACGACGTGACGCACTTGAGCTTGGACGTGGATCCGAACTTCCATTTGGATAATACGTTTTTCCAGGCGATGTTCTTCGGTCTCGGTTCCGACGGTACCGTGGGAGCGAACAAGAACTCCATCAAGATTATCGGTAACGAAACCGCAAACTATGCACAGGGCTATTTCGTATACGACTCGAAGAAGTCTGGTTCGATGACGACTTC
Source organism: Hallerella succinigenes (assembly GCF_002797675.1). Lineage (NCBI taxonomy): Bacteria > Pseudomonadati > Fibrobacterota > Fibrobacteria > Fibrobacterales > Fibrobacteraceae > Hallerella > Hallerella succinigenes. The sequence goes on along the minus strand of NZ_PGEX01000001.1, from coordinate 63,053 downwards.
GCACTTGCGCTTCGGTAAGAGCATCATCGACGCTCCGTACTTGATCGAAGAAAATCAGGCGGACTTTGTCGCTTGCCACCATACTCCGCATCTCGAGTCCGTGGACATGCTGAAGTACGCGAAGGATGGCGCAACCTTCCTCGTGAACACTCCGCACTCCGCCGACACCGTGTGGGATACTTTCCCGCGTCCGGTGCAGGAAGAAATCATCAAGAAGCACCTCAAGGTGTACGTGATCGACGCTTACGCCGTTGCCGCGAAGACCGGCATGGGCCGCCGTATCAACACCGTGATGCAGACCTGCTTCTTCTCTAAGCTCGGTAACGTGCTCGATGCCGAAACCGCCATCAAGTACATCAAGAAGTACGCCGAAAAGACTTACGCTAAGAAGGGTCAGGAAGTGGTCCAGAAGAACTGGGACGCTATCGACGCCTCTCTTGCTAACCTGTTCGAAGTCAAGGTTCCTGCTACTGTCACCAGCACCAAGGAATTCCGTGCTCCGATCCACGGCGACGCTCCGAAGTTCGTGAACGAAGTCACCGCAGAAATCATCAAGGGCAACGGCGAAAAGCTTCCGGTTTCGAAGATGCCGGTGGACGGTGTTTTCCCGACCGGTACGACGAAGTACGAAAAGCGTGATCTTGCTTTGATGATCCCGTCCTGGAATCCGGAAGTCTGCTTGCAGTGCGGTAAGTGTGCCATGGTGTGCCCGCATGCAGCCATTCGCCAGAAAGTTGTAGACAAGTCCTCTGTCGCAAATGCTCCGGAAGGCTTCAAGTACACGGTTGCCAAGGGTTACAAGACCGATTTTGCCGAAGCCGTGTTCGCTATTTCTGTGTCGAGCTACGACTGTACGGGTTGTGGCGTCTGCGTTCAGGCTTGCCCGGCTAAGGACAAGGCCGACGAGACCAAAAAGGCCATCAACATGGTGCCGCAAGAACCCATCAAGGTTCAGGAAGGCAAGTGCTTTGACTTCTTCGTCGATCTCCCGGAATTCGACCGTACCAAGGTCAACAAGAACCTCGTCAAGCAGGCCATGCTCCTCGAACCTCTGTTCGAATTCTCCGGCTCCTGCGCAGGCTGCGGCGAAACCGCTTACGTGCGTCTCGTTTCTCAGCTGTTCGGTGACCGCATGGTTGTTGCCAACGCTACGGGTTGCTCCTCCATTTACGGCGGTAACCTCCCGACCACTCCGTGGGCCAAGAACAAGGAAGGCCGCGGCCCCGCTTGGGCGAACTCCCTCTTCGAAGACAACGCCGAATTCGGTCTCGGTATGCGCCTCGCTATCACGAAGCATGCCAAGCAGGCTCTCTCCCTCCTCGAAGCCGTGAACGTTCCTGCCGAACTCAAGGAAAAGCTCACGACCCAGAAGCAGGACGACGAAGCCGGCATCAAGGCCCAGCGTGAAAACGTCGCCGCCCTGAAGGCCGCCCTCGCCGGTGCAACCGACGAAGCATCCGTCAGCCTCCGTGACGAATTCGCCGATTACCTCGTGAAGAAGTCCGTGTGGATCTTCGGTGGTGACGGTTGGGCATACGACATCGGTTACGGTGGTCTCGACCACGTGATGGCAACCGGTGAAAACGTGAACATCTGCGTCCTCGATACTGAAGTGTACTCCAACACCGGTGGACAGGCTTCCAAGGCCACGAACCGTGGCGCAGTCGCCCTCTTCGCTGCCGCTGGTAAGCGCGCCGGCAAGAAGGACCTCGGCCTCATCGCCATGAGCTACAAGAACGTTTACGTCGGTCGCATTGCTCTCGGCGCAAACGATGCTCAGGCCCTGAAGGTTCTCCAGGAAGCGGAAGCTCACAATGGTCCGTCGCTGATCATCTGCTACTGCCCCTGCATCAACCACGGTTTCGATCTCAACAGCCAGCTTCAGCACCAGAAGATGGCCGTGGATTCCGGTTACTGGACTCTGCTCCGTTACAACCCGGCTCTCGCCGCCGAAGGAAAGGCTCCGCTTATCCTCGACTCCAAGAAGCCGACAATCCCGGTCGCAGAATACATCTACACCGAAAACCGCTACAAGCAGCTCACCCGTAACAATCCGGAAGTGGCTAGAAAGCTCGCTGACGACCTCCAGAAGGAAGTGGACGCCCGCTACGCATTCTATGACGCCATGAGCAAGGATACGGAAGGGTTGATCAGCCTGTAAAGAGGTATGAGGTCGGCACTCAGTGCCTTTGGGGTATGAGCTCGCTCGCGATGCTCGCTCTGAGGCATGAGTGAGGCCTTACGGCCTTTGAGGATGTCATCCCCGGCTTGACCGGGGATCTCCCTTTACAAAAACGCCCCGTCACTCAAAAAGTGGCGGGATGTTTTTTATTCATAAATAGATGTGATTACTCACATCTAAAATAAACAGACTAGTTTTCAGCAAATCTGTGAAGTTGATATTAAGCCCTTCTATTACAGAACCACTTTCGGATTTCCCGAAAACTTCGTCACACCACAAGACGATTTAACGAACTTATCCAAATCCGCAAAAGTTTTGACGCTATCAACTAAAGAAGAACGCCACTTTGTATAATCAAAGCGTTCTCGCAACAGTGTCGCTATAAAGAGTTCTGTTTCCATAGCACCCATATTTTCACTTAGGCAACGCATGCCCTTTTCAATGACATCGACGGAACTAATGCTCATAGTTTTCCTCCACTTCAAGAATGAAAGTCATGGGGTTAAGGATTTTTACTTTATCAGTTTGATATTTAAGTAAGCGTTTATCTGTCGTCAAAAAATAGTCACATCCAGAAATGATTGAACTTGCAACATGACACGCATCCATCAACTTAACGCCTGTCGCCATAATTTCCTTTGCGAGCGACTTTACTTGTTCATCAACATTTTCACTCACATACGTATGCGTGTAGGTATCTATAAAATTCTGAATATCGTTCCTTTTGGACTCAAATCGGTTAGCGGCATTTTCGGCAACAAGAACATACGATGCAACCAAATCAAACACCCCGTTACGAATCTGCTGTTGAATTTCCAATTTCGCCTGAGCTTCTAAACTAATCTTTAATTGAGACTGGTCATCATAAGGACGATTGTAGCAACAGTTGTCCAAATAAATCTTCAAGCGTTCCATTGATACCTCATCTGAAATATACCTTTTTTATGTAAAAAAGCAAATCTCCCCATTCCCTTTTTGGGAAATACAAGAACATGGGGCTATCCAAATAAAGCATTAAAAAATACTACAAATCCTAGAACCGCCAAAGAAAGCCAAATGAAAAAAGACACTCCTGATAAGGCACAACCATCTATCGCTCGGCTAACAAAATCAATTTTTGAACGTTTAAAGCCACAATATGTGTAAGCTTCCCCACTAGCACATCCTACATTTTAGTTTGATATTTCTTGTTTTACAAACAACTCGTAAGTCCGACCTTTCTTATTTCGGACTGTCAGCTACCCATTTTTAGGACTGGTTTAAAGTATACAAAATCACCCTGTTCTCATCAACCGATACTCCATTGGAGCGAGGTTGTTTAAGGAGTCGTGGGGTCTTTCGTTGTTGTAGTAATCCGTCCACTTTTCGGTAATTTCCCTTACATCATCTAAAGTCCTGAAAATATAGGCGTCAAGAACAGCCCTTCGGTACGATCCGTTAAACCGTTCGATGTAGCTGTTCTGGGTCGGACACCCGGGCTGCGTGTACAAAATTTTGATTCCGTTCCCATCGCACCAATCTTGAAATTTATGCGAAATGAATTCCGGACCGTTGTCGCAGCGAATGTTGCTCGGCTTGCCTTTCTCCCAAATGATTTCCTCCATGAATCGAATCAAGCGGGACGCCGGTATGGAATGCGCAACCTTCTGTGCAACGGCCACACGGTCGCTGTCGTCGATGACGTTGAGTACGCGGAACTTGCGGTTGCTTTGCAAAACGTCAGTAACGAAGTCCATCGACCAGGTGACATTTTCCTGGTCCGGTGTCACGAGCGGATTCTTGACTCGGGCTGGCAAGCGTTTGCGCAACGGCTTTCGCTTGTTGAAATGAATCGCCTCGTAGACGCGGTGGACCTTCTTATGGTTCCACGGATGCCCATCAATCTGCACGCCCGAGTAATGCTGATGTCGTGGTCCTCTGCTATTTCGCCCACAATTTCCTTGCGGGCCTCGGGCGTCAGAGTTTTTTTTCGATAACCTCGCGGAGAATCTCGTTGTCCAGGGCGAGATTGGCGTACATCTTCTTGAGCTTGGCGTTTTCTTCTTCGAGTTCCTTCAGTTTCTTAAGCTGGCTAACCTCGAGACCGCCGTACTTCCGTTTCCATTGATAGAGCGTGGCTCTGGAAACGTTGAGTCGCCTGCAGATTTCATCTGCAGACACCCCAGCTTCAAGTTCGTTTACGCTTTTGACGATTTCCGATTCGGAATGAGTCAGTTTCTTCATGGCTGTTCCTTTGCTACCAAAGGTAGCATTTTGACGCAGGCGGAATTGCCTTTTGTCTAGTTATGAACAGTCCTAATTATGGGGAAGCTTACAAAAATGGGTAGCTGACAAAAGAATATTACATCCAACAGGGAGTAATATGCGTCTTTATACTGTTTTTCTACATAATAGAATTCGTGAAGACATAATTTGCAATTTCGGCAAAGACCATAATCTCCTGACGTAGCAAATTTCTGGCTCTTCATCAACATGTGTGGGTGGCTTCGCCACCCTTTTTTTGTTGACTTTCGCCTAAATCAAACAAAAAAAAATGGGCTATTTTCTAAAATTTAATCGCCAAAAAAAACAGAAGAAAAAGCCCATGTCAAAATTATACAAATCCATCTTCAATGTCAACGGCTGTTCAGTCGTCAAGCAGGAGCAAACCGACACCACGGTCACCATCACGGTAAGACTCACCAAGGGCAACGCCAGCAGGTGCGGCTGTTGTGGGCGAAAAGGGAAGCTCTACGACAACGGCCGGGAACAGAGGGTATGGCGGACGCTCGATCTCGGCACGAAGATGGGCTTCATCAGGATGGACACCTACAGGGTGAAGTGCAAGAAATGCGGCGTAAAAACGGTGAAGGTGCCGTGGGCAAGCCACAGGTCAGGCTTCACCGACGCCTTCGAGCAGCAGGTCGCATGGGCCGTATGCAGCATGTCGAAAAAGGCTGTCGCAAAGCAGCTACGCATCGCCTGGAATACCGTGGGGGAAATTGCCGACCGCGTATGGGATCGCCTGGACACAAGGCCGATCAAGGCAGGCTGCATCTTCAGGCGCATAGGCATCGACGAGACCAGCTACAAGAAAGGGCACAAGTACATAACGGTGGTAGTGGATCACGACAGGCGCTGCGTGATCTGGGTCCACGAGGGCTACGGGAAGGAGGTGCTGGACCTCTTCATGAGGGAACTCAGCGAAGAGCAGCGCAAGGGCGTGGAGCTTGTGACTTGTGACGGAGCCAAGTGGATAAGGTCAAGCATCGAGGAGTTCCTGCCCAATGCCGAACGGTGCGTGGACAGCTTCCATGTCGTACAGTGGGCGACAGAAGCCCTGGACAAGGTCCGTGTGGAAGCCTGGAAGGAGGCCCGCAAGGAAAACCGCAATCAGAAACGGGGCCGAGGCAGGCCCACGAAGGATAGCGTCCCGAAGGACCGCACCGCGGAGGGGATAAAGAACTCCAGGTACGCTCTGGGCAAGGCTCCAGAGAACCTTAACGAAAGCCAGCAGAGAAAAATAGAACTCATAGCAAGCCGCTATCCGCGTCTCTACAGGGCATACCAGCTCAAGGAGGAACTGCGCATCATCCTGAAGATGGGCTATGACGATGCCAGGGAAAATCTGGACAGGTGGCTGTGGCGTGCAAGCCACTCACGCATCGGCTCAGTCAAGGATCTGTACGCAAAGATCAAGCGTAACTACGACGGAATCCTCAACACAATCAGGCTGGGCGTGTCAAACGCAAGGATCGAGGCGACGAACAACAAGATAAAGCTACTGATACGGACTGCCTATGGCTTCAGGAACATGAACAACATGCTGTCGCTGATAATGTTGAGCTGTTCCTATGTCGATGTAAAGATAGCCTACGAATGGGAATCGGAATCGAGAGAATCATCTAGCAAGGCTGCCTAAATGCTACCACACATATTGATGATGCCTCAAATTTCTTTATCTTTTCTGCCAATATTTCAACAATGCCTTTTCTAAAATCAACCTGAGGCATTAGTTGAACAAATTTGCTCATTTCAAAAATAGAAACTTCATTCAAGTTATTCTTATCAAGATACTCTAAATATGCAGCATCGCATAAAGCCTGTTCTCCAGACTCTGTCCTCAAAAATCTCAATTTTTTCAAATTTGCATTTAAAGAATCTAGAGATATTTGCTCAATAATTCTTTTGACTAAATCATCTTTTTTACCCGTTACAGGTAGAGAATTATTTTTTAGAAGATTCTTTAAATCAACAACTTTCAAATCATTTAAATTCATTTGAAGATTCATTTCTTTTTTCAAGAACCCTTTATTGACAAGATTTTCCAAACAAGACTTAACATTTTCAATACCGTATTGATAATTCCAAAAACTGGGGAAAGAATCTGAATTAACATAATACTTAGGAGCATAATACAACAAAAGCAATTCCGACGGATACAATCCCTGTTTGTTAGGAACACCTTCAAATTGCTTTTTAGGCTCCTGTTTAGCAACCTGGACTGGTTGCTGATTTTTCTCTGGGACTAAGACATTTTGTGATGTCGATAAAACTTGATCAAAATCCGGAGGTTCTTCATCAGTTTTATTCTTCCTATTAATAAAGAGATAAATCACTAAAATGACGAAAAATAGAACTACATACAGCATTTTTACCTCCCTGATTTAAAACTTTTCTAGTTCTTTAATTCCTGATATTTTTTCGCACGTTTTAAAATACATAAATAAAATGGCACAAAATGTCAAAAACAGGAAAAAACTGCATCTCATTTTGAGCATTCGCGTTAGGGATAGTGACCCCTTGGGGACAAGACTCGCGAAGCGAGGCTCTATTTTAACAGCGTTGCAGGCGATTCGCAAGAGCCGACCGCAACGCGTTAAAATATAGCCCGACCCGGCGAGGGCCACCCCCCTTCCTCAGGTCAAAATGTCCGCTTTCATCTCCTAAATCCGGGGCGGAAAGGGGACTTTTATGTCCAGAAAAACTACCGATACAACACTCAGGGATTCATTTCTTGAGCGAATAAAGAAGCCGGGATGCCCGTCTGTCAAGACCATCGCCGAAGAAATGAACCTGCCAAAAGCTACATTGTACTCATGGATTGCTGCGGAACGGCAACGCAAACGTCAGGGAGTCTCCATGAGCAAGAAATCGGCAAAAAGATCCGCACTCACCAAGTTCAGCCTCGTCGCAAAATCTGAGGGCATGACACCAGAGGAACTCGAAAAGTTCTGTGCCGAAAACGGGGTTTCTTTTGCAGAACTCCAGTCCTGGAGAGACCTTTCTCTTTCCGCAATGGAGAACTCTGGTGACGGAAACGTGATGTCCGTAAAACAGCATGAGGATGAAGTTGCCAAGCTCAAGGCGGAACTTGCACGCAAGGAAAAAGCACTTGCCGAAGCAGCCGCACTCCTGATTCTTCAAAAAAAAACTTCGGCAATATTGGGACCGGAAAAGTAGAAGAGGAAAAGAAACGGAAAATCCTTGCGGCCATCGAGGAGGCTATCCAAAATGGCGCAAGGCTTTCCAAGGCGTGCGATGTAATCGGTCTTTGCGAACGTCGTTACAGGCGCTGGCGAAGGAATGTTGCGGACAACCGAGGTGGCTATCGTGAAAACAATTCACAACGGCTTTCCCTGGAAGAAACAGCCTCGATTATCGAAAACTTTACGAGGGAAGAATACCGTAACCTCCCGTTGAATATCGCCCATGCAAAGCTTATGGATCAAGGAATCTACATTGCTTCGCCGTCGACTTGCGAACGCGTTATGAAAGCTTATTATCAAGGCATAGGCAGAGTCGCCGACCGCAATATTGTGCGGCGTAAACGGCCTGAATATTCAGCGAAAGGACCGAACCAGGTCTGGTGTTGGGACATTACCTGGCTCCATTCCGAAGTGACCGGGAAGTACTATTACCTCTACTTGATTATCGACATGTATTCGAGGTACATCGTCGGATGGAGTCTGCATACAAAAGAAGATGGAAAACTGGCGGAGATGCTCTTTGCGGAGACTCTACAAAAATATTGCCCCGGCGAAAACGTATCTCTGTTGGTCCATGCGGACAACGGGAAACCCATGCGCAGCAAGGATCTTAAATCTTTGTTTGAAAAGCTGCACGTGATGTCAAGCCATAGCCGGCCGCATACGAGTAACGACAACGCCTTTGCCGAGAGCATTTTTGCTACGATGAAAAGTCGTGTGGTATATCCGGAATACTTCATGACTATCGAGGACGCAGAACGATTTGTCGTGGAATTTGTGGACTGGTACAACAACGAACATCTGCACTCCGGACTGGATTTGCTGGCGCCGTGCGCCGTTCATTTTGGCTACCACCAGGAGATTCTCGACCGCAGAAATGCGTTGCTGGAAAGGTCCAGGGAACTGCATCCTGAACGCTTTGGGGGAAGGAGAAAGTTCTACAAAATTGATGAAACCGTCAGCCTAAAACATCGAATCCACTTGCAAAAAGCAGTATGACATACTAACTTTAAACTAAACTAACCGAGCGGACATATTGCCTGAAAATTGCCGGCCACCGAGCCGGGGAACGCCCAAATAAGAAATATCGGTAAGGACAAGGCCGACGAGACCAAGAAGGCCATCAACATGGTGCCGTAGGAACCCATCAAGGTTCAGGAAGGCAAGTGCTTTGACTTCTTCGTCGATCTCCCGGAATTCGACCGCACCAAGGTCAACAAGAACCTCGTCAAGCAGGCTATGCTCCTCGAACCGCTGTTCGAATTCTCTGGCTCCTGTGCAGGCTGCGGCGAAACCACTTACGTGCGTCTCGTTTCTCAGCTCTGTGAGCCGTAGGCGACTCGTCATAACGAGTCGTCGGAGGCGAGAGTGAGCGCCAACCAGAAGGCCTTACTAGAGTCTAGCGCGAACGGTCTCCATTGTGTGACCGCATGGTTGTCGCGAACACTACGGGCAGCTTCTCCATTTACGGCGGTAACCTCCCGACCACTCCGTGGGCAAAGAACAAGGAAGGCCGCGGTCCGGCATGGGACAACAGCCTGTTCGAAGTCGTGAACGTTCCTGCCGAACTCAAGGAAAAGCTCACGACCCAGGAGCCGGACGACGAAGCCGGCCTAAATGACCGCACAAGTCAAATGCAAAAGAAAAACTCCGATAGACTTGAGCTCTCGCTTACGACGACAACTCAATAGTTGTCGCCTCCAGCTCACAAAGGCCCAGCGTGAAAACGTCGCCGCCCTGAAGGCAGCCCTCGCCGGTGCGACCGACGAAGCATCCGTCAGCCTCCGCGACGAATTCGCCGACTATCTCGTGAAGAAGCCCGCGGGACATGCTTTTGACTTGACAGATTTTGTCAAAAAGCTGGATTAGATGAAAATCAATCCGAGGATGCCGACCGCCCAAACATACCAGGCAAAGTGCTGGAATTTACCCTTCTGCAAGAAGCTCATGAGCCACTTGAGGGCAATCACGCCAAAGACGAACGAGACGAGCATACCCACCAGAAGTTCCGGCGTAAAGCTGCCTGCGTCTGCACACTTCAAAGCTTTTTCCGGGTCGAGGAGTGCGGCTTCCGGAGTGAGGCTCTGGCACTTGAACCATTTGATCGCATCGAGGAGGGCGGCACCGCCCACGGCAGGAATGCTCATGAGGAAACTGAATTCGCCCGCGTATTTGCGGTTCACGCCCATGAATATCATGGTGCTGATCGTGGAACCGCTGCGGCTAATTCCCGGAATGCAGGCGATGCCCTGCACCGTACCTGTGAGCAGGGCGCGCCACCAGTTCATTTTGACGCCTTCGTTTTCCGGATGCTTGGCGCCAGTCTTTCCCCACTGGGAAGCAAAGAGCAGAAGACCGGTGAAGAGTTCGGCAGCGCAGACGGCGCGCGGATTTTCGAAGAGGCCTTCGAGAGCATCCTTGAAGCCGAGGCCGATCAGGGCTGTCGGAATGCTTGCAAGAATAATGTATCCCGCTTCGTGGAGCTGTTCCGGATTTCTGCGGAGACAGCCGACGAGAATGTCGACAATCTTTTTATGAAAGACGACAAAGATCGAAAGGAGAGTTCCGGCGTGAAGCATCACATCAAAGAACATTCCCGCTTCTTTCATGTTCAAGAGTTCATGACCGAGAACGAGATGTCCCGAACTCGAAATAGGAAGAAATTCTGCAAGGCCTTGAAGAAGACCTAAAATAATGGATTCTATCATAACGGAACAAAGTTAAATAATTTGATTTTACTATTTTGTTGCCGTATGAAAAATCTCCGTGGAATTTTGCTTCTTCTTTGCGCTTCTTCGATTGCCTTTGCTGCAGAAGATCCGCGTTTTGAACAGGGTGCCCGTTTTGAAGCGGCTGGTAAGTATGAAAATGCGCTCGGCGAATATCGCTCGATTCTGGCTTCCGATCCGCACAATGCAAATGCTTTTTACGCAGCAGGTGCCGTTCGCCTCAAAATGAAAGATTACAAGGGAGCCATCGCGAACTTCCAGCTCGCTTACAAGTACGCTCCCAAGATGCAGGAAGCCTACGAAGGTTCGGCGACCGCTTACGAAAAACTCGGCGATCAAAAGTCCGCCGCCGCAGAACGTGCAAAGAATCCGTCTTACAAGGCTCCGAAGTCAGAAGCTAAGGCAGAAGCCAAAGCCGAAGTGAAAACGGAAAAGGCTGCGAAATCGGACTCGAGGTATTCTTATAACTCCGCCGCACTCCTCAAGGCAAAACAAGCCTTTAACGCGAAGGAATACAAGACCACTTGCACGGCCGCCCGTGAAGTTCTTTTGCAGGAACCGGGAAACCCGGGCGCTTACTACTACGCAGGCGTGGGCCGTTACGAACTCGGCGAAATGGACAAGGCGGAATACAATTTGAAGCGTGCGTTCGATTATCCGGAACTCGGCTACAATGCGCACTATTATCTTTCGCTGATTTACCGGAAGCAGGGAAAGAAAAAGGAAGAACTTGCGGAACTGGAAGCCTATGTCCGGCTTTCGAAAAATGAAACGGCGATTGCCAGTGCAAAGAATCGAATCGCCGAACTTTCTGGGGCGGAACCGAAGGCTCCCGAAGCAAAAATCGCGGAAGTAAAGCCCGCAGAAGTTAAGCCTGTCGAAGTAAAAACTGTCGAAGAAAAACCGGTGGAAACCGTAGAATCCAAGCCTCTCGAAGCTCCGAAGCCTGACAAACAGCGCAAGCTCGCCGACCCGTCGATCGAACAGGCGAATGACGCCTACGTTCAGGGCGATTATGTCTCGGCACTTTCTCAGTACCAGGCATTGCAGAAAAAGTTTCGCGATGAAGATACCAGGGCGTACCTTTTGTTCCAGATAGGTAACGTTTACCGTTGCCGTAGAGACTACCGTTCGGCAGTCGCCAAGTACCGCGAAGCCGTGGAATATTATCCGAACTCCGAATGGGCGAACGAAGCACAGCGCGCTTGGGAAGACGCCGTTTGGCAGGAAAAGAACGCAGACGCATTACCGCGTCACTAATCAAAACGCTTAAAACGTAGCGCTTTAATCCGCTTGAAGCAAAAGTCCTTTTAAGTATTGACCTTCCGGGAAGCTCGTCTTCACCGGGTGATCCGAAGGCTGTCCAAAGCGTTCGATGATCTGAACGTTTCGGTGCGCATCGAGGGCTGCATCGGCGACGATCTTTTGGAACAGATTCATTTCCATGAGTCCGGAGCAGCTGAACGTAGCGAGCATGCCGTGCGGAGCCAGAAGCTTTAATGCAAGAAGGTTAATGTCCTTGTAACCGCGGGCGCCTTTTTCCAAGTGAGATTTGCTTTCGATGAACTTCGGTGGATCGAGGACGATCAGGTCGAAGGTCTTGCGGCTGTCGCGGCACTTGCGCAGGTAAGCGAAAACGTCCGCTTCCACGAGTTCTACGTTTGCTTTGTCAAAGCCGTTCTTTTGAATGAGACTGTCGGCGATGGCGAGCGCGTCTTTCGAAACGTCGACTTCGGTCACAAGCTTTGCTCCGTTCTGCAGGGCAAAAAGTCCAAAGCCTCCCGTATAAGAGAAGCAGTTCAGAACGTGCTTGGCTTTTGCATATTTGCCCACGTTGAAACGGGCGTCGCGCTGGTCCAAGTAGTAACCGGTCTTGTGACCGTTCCATACATCCACGTCGAACTTGATTCCGTTTTCGATCATTTCGACTGGAATTTTCGGTACGTCGCCATAGACGGTTTGCTTGCGAAGGGGAAGTCCTTCTTTGACGCGTACGTCGGAATCGCAACGCTCCAGGATGCCGCGCGGGTGAATCTTTTCTACGAGCAGTTCGTAGAGCGTCTGACGGAAACGTTCCGCGCCGACGGAAAGGATTTCAATCGAAAGGATGTCCGCATACTTGTCGACGATGCAACCCGGAATGCCGTCGTTTTCCGCATTGATCAGGCGGAACGCGGACTTCGGATCGTGTACGTCAAAGCCTCGGCAAAGACGGTTGTTGATCGCTCGGTCGATGATCTTTGAAAAAAAGTCTCGGTCGATCGGCGTGCGTTCCTGAAAGGTCCACAGACGGCAGCGAATCTGAGACTCCGAAGAGTATGCGGCAAGTCCCAAAAATTCCCCGTGTGCTGAACGGACTTCTACCGTATCGCCGGCTTTCGGTTCGCCGACAACATGGTGAATGGCTCCGCTAAAAATCCACGGATGATTTCGGCTGGCGGACTTTTCTTTGCCCGCGTTCAAAACGACAACAGGGACTTCGGACTTGGCCATTAAAGAGATTCCTGGAACTGATGGAAACTATCGAGAAGTTCCTTGTAGGAGTTCGCATGGGCGAGTTGCGGGAATTTGTCGGTCACGTTCTGCGGAGCGAAAAGGAAGGAACCCTTGTCTGCGGCGAGAAGCATGCCGGTATCGTTGAAGGAGTCGCCTGCAGAGAAAACCTTAAAGTTCAAGGTCTTGAGCATTTCCACGGTCTTTCTCTTCTGGTCCTGCAAGCGCAGGTGGTAGTCCACGATTTTGTCGTCTTTTACGATTAGGTTGTGGCAGAAGATCGAAGGCATGTTCATCCTTTTGATGAGCGGGTAGGCGAATTCCTGGAACGTATCGCTTAAAATGATCACTTGGGCTTCATCGCGGAGGGTGTTCAAAAAGTCCATGGCACCGTCGAGCAGCGGAAGTGTCCCGATCACTTCCTGGATGTCGGAAAGCTTCAGGTTTTCTCTTTCGAGAATCTTCAGACGGCCGCGCATCAGTTCGTCGTAATCCTGAATGTCACGCGTGGTCAGGCGAAGTTCTGGGATGCCCGTCTTTTCTGCGACGGCGATCCAAATTTCTGGGGTCAGAACCCCTTCCATGTCGAGAGTGACAATGCATTGTTTTGTGAACATAGCGCTACTACTTCTTCAGACGGTCGTTCAAGATGTCTTGAATTTCGTCCGGGGTAATGATGTATTTGTTGCGGCAGAATTCGCACACGAGCTCGAGATCCTTGCCTTCCTTGATTAAATCTTCGAGATCTTCCGCCGGAATCGTGGCGAGGGTCGAAAGGGTTCGGACCTTGCTGCACGGGCAATAGGCGTGCGGGGCGATTTCGCGGACGATGGTAGTTGGATAGTCGCCGGAGATGGCGTCCATCAGGGCGTTTAGGTTAAAGTTCTTGCCGTCGAAGAATTCCGAGAAGGCAGGAAGCTTTGCCACCTGGGCTTCGAGGAGCGTGAGCTCGTCTGGAGCGATATCGGCAAACGGTTCCAAATAAAAACCTACAGCGTAGTCGAGCTTTTTCGGATTATTCTTGTTCAAACGGGCTTCGATGCCGACGGCGGAACGGGTCTGCGCCGACTGCAGCATGAACACGGAAAGGTTGCGGCCCATGCTTTCGGAAACGGCTTCGATAATGCTCTGGTTCACGCGCTTGCCGCGTTCGTCAAGCGTCACCGCTTCAAAACGCTGCGGGGAAAGCGCCGGTTCAAACTGTTTGTTGTTCTGAATTTCATCCTGCGGAATCATGGCGCGGACAAGACCCTGCGGGGTGGAATCCGCTTCCGCGTAGGTGATGTCGCCGTCAAAGGTCACCTTGACGCAGACCGTGCCCATGAACTTGAGGCTCGAAGAAAGGAAGAGCGAAGCGATGGAGGTTTCGGCAAGGAGCTTGAGGGCTTCCGAAGAGGCGTTGTGCATCAGGCCGATTTCTTCCGCAGTGCGGGTGATGTCGGCGAGGACGAGTCGGAATGGAACATGAGAGCCGGTGGCTCGAATTAAGCGGTCTTTCTGAACGTTTTCCATACCGCCAAATATAGAAATTCTTGGCCTAGTCCTTGTTGTAGGATTTGAACCATTCGGCGAAACGAGCGATGCCCGTGTCGAGGTCAATCGAAGGTTTGTAACCGATATCCTTTTCCAAGGCTTCCGTGTCGGCCCAGGTGATTTCCACATCGCCCGGCTGCATCGGCATCATGATCTTTTCGGCGATTTTTCCAAAGTTCTTTTCGAGTGTCGCGATAAAGTCCATCAGTTTGATTGGTTCTCCGCGTCCGATGTTGTACAGGCGGTTCAGCGGTTCGCTCTTTTCGGTTCCGTTGTAAGCGATGCGGCGAATGCCTTCCACGATATCGTCGATGTAGGTGAAATCACGCATCATCTTGCCGTTGTTGAAGACCTTGATCGGCTTGTCGTGCGTAATCGCGTTCGCAAAGAGCCACGGCGACATGTCGGGGCGGCCCCACGGTCCGTACACGGTAAAGAAGCGAAGTCCGGTCAGGTTCAGCTGGAACAGGTGATGGTAGGTTTCTGCCATCAGTTCGTTTGAGCGCTTGGTGGCGGCGTAAAGGCTCGAAGGCTTTTCCACGCGGTCCGTGGTGCGGAACGGCGTTTCGGTATTTCGACCGTACACGCTCGAAGAAGAGGCGTACACCAAATGCTTTGGCGGGTAAGCCCTTGCGCATTCGAGAATGTTCAAAAAGCCCGTAATGTTCGAATCCACATAGCTCTGTGGATTGATCAAGCTGTAACGCACGCCTGCCTGGGCGGCAAGGTTCACCACGATATCAAAGGAATTTTCTTTGAATAGCGCAAGGAGAGCGTCTTTGTCGGCCAAGGAACATTCCACAAAGCGGAAGTGATTCTGCGGAATGCGGGCTAAACGATCTCGCTTGAGCTGAGGCGTGTAATAGTCGTTCAAATTGTCGATGCCGACAACTTCATGGCCGTCTTTCAAAAAAGCCAGAGAGGTTTCACAACCGATAAAACCAGCAGCCCCTGTAACAAGAATTTTCATTTTCAGAATCCTATACCGATAGAGACAAACGGAGAAGACATCAGGTCGAAATCCGCCATGAATTCATAGTCGTCTTCACCCCAATGGTCCGAATGGTAGGTGTGCCAATAAACGTGTGTTGAACGGAATCCGCCGAGAATGAAGATGTGGCGGATGTTCAGCTGAACTCCAATGCCGCGGACGTAGCCGAACAGCGGGGAACTCATATAATAATCGTCGATCAGGTTCAAGCCGCCCACAAGACCCGCAAACCCGAGAGCGCGGAACTGGTAATTTTTGGCGGTCAGGATCCTAAATCCGATTTCGGCGCCGAGCTGCAAGAAGATGTTGTGGGAAGTCATCGTTTCTTCTTTTTCGGCTCGATTGCGCGGTGTGTAGTCGATGCTCGCTTGACGGTAGCCTAGAAGCCCAAAGAACGAGATCCAGTCGTTGTAGCTGTACTGGCCGTTCACGCCGAACATGTGCGAAACCTCCATGTCCACGTTGTAACGCTTGCCGTTCCGGGACATGTTCGTTTCGAGATTTCGGGAACTTAAATCGCTGAATTCGTAGACAAGAGCGATGCTCAAGGGGTGTTTTGGCTTGGAAAGCGAGGATTTTGCCGTATCGGAAACGACCGGAGTTTGGACAGTCGAATCGTTTTGGGCAAAAGCGGTGCCGACGCTTGCGAATAAAGCAAACGCAAGCAAAATAGAACGGATTGGGAGGCTCTTGTTCGTCATTGCATCCTAAGTTTACAATTTTTTAGCATTCGGAGCGCAAAAAAAACGCATAAACAAGTGAAAAAAATCAATATTTTTGGATTCGAAGCGCGAAATTTTGTGTATTTTCAAGGGGACTAAATTTTACTGGAGTCTTTCGAATGAAAAAGAAATCCCTTCTTGTGCTCGGCGCCTGCGCGCTTTCGCTGATGTTCACCGCTTGTGATGACAAAATGGATCCGAATGATCCGGCTTCTGTCCGCAAGTACCTCACCAAGCAGAAGATTCCGTTTACTCCGAATAAGTTTATTTCTTACGTGACACCGGGCGATACCGCGAGCATGACTCTCTTCCTCCAGGCTTCTTACGATATCAACTCGACCGATGACAATGGCAACTCCGCTGTCGCCATCGCTGTGAACAAGGGCAAAATCGACATTCTCCAGTACCTTGTAAATCACGGGGCAAAGCTTGACGGCACGAACAGCGCCGGCAAGACCTATCTCGAAGATGCGATCGAACGCCAGAACAAGGAAGTTGTGGCATTCCTCGTGAGCAAGATGAAGGAATCCGGTGAAATTGCAAATACCGCTGCTGCCGTCGCTTTGGCGGCCAAGATCGGTGCTGCAGACATCTTGAAGATCCTCGGCGACGCAGGTGCTCCGCTCGAAACCCGTGGCGCAGACACTTACTTCCCGATTCACCTTGCTGTGAAGGGCGGTAATTACGATGCAATGGTTTACCTCGTTGAAAAGGGTGTAGATGTGAACGCCAAGTGCGGTCAGGGTTACTCGGTTCTCGATTGGGCAAAGAATGAAGGCTACACCCGTTTGATTTCTTACTTGAAGAAGCACGGTGCAAAGAATACGCCGGCTTACATCAAGGAATTCGGCCGCTAAGGATTGCCTAAAAACCTTTACAACGCTTGGCTTTACGTCAAGCGTTTTTTGTATCTTTGCAGCTATGAAGAGAATCCTTCCCTTATTCTTGATTTTAAGCTTGGGAGTAGCCTACGCAGCAGAAACCGTCGACGGCGTTCGTAGACAGATCAAAACGGTCAACGAAGAAACCTCCCGTGAAAAGAAACTGCATGCAGACGAAAAGAAGCGTCACGAAGATTTTATTAAGTCGGGACGTGACAAAGTCGTTTCGCTGAACAACCAAAAGAAATCCCTCCGTTCGGAAATCGAAACGATGAAGGCGGAACTTGCCCGTTTGAACGAAGCGCGCAACAAGTCTGCTGGAGTCGCTCATTGGTACGAGGCTCGTAAGCAGAAGTACGCGCAGGAACTTGCAAAGGTTGCCGAAGATCTGGTTCCGTACTTTGAAGCGGACTTTCCTTACCGCGCCACGGAAACGGCGGAAAGCTTCAAGCAGATGGCTTCGGAACTGCGCAAGGGAGTCGTCGCCCCGGATGACGCTCTGGGACGGATTCTCGAAGTCTTTATGGACCGCATCCGTATGGGCTACACCACGGAAAGTTGGGACGGCTATTTGACCGATGCAGAAACCGGCAAGCAGATGCAGGGAAAGTATTTCCGCTACGGTGCCGTCGCCGCTATCTTTGAAAGTGCAGACCAGACGGAATACTACTGGCTCGATCATGTGAATGGCGCTTATAAATGGAAAAAGCTCCCGTCTTCTTTGGAAGTACGCGCTCAGGTGAAGGATGCTCTTCGGGTGGCGGAAGGGAAGGCCGCTCCGCATATCGTGCGCATTCCTGTTCCAACAGGAGATGCGGTAAAGTCTGTTTCGGCAGAAAAATCGGCCGCTGAAAAAACGGCGCCTGTAAAGAAGGAGGTGAAAAAGTAATGCTCTCCTTGAAAAAGATTTCGATGGCCGTTGTGCTCGGCACGGGCCTCTTGTTTGCTCAGCAGCCTCTCGGCGGAGACGTCGCCGGAGACAATCTGGTTCGTCAGCGTGCAGAACTGAACAAGGCGAAAGCCGATTTGGAAGAAGCACGTCAAAAGCGCGACATGGAAGTGGCGGCCCGTTGGAATGACCGTGAAAAGGCGAACCAGGAACGCGAACTTTTTAACCAGAAGTACGAAGAAGCGAAAGAGGAACTCGACCGCTTAATGGAAGAGCGCGTTCGCTTGGAAGAAAACGTACGCATCGCCCGTGAAGACCTGGCCCAGGTCAAGGCGAATACGGAAACGAAACGCTCTGAATACATGGCTCTTGCTGCGGACAAGGGGATCCTCGAACCGATGTTCCAGCTGAAGGACCGCGGAATTCCGTATCACATTCCGCAACGGATTGATGATTTCAACCGTACCGAAAAGAGCATGCTCCTTTACCGCGACGATCCGATGCGCGTGGCGAAGAGCGTGATAGAACTTGCGAAGAGGGAACTCGCCTTTAGCCGTGAAATTGAATGGAAGAAGGGCGAACTCGTTTTTGGTAGCCGTGTCGTGTTCGGCGAAGAAATGCGCCTTGGCGGCATCTATGCGATGCGCGCTTCTTCGGGTGCGGACAGTTCCGTTTCGATGATGCTTCCGGCTCCGGGCGATAAGGGTCAGATTTTTACCTGGCACGATATGAATACGGCGGAACCGCGTGCGGAAGTGAATGAAGCTTTTGCCATGGCGAAGGATTCCGCTTTTGCGATGGTGCCGGTGGATGTGCTTCTCAGCACGACCCTTTCGACGGAACTTGCCAATTCGGAAGAAAAGACTCTGTGGGATGAAATCAAGCAGGCGTTCCATGACGGCGGTATTTTGATGTACCCAATCGCCGCTCTTTTGATCCTTGGCCTTTTGATTGTACTGGAACGCATTGTTGTGCTTTCGATCAAGGGTGCTTCGCTCCATTATCGCAAGGTTTTGAACCTCGCTGCGGAAGGCAAGATAGACGAAGCCCGCGCTTTGGCAGAAAAGCTTCATGGTTCGATCGGTAAAGTGGTGAAGACGGGAATTCTGCGGGATTATCCGGACCGTGCCGCTGCGGAAAAGGCGATCGAAGAAGTCTTTGCCGGTGAAGTTCCGACGCTTGAACGTGGACTTTCGACCCTTTCTGTTTTGGCGACGACCGCGCCTCTTGCGGGTCTTCTCGGTACGGTGATGGGCATGATCCAGTTGTTTGAAGTGATCACGATGCACGGTACTTCGGATCCGAAACTTTTGGCCGGCGGCATTTCGGTTGCGCTTTTGACGACGGAAGCGGGCCTAATTGTCGCAATTCCTTTGCAGTTCCTGCTGACGTTCTTAACGAACCGTGCCGATACGATTCGTGCGCGTATGGAAAAGGCGGGCCTTGCCGTTTTGAATACCCGTTGGATCAAGGGCTAAGATGACAAAACTTTCGGCATTAGAAGAAATTCGCGCCTTGCTTGTGCAGGGAGGTTGGGTGTTGTTCCCGATTTTCCTCATTGGGCTGTTTGCGTGGATTCTTTTGTTCGAACGTTACTTTGTGTATCGCCGTGCCAAGAGCCGTGGGGAACACGGAATGCTCGCCACTCTCCGACGATCCATTTCGGATGCGGTGAGCCTTGGACGTAACGCTGTCGATAATAGCTTGAAGCTCGCGACGCATGCGTATGATGTGGAATTTGACAAGGCGTTCCCGACGATTTCCGTTTGTGCGTCGCTTGCTCCGATGCTTGGACTTTTGGGAACCGTTTCGGGCATGGTCCATGTTTTTCGCACGATTCAGCTTTTTGGATTTGGAAATCCGGTGCTGATTGCGGACGGTATTTCCGAAGCGCTGCTCACGACGCAGGCGGGGCTTCTCGTATCGTTCCCGATCGTGCTTGCGAACAATCAGCTTTTGAATCGCCTGAACAATTTAAAGGCGAAGTGCTGGAAAGAAGCGCTTCAGTTTGAAAACGAACAGCTTTCTGTGGAGGAAAAATGAGCTTTATCCGCCCCAGACGCCGTCACTATGGCGGTATCGATATTTCTCCGATGATGGACATGACGTTCATCTTGCTCATCTTCTTTATTGTGACGTCTACCTTTACACGTGAAACGGGAATAGACGTTTCGAAGCCGAAGGCGAATACGGTCAAGGAGCTTTCCAAGGAAAGCATTCTGATTGGCATTACACGCCAGGGCACTGTGCATATTAACGAAACCCAGGTGAACCTTTCTTCGCTGCAAACGATTTTGCGCCAGATGATGAACGAGGCGCCTGATCGCCCGGTGATTATTGTTTCGGATCGGGATGCGCCTTCGGGAAAGATCGTCGATGTTCTCGACGAATGCAATTTGGCGCATGTGCGTAAAGTTTCCATTTCGGCATCGAAGGAGTAGCGGTTGAAGAAGCTTTCCGGAATTCTGTTTCATTCCAGATGGTTCTTTGCCGTCGTTTTTGCGCTTGTCGTGAATACGTTCTTTTTTTTGGCGGTCCCGGTTTTGAACGTCTTGTTGTTCCGGGATAACAGTGCACCGAAAAAGCCTTCGCTCGAAGCGATTACCGAAGTCGAAACCGTGGTGAAGGAAAAGCAGAAGACGAAACCGCAGAAAATGATTCACAAGGTCATTCAGCCGAACAAGTTCAAAGTGACGAGCCATTCGAACAGCGCCCGCTCCACTTCGAACTTTGCCATGGATCTTTCGCTTGCCCGTGGAGATGGCTCGGGCGATGGCGTCGAAGTCGGTTCCGGTGGCGGCATGCAGAATGTGGTGTATGAAGCGGGCGATGTGGACGAAGAAGCCCAGGCGCTGAAGATGGTGAATCCTTCTTACCCTGAACGTGCGAAAAAGCTCGGCGTTGCAGGTTATGTAAAGGTTTACATGGTAATCGACGTGTACGGCAACGTCACGAATTTGAAGGTACTTTCGGTCGATCCTGCGGGATACGGCTTTGAAACGGAAGCGCTGAAGGCGATTCGCGGTTGGAAGTTTGAACCGGCAAAACTCGGGCATTATCCGGTGGCGCAGAAGGCGACAAAGGAGTTCAAGTTTGTTCCGTAAGCACTGGATACTTCGAATGGTAAACGGTTTTGCAATTTGCCTGGTTGCAGTCTTTGCGCTTTGCCCGAAAGCCCTTGCAGAGGATTATTTTAAGGCGGCGAACGAACTTTACGACAAGGGCGAATACAAGCAGGCGGTCAAGATGTACCGCGCGGCGATTCAGGATGGTCGTTATGAACCCTTTGCGTGGTTCAATCTGGGCAACACGCTCGTGCAGCTGGGAAAGAATAACGTGGCAATGGTTGCGTACAAGCGTACCGTGGAGCTGATGCCGGACTTTACCAAGGCTTGGGTCTTGCTCGGCGACTTGTATTACCTCGGCTCGGATTACGGTCTTGCGATTGTGGCGTACAAGAGAGCGCTGGAACTCGGTGAAGATACCGATCACATTCATTATGCGCTCGGCGAATGCTTTATTAAATCGCGCAGCCTTGCCCTTGCGCAAAAGCATTTTGAAGCGGCGACCCGTTTGAATCCGGACCGCATTGATGCGTGGTATGGCCTTGCTGAAGTTTACGAAAAGCTCGGCGATTACGAATACGCAATCAAGACCTTAAAGCGCGCTGTGGATAACTCTGTGGCTGCGGGCGCAGACGTTCATTATACGCTTTCGCACTATTACTCCAAAATGGGCCAATCCAAGAAGGCGATCCGCGAAATGGAAAACGGTCTTTTGACCGACCCGCAAAACGTCTCCGCGCGCCGTTACCTCGCCCACATGTACCTGGAAGATGCTTCGCCGTGGATGGCGATTTTTACCCTCGAAGAAGGTCTGCGCTTTAAGAAGGATTCCGATCAGCTCTACGTAGACCTAGGACAGATTTATTTTTCGCAGAATCGTTTTGATGAAGCGCTTGAAAATTACATGAGCGCTTGGAAAATGGGAAATTCCCAAGGCCGCATTGGAGCGGAGAACGTGGGGAATTCCTATTACAATGCGGGCGACGAAGCGAAGGCTCAAGAAATTTATCAACGCATTATTGGGAAAAAATAAATGGCTAAGCAGAAAAAAGTTTGGAAGTCCGTCGCACTCGAAAAATCGAACCGCAGTGCTGCCGACAAGATCCGTGATGTTCTTTTGACAGTCGCAAAGGGTTACCACGATGCGATTGATGATGCAGGTCAGCTTTATGACGTTCTTGCGGATCAGTTTGAGAAAATCGAAGCCTTGAAGGAAGACCGTGAAGTTTTGGAAATGCTCGGCTGGTTTATGAACTGCAGCGCATTCTTTGAAATTCCGGAATCCGAAGAAGAACTCGAAATGGCGGTGGAAGAACTTTTTGCCGCCGCCGTGGACAAGTTCGTGGAAAAGGCGAAGGACTTTGAAGACCGCGAATACGTGATGAGCCTGATGCATGACCTGGTGGTGAACTCGGTCGGAGAAGAACCGCGTACGGAACTCTTCCTTTCGACTCACGACTTCCTTTCTGCAGAAGAGCTCGAAAAGGTGATGCAGGAAGTGGTTTCGACCGTGACTTCGCACGATCTTGAAAATGAAGGCGAAATCTACGCGGGTCTTATGGACTTTGCAGACGGTGCAGGGAATCCGCAGCAGTACGAAAAATTTGCCTACCTCGCCGATCCGGAGCATTCGAACAAGACGCACATCGACGTGGCAAACGCTTATTACGTCACCGATGACCTGGTGAATGCAAACCGTGTTCTCGCCGAAGTCAAGGACCCGACGGGCAGCGACGAAGAAGAATTTTTGGACTTGAAAGTGGGCATTCTGTTTAAGGAAGAAAAACAGAAGGAAGCTTTGGATCTTGCCGAAAAGCTCTATGAAAAGTTCCCGAAGGAATATCACTTGATGAGCCTTTGCCAGGTCGTTTCTCCGAAGCGAAAGGAAGAGCTCTTGGATGCTCACGAAAAGTTCCGCTTGACCGTTTACGTGAGCCCGGACTATGTGAACATGCTCGCCACCCTCGGTGAATTCGATCGCTTGGAAAAGTATCTCGACACGTACAAGAATGAAATCCACATGATGGACGGTCAGGTGCGTGAAGAACTTGCAAATCGTTTGGAATCGCTCAACCGCAAGGACTTGGCAAAGAAGTTCCGCAGAATTTAAATTCCATTTTTTTTGAAAATGCAGAAGGAATCCTACTGCTTTTTATGGAAAAAGAAAAGCACTCGCATGGGCGAGTGCTTTTTGTGAAGCGTTAAAGGATTACTTCAAGAAGGAGAGGATTGCGTCTCCCATAGCGGTGGTGCCGACCTTCTTGTCGCCTTCCTTCCAGATTTCACCCGTGCGGTAACCGGCGCTGATCGCCTTTTCTACCGCGGTTTCGATAGCCTTCGCGGCTTCTTCTTCCTTGAAGGAATAACGGAGCATAAGGGCCACGGAAAGGATCTGGGCGAGCGGGTTTGCAATGCCCTTGCCGGCGATGTCTGGAGCGGATCCACCCGCCGGTTCATACAGACCGAAGGATCCTTCAGCGATAGAAGCGGACGGGAGAAGACCCATGGAACCGGTGAGCATTGCGCATTCATCGGTCAAAATATCGCCGAAGAGGTTCGGGCAGAGAAGAACGTCGAAGTCACGCGGACGGCGGAGGAGCTGCATAGCGGCGTTGTCCACATAGAGGTTTTCGAGTTCAATTTCCGGGAATTCGTTGTCGTGGATTTCCTTCACGATTTCGCGCCAGAAGACGCTCGTGGTAAGAACGTTTGCCTTGTCGATGCTTGCAACCTTGTTGCGACGGCCCTTCGCAGCTTCGAATGCGAAACGAGCGATACGTTCGACTTCGTAACGGCTGTACTTCATGGTGTCGTAGCCGATTTCGTCTTTGCCCGAGCCTTCGCGACCCTTCGGCTGACCGAAGTAAACGTCACCGGTGAGTTCGCGGACCGTGAGGATGTTGAAGCCGTCACCGACGATGTCTGCGCGGAGCGGGCAAGCCGGGGCGAGTTCCTTGTAAACCTTGGCCGGGCGGAGATTGCAGAAAAGCTTGAAGTGCTTGCGGAGCGGGAGCAAAGCGCCGCGTTCCGGCTGGAGGTTAGGAGGCAGGGATTCCCACTTCGGACCGCCGACAGAACCGAAGAGAATTGCGTCTGCAGCTTCACCCGTCTTGAGAGTGCTTTCCGGAAGCGGATGCTTAAAATGATCGTAAGCGATACCGCCGACGTCAGCCCATTCCTTTTCGGTGCTAAAACCAAACTTTTCTGCCACGGCATCGAGAACGCGGACAGCTTCCTTCATCACTTCCGGACCGATACCGTCGCCCGGGAGAACTGCGATTTTATAATTCTTGCTCATGTGAGAACCTCTTTATTTTAAGACAGCAAAAATTTAGTAAAAAGACGGGCGCCTTACGACGTCCGCCTTCGATTTGGGGTGAATGCTTTTTATTCCTTGAAGAACTTCATCTGTTGCATGCCTTCCGCGGTCTTGGCGCGTACAAGGTAGATGCCGCTCGGCAGCATATCGAGGTTGAAGACCTGAGTGCCGTTTGCAGAATGGAGAACCTTTTCACCGCTGATGGAGAAGATTTCGACGCGGCTGACCGCAGCGCAGCCCACGGTGAGGTGGCTCGTCTGACGGTTAAAGGAAATACCTGCAGGAATGTTCGCAAGCTGCGTCTGAATGGCGGTCGATTCTTCGGAACTCGAACTGCTTTCTGCAGATGCGGAACTTGAACTGCTTTCTGTAGATGCGGAACTCGAACCGTTTTCGTCGAGATCGATGACGATTAGGAAGAGGAAGGAGACGTCAGCCTTGGTAATCGTGTGAGATCCTGCGGCAAGGTCCACAGTCGCGATGCCCGCAGTAGCGGTGTACTTGGTGTCGTCCACTTTCACGGCTCCGGTGAAGCTTTCGAGGAATACGAGCCGCATCGTTCCCGAAGTGCTCAGGGTGAACGTGATGGAAGTCGAAGATTCCATTTTGAGGCAACGGGTCAGAGTTTCGCCGTCGTAGGTTACGGAACCCTTGGTAGTAGAGAGACTTCCCATGATTTCAAACACGTCGCTTTCCACGCCGTCTTCGGTAAAGTTGTGGACGATGTCGCCGGTAATGGTTCCGGAAGTCGCAACAGAGCTCGAAGAAACGGTCGAACTGGAAGAGGTTTTAGAACTGCTCGAAGAAACGGAAGAACTCGAAGATGTAGCGGAACTTGATGAGCCTGTGCTGTTAGAGCTCGTAATCACGACTTCACCATCGCCTTGGATGCTCTTGACGGAGCCCGTGTACGATTGCAATGCGCTCTTGAGAGCGGTATTCACCGCATAGGATTCGTCATCTGCATCGGTGAATGCCCAGTCGAAATCGCCACCGTTCATACGTCCGGCATAGGATTCTACCGTCGTCTTCGCGTTTTCCGGAGATTCTGCCGTATACGCATACATTTTGGAATCGGTGTCGAAGTTGCTGTAATAATGTCCGCCTTGCTTTGAAGTGATGCTGCTTGGAACGGTAGTGCTCTTGTTCGCCACCACGTAGGCGTCAAAGTCCGTCGTCGTGGCCACTCCCATCGAAGATGCGGTCTCCATGGAACCCTTATTCACATAAGAGCTTGCGCCGTAAGGAATGAAGGTATAAGTGCCCGTCATGTAGTTGTTGTAAGCTTTGATCGTTCCGCCGTCTTCTTTGCTGAATGTGGCGTTGTCATTGCTTGCCGTGGACGTACCCGCGTAAAGGTCGCTACCCTGCATCGAGGTGAGCATCGGGTATTTGCAGTTACGGAAGTAGTTGCCTTCCATGAAGATCGAAGAGCCTTCGGTGCTGCCTGCGCCATACTTTGCATTGCCATCGTAGTAGTTGTTGTAAACGTGGGCGTTGTAGTAGCGCACGCGCGGGTGACGGCTATCGGAATGATCGTACCAGTTGTGGTGATAGGTGATGTAGTAGTCGGTGGAATTGTAGCTGTAGGTACCTTCGGAAAGGCCGAGAAGGTTACTTTTGCCGTTGTCCCAGAAGTGGTTGTAGCTGAAGGTGATGTACGTAGATTTTTTGCAGTCGAGAGAACCGTCTCCCTTTGCCTGGTCGGCGTCGGAACCCGCATCGCCGTAGAAGAAGTCCACGTTGTGCACCCAAATGTAAGCGTTGTTCTGCTGAAGACCGATGTCGTCACCTTCATCGCTATCCACATTCATAATGCCGAGATTGCGAATTTCCACGTTTTGCGCGTTCTTTAAACGGATGCCCCAGCCGTTTGCAGTAGCGTCTTCGCCAATGCCTTCGATGGTGAGGTAAGAAGTTTCCGAAGATCCGAGATCGATTACCATGTCGCCTGCGACGAGAGAATCGGAATCGGTAACGTTTCCGATAAAGCGGAAGTCGATCGGGCGGGTTTCATAACCTTTCTTCATGCAGTTCAAAATGCCCTGGAAGCTTTTGCACGTGGTCGTTGTGCCGTTGCTTTTGGTTTGAACGTCGAGTGTGACCGTATTTTTCGTGTTTTCAGAAACGTAGATGACGACTGCGCCGCTCTTGAGCGTACCATCGGTGTTGTAAGCGCCCGGAACGTGACCGTTGTTAAAGGCAAAACCCGCGCGGTCGTGAGCAATGGCGGTTGCGGTCACGGAGGCGGATTCTGTTTCCGATCCAGAGGTCACTGCCGCAACCTGAATCGTGTGAGAACCTGCGGTCACGCCCGGAATATCGGCGCGTACATAAGAAGAATAGGTGCGGACGAGCGCATCGTCGATCAGGGTGCCGTCGCAATAAACGTTGTAGCGGGTCGCCCCGCTGACCGGAGCCCATTGGGCGTAAACGGTTTCGAACCAGCCGCCGGACTTGCTAATTATGAGAGCCTGGGCAGAAGTGGCAAGCCCAAAGGCGACTGAGGAGAAGATAGCGAATTTTTTAAGCATAATCACCAATCCTTTATCAGTTTGAGAATGTTCTCAAAAATAAAGGTAAACAAAAGCGGACTGAAAGTCAATAGGAAAATTACTTATGTTTAGAAATTGCGTAAAATAGATTAAAATTAAAGATTATTGAATTCTAAATAGTATGTAATATGTTCTCAAAATCATTTGATTGAGAAACGAAATGTATCAAAAAAAGCTCCTCGTCACTGAGGAGCTTCTATTGGAAAACAAAAAACGCTTAAATTCCGTAGCAGTCACGCGTGTTCTGTCGAACGGTCATCATCAGCTCTTCGAAGGGAACCCCCTGGACTTCGGCAAGAACCTTTCCCGTATCCGGGATCATTCCTGCGTGGCTGACCTTACCCCGATGCGGAACCGGTGCAAGATACGGCGAATCCGTTTCGAGCAAAAGCCTGTCGAGTGGAACGTGGCTTGCCGCTTCGCGTACGTCTGCCGCACTTTTGAATGTAAGGATTCCGGTGAACCCAACGTAAACGCGGCAGGGAAGTTTCAGAACTTCGTCGACGAAGTGGGCGCTGGTCGTGCAACTGTGCACGTGCAAAGTCGCGCCCTTTAGGTTCGCATTCCGCAACACGGACAGCGAATCTTCTTCCGCTTCACGCAAGTGCAAAACAAAAACCTTCTGGAACGGCAAACCGATTTCGAGCTGGCGCTCAAAAACTGCACGCTGCTTTTTGTGACTTGCGCATTCGTAATGGTATTCGAAACCGATTTCTCCGATGCCGACCGTTTTTGGCCGAGCCCAGAGTTTTAAAAGTTCCTGTTCCACGCGTTCATTGTAAAAATCCGCATTGAGCGGATGCACGCCGAAAGACGCGTAAACGTTCGGATATTGATCGGAAATCTTCTTGGCGTATTCAAACGTCGGCTCTTCGCACGAAACGTGAACGAGCGCATCGGGCTTGGGGTCGACCGAGTTCCACCAGGTATCAAATTCAACGCCGGATTTTTCCGTATAGGCGTCCATGTGACAGTGGGAATCGACGAAGTTCATTTGTATTCAATCTCGATGATGCTGTATTCGATGGCACCGCGGGGAACCGTGATAGGAACAATCTCGCCTTTCTTTTTGCCGATCAAAGCTTGACCCACCGGGGAACTTACACTGATTCTACCCTGGAGCGGATCGATTTCTTGGACGCCGACGAGGGTGTAAACGCGTTTTTTGCGCGTTTTGCGGTCTTCGAGCGTTACCGTTGCTCCAAAACGGATAGAACCGTCGGCCGGGGCTTCGGTGGAGACGACTTTCGCATGATCAAGAATTTTATCGAGCTCTCGCAGACGGCGGTCGATGTCGCGCAGGCGCATTTTGCCGTAGGTGTAGGCCGCGTTTTCGGAACGGTCTCCTTCGGCGGCGGCAGCGCCGACCTGGCGTTGCATTTCTGGGCGTTCGACAAATTTGAGGCGTTTCCATTCCTCCATCAGTTTATCGAAACCTTCTTTAGAAATTGGATCAGACATAGCTTGCAATATAGAAATTTCTAAATTGCAGAAACGTATGCGGACCGTCTTTCAATTTTCCGGCCTTTCCTATACCTATCCCAAGTCCGATTTTTTGGCGCTGGATTGTGTAAATCTTTCCCTGGAAACAGGGGAATCCTTAGCGCTTCTCGGCCCGAACGGGGCTGGGAAAACGACGCTCCTTCGTATTTTGTGCGGACGCCTTGCGGCAAATTCGAACGCTCTTTCGATTGCAGAAGAATTCAAAAATTCAGATGGCGGTCTGGACCTTTCGAAGTGCGGAATTCTGTTAGAAAATCCGGGAACGTATCCCAAACTTTCGATTGCGGAATACCTGAAATTTTTTGCGTCTTTTTACAACGTAAAGGATGTGGATTCGCGAATCGAAACTCTCGCTCAAAAGTTAGAACTGCCGAGCGTCTTTACGGCAATGGGAACGCTTTCGCAAGGAACGCGTCAAAAGGTTCAAATCGCACGCGCCCTGATTCACCGTCCAAGGCTCTTGCTGCTCGATGAACCCGTGGCAAATTTGGATCCGGGCGCCCGTGAAGCGGTCTGGGAACTTTTATCCGATTGGAAAAAGCAAGACGGCGGAACGCTCCTCGTGAGTTCGCATATCCTTTCGGAAATGGAACATGTGGCAACGTCTTACGCGATTCTTTACAAGGGTAAGATTTTGCGCTCCGAAAAGATGAGTGAACTTTGCACCGATGAATTCATCCTGCACGTGCAGTTGCCGGAAGGCACATCGACGGATGCTTTTAAGAACGGATTTCCGCCAAACGCAAAGATTGCACATGTGGAATCGGGCAAGGCTTCGCTCGAATCGGTTTACCGTGGAGCGATCCAGACAGCGGAAGGAAATTTTGGCAAATGAAGAATGCGACTTGGAAAATAGCGCGCCACGAACTGGGCATGATTTTGCGCGAACCGAAGTTCTTGATCCCTTTTGTTTTGCCGCCGATTCTTTTGATTGTGTCTCAACTTGTGCTGCTCCCGGGAGAAAACGATCCGATGGTCTTTACGCGGATGATGCTGATCTGCGCCCTTTTGATTGCCCCGATGGTCGTGCCGCTTGCGTCCGACAGTTTTGCGGGCGAACGTGAACGCGGATCTTTGGAACTGTTGATGCTTTTGCCGGTGAAGCCCGCGTCGATTTTTTACGGAAAACTGCTCGCGCTGATTCCGCTGCCGCTCGTGTTCGTGGTGGTTGCGGAAACGGCGTATGTGCTTGCGACGGGATTCTGGGATTTTGGCGTTTATGCAAAGTCTATCTTGCTCGGTATTTTAACGAGCTTTGTATTTACGGGAATTGCGCTCTTTATTTCGCTCCGAGTGAAAACAGCCCGTGCTACGAATCAGATTGCGCATATGTTCGTCTTTTTGCTTTTGATTTTAGGGAACGTTTTTGCCCGCGCCTATTACACGATTTCCCTTGCGCCGGTTATTTTGACCGTGGCGGTGGCGATGACGTTTGCCGTGGCTTCCGCGCTCTCGTTCAAAAAGTTCCGGCTGAAGTGATTGCTTTGTTCCGCTCGCAATGACACTCTGAACGTTCATGTTTAGCGTGGTATTTACCGGGGCCGTCGTGCGCATGGGCGGAGTCTTTTTCTAAATTCCCGTTGAACATACATTCCACTAGGACATCAAATATGAAAAAAATGTTGATTCTTTTGTCTGCGTTCGTCCTTTTCGCCTGCAACGGCGAAGATTCTAAAAAAGAACAAGGCGATCAGTCTCTTGAAAAGGTCAAGCAGGCAGGTGAATTTGTGCTCGGCCTGGACGATTCTTTTCCGCCGATGGGATTCCGCAGCAAGGACAACCAGATTGTAGGTTTCGACATAGACCTCGCCACGGAAGTTGCAGCCCGCTTGGGTGTTAAGCTGCGCGCGCAGCCGATCTCCTGGGACGCCAAGGAACAGGAACTGAACACGGGTAAAATCGACTGTATCTGGAACGGTCTTTCGGTGGACAGCTCCCGTGCAAAGGCGATGAACCTCACCGGTGCTTACCTCAACAATCGCATGATCTTTACCGTCAAGGACGCCTCTCTTTCGACGCTCGCTTCTCTCGCCGGCAAAAAGATTGCAGTCCAGAACGGATCGACCGCTCAAAAAATCCTCGACGCATCGAACGTCGGCAAAGCCGCCGCGAAAATCCTTTCGTTTGACGACAACCAGACCGCTCTTCTCGACTTGGACAAGGGCGGCGTGGACGCGGTCTTCCTCGATGAAATCGTAGCGAAGTACTGGATTACTTCGAACTCCAAGAGCTTTAAGGTTCTGAGCGAAGGACTTTCCGATGAAGTTTACGCAGTCGCCTTCCGCAAAAAGGACCAAAAGCTTCGCGACACGGTTGACAGTCTTCTTTCGGCCATGAAGGCAGACGGCAAGTTTGCTGAAATTTCTACAAAGTGGTTTGGCAAGTGATTTCCGAAATACAAAATCTGCTTCCGATTCTCGCACAGGGTTTTGGAACGACCCTTGCGATTTTTGGACTTACTCTTTTTTTCTCGATTCCGCTCGGTCTGCTTGTCGCAGTCCTCAAAATGTCGAAGTACAAGGTGATTCGTTATCCGGTCACCTTCTACATTTCCGTGATGCGCGGTACGCCTCTTTTGCTGCAGATTGTTGCGATTTACTTTGGAACGTATTACCTTTCGCGCTCGATGAATGCAGACCTTTCTTTTGACCGTTTTCCGGCGGTCATCTTTGCATTCTCGGTGAACTATGCCGCTTACTTTGCGGAAATCTTCCGCGGTGGAATTGAAGCCATTCCGAAGGGTCAGTACGAAGCGGCAACGATGCTTGGACTTACCAAGGTGCAAACCTTTTTCCGCATTATTTTGCCGCAGGTTTTAAAACGTGTCGTTCCGGCCAGTGCAAACGAAGTGATCACCCTTGTAAAGGACACTTCCCTTGCGCAGGTGATAGCAGTGACCGAACTTTTTGCCCTCGCCAAAAAGCAACAGGCCGCTTACGCAAGTATCTTTCCGCTGTTCGTCGCGGGCATCTTTTATTACGTGGCAAACTTGATCCTTTCGGTGTTCTTCAGTTATTTGGAACGCAAGTTGAATTATTACCGGTAGAGCTATGGAAGATCACATTCTAGAAGTTAGACATCTCAGAAAGTCCTTTTTTGATTCCAAGAAGAAAAAGAAAGTTCAGATTCTGAAGGATATTTCGTTTGACATGAAGCGCGGCGACGTGCTCTCGATCATTGGCCCTTCGGGTTCGGGAAAGTCGACGCTTCTGCGCTGCATTGCGCAGCTCGAAACCTTGGACGGTGGGGAAGTTCGCGTTTGCAACAAGAACTTGGTCGTCCCCGGTTCAGATCCGATCCGTTACGCTCCCAAGGCGGATCTTAACGAAATTCGACTTTCTACGGGTCTCGTATTCCAGAACTTTAATCTGTTCCCGCACCTGACCGTGTTGCAGAATATAACGCTTGCCCCGATCCGCGTTTTAAAACTCGAACCGCACAGCGCCCGTATTCGCGCTATGCGCCTGCTCAAAGGAATGGGCCTTGAAGACAAGGCTCGTGCATTTCCGTGTGAACTTTCGGGCGGTCAGCAGCAACGCGTTTCCATTGCACGCGCGCTCGCGATGAATCCAAAGGTTCTTTTCTTTGACGAACCGACGAGTGCCCTTGACCCGGAACTCACCGGCGAAATTTTGAAGGTCATCAAGGCTCTTGCCAAAGAAGAAATGACGATGGTCATTGTAACGCACGAAATGGCCTTTGCCCGTGATGTGGCGAACCAGGTGCTGTTTATGGATGACGGCGTCGTGGTGGAACAGGGAACTCCGGAATATGTTTTTGGACAGTCCAAGAACGAACGCTTGCAATCCTTCCTTTCTCGTTTTGCGCACAATCCATAATTTGTAGAGGTGCATAAATGCATTTAGCCATGGAACAGATTCCGAATTTTGTGGAATATACCAAGGAATTTCGCGTAGACGATTCGATGATCGACCAGAACAACCATTTGAACAACGTTGTGTGTGTTGAATGGATTCAAGATATTGCCGTCGAACACTCCGATGTGACCGGTGGAACTACTCGGATGCGTGAACTTGGATGCGCCTGGATGATTCGAACGCAGCATGTGGAATATAAGGCACAAGCGTTTTTGGGCGATGAAATTGTCGGCACGACATGGGTCCCAGAGTATTCCAAGGTTTCCACGAACCGCCATTCGAAATTTGTTCGCAAATCGGACGGCAAGGAAATTTTTTCGGCGGTCACGACATGGGTTCTGGTCGACGTAAAGCGCGGACGCCCGATCGCCATTCCGGAAGATTTGAAAGATTATTTCCGTAGTCGGTAAATTTTTTTGTTTGTAGAAATCCCGCCGGTCACTTTTGGATCAAGGCGGATTTTTTTTATAAAAAAAGACTTTTTTCTTCCTTTTTTATCTATGTTGAAAAAGTCCATTCAACGGAGGATTTAGAATGAAGAACTATTTTGATTTGACTGGTCGTGTGGCTCTTGTAACGGGTTGCTCCACGGGGCTTGGAGTTCAGATGGCCAAGGCCTTGGCGAATCAGGGTGCAAAGATTGTCGCGCTCGCTCGTCGCAAAGAAAAGATTGAAGCGGTTGCAAAAGAAATCGCGGAAACCTACGGCGTCGAAACCATGGCTGTTCAGTGCGATATTACGGACACCGACCGCGTGAATGCGGCGGTCGATGAAATCCTCGTTAAGTTTGGCCGCATCGACGTTCTCGTGAATAACGCTGGCACGGGCGCAGTCGCTCCGGCAGAAGATATTACGGACGATCAGTTCAACGGTGAATTGAACGTGGATCTTGGCGGAACCTTTAAGGTCGCTCGCGCGGTCGCTAAAAAGGCAATGCTCCCGGCGAAGTACGGACGCATCATCAATATCGCTTCCATGTACGGCCTCGTCGGCAATAAAATCTGCGGTTCCGCGCCGTATCATGCTGCCAAGGGTGGCGTGGTGAACCTCACCCGCGCGCTCGCCGCGGAATGGGGCAGTAAGGGCATTACCGTAAACGCCATTTGCCCGGGGTATTTTTACACCCCGCTCACCCAGGAAACCTTGGATTCGGACTTCTTCCAGCAGAACGCCAAAACGATGATTCCGGCGGAACGCTATGGCAACGAAGGCGAACTGGATACCGCAGCCATTTTCCTTTCTTCTCCGGCATCGAGCTATGTAAACGGTATTATGGTGCCGGTCGACGGCGGTTACACTTGCATGTAATGCAGTAAGCGCTTAAAGCTCTGAAATCGCTCGCTTAAAACTGGCGATTTTTTTATATTTCAGTTGGTAAATTTTAACTCTAACCTAACAGAAGGTACTACGATGGCCAAACTTTCCATTGAAGATCTTGAACTCGCTGGCAAGCGCGTTTTCATTCGCGTTGACTTCAACGTTCCGCAGGACAAGGTGACTGGTGAAATCACCAACACGAAGCGTATCGAAGCCGCTCTCCCGACCATCCAGTATGCTCTCGACAAGGGTGCTGCTGTGATTCTCGCTTCCCACCTCGGACGTCCGAACGGCAAGGTGAACGCTAAGTTCTCGCTCGCTCCGGTCGCAAAGAAGCTCGAAGAACTCATCAAGAAGCCGGTGAAGTTCTTGAACGATTGCTGCGGTGCAGAAGTCGAAGCAGAATGTGCCAAGGCTCAGCCGGGTGAAATCATCCTTCTCGAAAACCTCCGCTTCCACATCGAAGAAGAAGGCAAGGCAAAGGTCAAGAACGAAGACGGCACCGAAACCAAGATCAAGGCTGATCCGGCTGCAGTCGAAGCTTTCCGCGCTTCTCTCTCCAAGCTCGCAGACGTGTATGTGAACGACGCATTCGGCACCGCTCACCGTGCACACTCCTCCATGGTTGGTGTGAACCTTCCGCAGAAGGCTGCCGGCTTCCTCATGAACAAGGAACTCAAGGCTTTCGACAAGGTTTTGAACAATCCTCCGCGTCCGTTCCTCGCTATTCTCGGTGGTTCCAAGGTTGCTGACAAGATTCTCCTCATCAACAACCTCCTCGACAAGGCTGACGAAATCATCATCGGCGGCGGCATGGCTTTCACCTTCAAGAAGGTGATTGACGGTATCGAAATCGGCAACTCCCTCTTCGACGAAGAAGGAGCAAAGCTCGTTCCGGAACTCCTCGAAAAGGCTAAGAAGGCTGGCAAGAAGATTATTCTTCCGGTCGACTACGTTGCTGCTGAAAAGTTCGACGCCGCTGCCGCTAACAAGGTTGTGACCGATGCCGAAGGCATTCCGGCAGGCTGGATGGGTCTCGATGTGGGTCCGAAGTCTACGGAAATTTTCTGCGACGCGATCAAGTCCGCTAAGACGATCGTCTGGAACGGTCCGGCTGGCGTGTTCGAATTCGATGCATTCGCAAAGGCTACGAAGGCGATGGCTGACGCTATTGTCGAAGCGACTGCAGCTGGCGCAATCACCGTGATCGGTGGTGGCGATACGGCTACGGCTGCTAAGAAGTTCGGTGCAGATAAGAAGGTGACCCACACCTCTACCGGTGGTGGCGCTTCTCTCGAACTCCTCGAAGGCAAGGTCCTTCCGGGTGTTGCATTCCTCACCGACAAGTAATTTTCAAATCTTTTGAAAAGAGAAGGGCGTCGCATGCGATGCCCTTTTTGTATGCTTCAAGACTGCGCCTTTCGCAATGACACTGGCGAAGAGTCTTTGAGAAAAAACTTTACGCAAGGGACGAGTTTTTATTATATTTGTTGCACACCGACGGGGTGTAGCTCAGTCTGGTAGAGCGTCTGCTTTGGGAGCAGAATGTCGTCAGTTCGAATCTGGCTACCCCGAGAAAAAGGACTTCGCAAAGCGAAGTCCTTTTTTGCTGTCATAGCGAGATGCAGTAGGTGGCGATTAGATAAGTTCTCCTCGGAGAGGATAACTCGACTACTGCAACAAGTTGCAGAGTCTTGTAAAGCTTCGATCGCAAAGACACGGGGTTCGGCAGCTCACTGAACCTTAGAAATGACGGGGCGCATGCGCTTGCCGCAGATCGTGACGATGATGCCTGCTTGAGCGAACATGTAGTAGGCTGTGTCGCGGCTGTTGTTGAGCGTGGACTTGGGGTCGTAATCGTCCTTGGTGACGAAAACTTCCGAGACGCCGGACAGGGAAACTTCGAGAGCGCAACGTTCGCAGGGGAAGCCGATAACGTAGAGCTTGGAACCTGGGGGAACCTTTCCGCGGGCGTAATGCAGCGCATTGATTTCGGCGTGGACCATGAACGGGTACTTGTTCGCTTCGAACTCGTGGTGCGAAATGAGGGCGCCTGAGTCGGCGTCTAAAAGATCGTAGGCAAGCTTTTGCTTTTCACGGGTGTACGGGATGGTGGCGTCGTCAAAGCTTGCCGGGGCACCGTTATAGCCCGTGCTGAGAACGCGACCATCGCCCGATACGAGCACGGCGCCCATCTGCGTGTTGGCGTCTTTCGACAGGCGCGCCTGGGCGAGCATCATTTGTGTGTAAACATCATCTCTCAACTTTCGACGTTCTTCGTTCATAAATTCCTCGTAGGATTTTCTCTCAAAATATATACAACAAAAGCCCCACGGGATGGGGCTTTTGCAAATTCTACAGAACGAGACGGATTAGTGAAACGGGATGAGTTCCACGCGGCGATTCGCTTCGCGGCCAGCCTTCGTCTTGTTGTCAGCGACCGGGTGGGATGAACCGTAGCCAGCAGCACGGACGCGGTCTGTAGCGACACCCTTCTTGATGATGTAGTCGGCAACGGTCTTAGCGCGGCGTTCAGAAAGATTCTGGTTGTAGGATTCTTTACCGCTGTTATCGGTGTGACCCTGAACTTCGATCTTAGCCTGTTCGTACTTATTCATCAGTCCGACGATATCGTCCAAGGTTCCGTAGCTCTTCTTGGTGAGGATTGCGGAGTTGAGCTTGAACTGAATGCCCTTGCGGAGCTTGCTCAAGTCTTCCTTTTTGCGAATCGGGCAGCCGACTTCGTTCACTTCCACGCCCTGGAGCGTGTTCGGGCACTGATCAATTGCGTCGATCACACCGTCCAAGTCACTATCGAGAGTGCAGCCGACGGAATCCACCTTGGTACCTACCGGAGTATTAGGGCACTTGTCCTTATAGTCCTGAACACCGTCCTTATCGGAGTCGACCGGACAACCGGTGCTGTCTACAAGGGCTCCTGCTGGATTGTTTGGACATTGGTCAAGGCCGTCTACAACGCCGTCCTTATCGCTATCGATCGGGCAACCGGTGCTGTCGACGATGGCTCTTGCCGGCGTATTCGGGCATTTATCCTGAGCGTCTGCGACGTTATCCTTATCGCTGTCAGAGATTGCGGCGCAGATAGCTGCGGTGTCAATCGGAGCAGGCTTGGCGGTGTCTGCGGCAGGCTTTGCTGTATCAGCAGCTGCGGTATCCTTCTTGACCGGACAGCCGATGCTATCGACTTCGGTACCAGCCGGAGTGCCCTTGCACTGGTCGAGGTAGTCCGGGATTTTGTCGCCGTCTTCATCGAGCGGGCAGCCCTTTTCGTCAACTTTCACGCCTTCCGGAGTGTGAGCGCACTGGTCCTTGTTGTCTTCGACGCCATCACCATCTTGATCCTTGGCGCCCTTAAACGGATTGCCCTTCCAGGTAAGGAGTGCGGACATGCCGTACATCGGAGCCCCGACGGCGTACTTGGTACTTTTGCCGTTGTCACGTTTTTCAACAACAACATATTTATTCTTAAGCTTTTCTTCTGGAATCAAAGCTGTTACACCCAGATCGAAGCCCAAGGCGAGATCCACCCCCTGAGCGAGGTGGAAACGCACACCCGGAGTAATCCACATCGGGTCGCGGAGCGGGTCGCGAGAGTGGACTTCGGTTGTTTTTTCAATGCGCATTTCGCCCCAGTATTCGAGGAACAGGTCTGCGGCCTTGATGGCGGTAAAGTTCAAGCCCGTGCCGTAGAGCATTGTGTTAGAACCTTCACCAATTGTTCCAACGTAACCGATGTTGTTATTCCAACGCAATGGAATGCCCATCTTGTTGAAATCCAAAGTCAAGAGCAGGCTCGCTTCCAAAGCCCAGTCGTCTGCAGAGTAAGCGTTGGTTCCGCCATAAGGGTTTGCGTACCAAGCGTGACGGGGACGCATGCCGGAAATGTCATCACCGGTAGGAATATACATCTGGCCGAGAAAAGCGACATTCACGATGTCGGTGGTATCAAACACCGGCAGACGCACTTTTAACCAGGTCTGCAAGTCGCCGATACCCCAGCCGTACAAATCGCCATCGTTATCCGGATATACGTCATCATAGTGAACCGGGAGTACGATGCCGAAGTCCAACCAGTCCAAAATACCGATGGCGGCGTGGACGTTAAAGGACATGGATGGAATCAAGTTTCCAACGACTGTTTGCTCACCGTCAGTTGTGTAGGTGTAATTGTAGGCGGAGGCCTTGGAATCGACAACGCCCTGTGCACCGATTCCGGCAGAAATCGTGCCCTGGCCTAAAGTTTTAGCACTTTGCTGGTGCAAACCATCGGCGCCACCTTCCAATCCGGTTTCCGCAAATGCCATTCCACATGAAAGGGCAAGCGTTGCGGCCAAAAGTTTTTTATTCATCATTCTCATCCTCTTTGGTAGAGATTTATACACTTCGCAAAACTAAAAATCCCTTACGTGATTGTCTGTATAAAAGTCCGTAAAATATAAGTTTTGGAGGGCGTTTTGTGAATTATACTACAGTTTTACGTCAAATAATCCCAAAATGAACTTTTTTTTTCTAAATTGGGCGCTGAAAATTTATATACACATCTTCTTCCGAGGTAAAAAATGGCTGAGAACGAACAGAAAGAAACCACCGAAATTAAGACCGCAACCGCCGCTGAAAGCAAGAAACCCGCTGCAAGAAAGCCTCGTCGTCGTCCGGCTGGAAAGTTTAACCAGGCTCCGAAGAAAGCGGCACCGTTCTCCGATTCCCTCGCTGACCGTTTTGGTGACGCTCTCGCCAACAAGCTCAAGCGTGGCATTGAAGAAGACATCAAGCGCAAGATCAAGGCTGCTCAGGCAGACCCGAAGGTGCAGAAGGCCAGCGAAAAGTTCGCGAAGTAATTCTCGGTTAGGATTATGAAAAAGACCCGCACTTGAACTGAACCCAAAAAGTTGGACAGTTTAAAGTTAGGATAAAACAGCGTTATGAGTCCGGTATTGTACCGGACTCATTCCGTTTAGGCGCAGCTTTATCCGGTCGTTGTTGTAGTATTCGATATACTTCCTCAGCTCCTGTTTGAAGTGGTCCATGTTTCTGAACGTGTTCGGGTAGAGAAGCTCTGACTTCATTATTCCAAAGAAGTTCTCCATCATGGCATTGTCCAGGCAGTTGCCCTTACGGCTCATGCTCTGGATGATTTTATGATCTTTCAGCGATTTCTGGTAAATCGCATGCTGGTAGTGCCACCCCTAATCCGAGTGCAGAACCAGTCGCTTCCAGGTACGCTTCTTCGCATATGCCCTGTCCAGCATGTCCATTACCATCTTCAGGTCCGGATGGTCCGAGATTGCGTAGCTGACTATCTCGCCGTTATACATGTCGAGTATCGGCGACAGGTAGCACTTGTCCATGCCGATGTTTATCTGAGTCACGTCGGTAGTCCATTTCCTGTTGGGGGCCTTTGTGTTGAAGTTCCGCTTGAGCCTGTTCGGGGCGGTCTTGCCGACCTCGCCCTTGTACGAGCGGTACTTGCAGCGCCTGCGCACGTTCTTCAGGCCTTCTTCCTTCATGAGCCGATAGACCGTCTTGTGGTTTATGGCATAGCCCTCGTTCCGGAGCTGGGCCACGATGCGGCGGTAGCCATAGCGGCCCTTGTTCTGGGCGTGTATGGCCTTGATTCGCTTGCGCACGACGGCGTAGCGGTCGGGGCCATCCTTGAGGTTGTAGTAGTACGTGGAGCGGGACAGCCCGCTAGCCTTCAGGAGATGTCTCAGGGCGTACTCGGCGCTCAGTTCGCGGACGACTTGGGCCCTATACCGAACATCTCGGCACTTTCTTCCTGGTCTAGGGCCTTTAATTTTTTTAGGTAGGCGTTCTCCGCTTTTAGATACTCATTTTCTTCCCTGAGGCGTTCAATCTCGCTCATTCCCGTTGTCCATTTCGGCTTGGCCTTGTTCATCTTGGGTGGTCTCCCTCTCGGCTTGGTAGCTAGCAGTTCTTCGTATCCGCCATGACGGTATTTCCGCAGCCAGGAACTCAGGCTGGTAAAACTTATGCTGTACTTGGCGATAACTTCCGCATAAGATAGAGATTTCTTGACGACCGCGTCGATGACAGTCCTCCTCAAGGCAGGAGTTGACCGAACATTCGTTTTCCTTTCAGTCTGCCAACAGCCGGTCTGTCGGTAAAGCCGGATATGGCGCTTAATTTCGGACAGTTCCAGACCTGTCAACCTTGAGATTGACGGAGAGTCGTAACCATCCTTGTGAAGTTCATAGGCCTTGGCCCATTCTTCTTTTGTGTGTTTCTGGTACATGAAAACCCCGAAAGTTGTGTCCAACTTTCGGGGTTCACATCAACTGCGGGTCTTTTTTGTATGTATTCAAAACCGCCGGCTAGGCTGGTGGGGTCACTGTTTTTGTTATGTTCATATTTCCTGTTGATTTTTTTTGTTTAACATTTTGTATATTACTAAATGTTAAATGGATACGCCGAGTTGACAAGGTACGACTCTATCGCAAAATCGCCGCACACAAAGGGGAGTGGGGAATGGTTAAAGCCTTCTTCAATTTTAATGTTTCGAATGGTGTCGATGACAAAATCCATGCCGTAATCATCGATGAATGTGTAGATGGAAAATTTGATATTCTTCTGAACCTCGTCAATGGGTGGATTCTGCCGGACCCCACAGAAAGGACAGT
This sequence comes from Hallerella succinigenes, assembly GCF_002797675.1. Classification (NCBI taxonomy): domain Bacteria; kingdom Pseudomonadati; phylum Fibrobacterota; class Fibrobacteria; order Fibrobacterales; family Fibrobacteraceae; genus Hallerella; species Hallerella succinigenes. Next base: position 22,869 of record NZ_PGEX01000001.1, on the reverse strand, counting down.
CTGCATTGTGTTTACGAGAAATTTAGGCAGTTCAGTCTCAATTTGGCATTTGTCGCAAACGAATGTGAAAGTTTCAGATTTTGCCATAGGGTATTCTTTTTAAGCAAATATACTCTTGGCAGTAAGTTCTCTACAGATTGAAATTTTCAGGGTTTCAGAAAGTGGAACTTTTTGGGTTCAATGTTCATTTGTGTGAATATCCCAGGTTGGAATAACGTGGAGCTCTGAAAAAAATAAGGTGTTTGTATACATTTCTGTATTTTTAGTATATGTTTTTGAATGTAAATTAAAAAAGGAAATGGTATGTACCTTTGTTACGATATCCGAGGAATTCAGTCCTTCATTTTCAGGATTCCCAAACTGAAATATATCATTGGCGGAAGCGCTCTGATCGACCAGTTTGATAGAGTGACGATCCCGTCGCTGAAATGTGCGGGCTGTGAATTGTTGTATGCCGGTGGCGGCAAGGGCACATTTACCTGCGATGGCGATGCGGTGAGCGATAGCTTGAAAAAGATGATTATGGAAGAAGCTCACAAGATTGGGCTGGACATCCGATTTGGGCTAGATGAAGATTATCTGGAGGCAAGCCGTAACGCCACGGAGGTCTATCCGTTTATTCCTGAATCCTTGGAGGGGCAGCCCTGCCCGACGAGCGGCCTTTATCCGGTAACGAATGGCGATACGCATTGGGTTGTGAAAAAACGACTGTATAAGCGCGGAGAAAAGACTTTCCGCTGGTACGAAAACGACTTACTCAAGAGCATGCAATGGCCGGCGAATTTGGAACGCTACAAGGACGGCCAGTTTTTCCATAATGTAAGTGCTCTTGCTGAGAATGGTGCCAACGACGAGGATGGTCGCAAGGGCGCGAAGGCTTTGGGGAACAGGAATCGTTGGGCGGTCATTTGCATGGATGGCAATGACATGGGGTCACAATTGCGCAAGAAATCGGAATCGCTCAAGGGCGAAGCTCCCGAAAAAATGACAGCATTGTTGCGGACTATGAGTCAGGCGATTGACTGTTGCTCCCGCGAAGCGACCAAGGCCGGTATTCTTGCTGTAATTGATGCATGGTCAGGAACAAAGGACGATGACGGTTCGCTGGTGGGCGAGGATGTCGTTCTGCCGATTCGCCCAATTATTGTTGGTGGCGACGATATTTCGGTGATTTGCCATGTGTCGTATGCGATGCTTTTTGTAAAGACCGTTATTGCGAAGTTTAACGAATTTTCAAAGAAAACGCCTGAGGCTTGGCCTGCGACAGGTGGCGAAATTACGATCTCGGCGGGAGTCCTGTTCTGCCCGGTCTCGCTCCCGTTGCATACGGCGATTGACTTTGCCGAATCGCTTTTGGCGAGTGCGAAAAGTCGAGGCAGAAAGACGACTGTTGATGGAAAACCGGCCGAACCTTGCCTTGACTGGGAATTTGTAACAGACTCCGTTATTGATAGTCCTGCTGCAAGGCGTCAGCGCGAACTGATGTTCCATGACAAGGATTTGAATATGACGATTAAGCTGACTCAAAGGCCCTATACCCTGAAGGATTATGAAACCGTTGTGGAGCCGCTGGTGAGCAGGTATGCTGCTAAGTCGGAAGGCGATGCCGCTGGAATTGCTCGTTCTCAGTTGCATAAGGTGCTGCCAGCAATGCGCAAGGGCTTTTATGACCGTCTGGCGTTTGTCGCGTCCATTGCAAAGAGGCATAACCTGGCGCAGGACCTTGCCGAATCGGGTTATGAACTGGGCGGGCGGTCGTGCTGGAAAGACGAGGGCGACACCCGTTCGACACCGGTGATTGACGCCATTCAGCTGTGCGAAGAAAATGTGCGAATGAAAAAGGAGACTGCATAATGCTGAATTTAAGTTATACGATTCGGTTGGTTTCTGATGCGGAAACTTCAAGTGGACTTGGCTCCGATTTGATAGATGGTCTCGTTGCAAGAAATGTCGACGGAAATCCCGTGATTCCGGCTTCGCACATAAAGGGACTGATGCGTCAAGTCGTGAAAGATTTGCCCGGGTTCGTTTCTGATGACAAGAAGAAAAAAATTCTGGACGCATTTGGTGTGCCGGGGGCCCTGCGCGAAAACGGTGCGCTCTTCTCGGTGACCGATGCGTGCGTGGACGGCGAAGCTGCCACTAGGCTGATATCGCGAACCGCGATAGACGAGAACGGCGTGGCGAAGGATTCTTCGCTGCGTACCAACGAGGCTATTTCGGCGGGTAGCAAGTTCAGCGGGCATGTCCATCTGAATGTGGATTCGAAATTCGTCGATTTGCTTGTTCGTTATTCTCTGCTTTCCGTGTTCGAAGTGGGCGGCTCACGCAATCGTGGGGCGGGAGCCTGTGTAGTTTCGATTGCGGACGAAAAGAGAACTCCGGGAATGGTCCTTCGTGAACTACTCGCACTGAACGATTTTGCTGTTCAAGAATCGTCTTCATCGGAATGCTGCACGGTCGGTAACGACGAAACGGTTTTTGTCAAGCTGTCCTTTGTTGCCGATTCGTCTATTTGCGTACCGGAACTTCCCATTGTAGGTAACAACACGATTGTTTCTGGTTTTGCGATTCCCGCAAGCGCGGTACAGGGTTGTATTTTGACCAAGATCAATTCGCTGAATCCGGCTGTAGCGACGGCCGCGTTTGAATCTGAAAATTTTAGGACGTGGCCGATGCTTCCTATTCCGAATGTTCCTGGATTTGATGGTTGCTATTCTGTATGGGCGTCTGCCTCGCACAAGATAAGTAAGCTCGCCAATGCGAACGATACCTACAATTTCTGTGACGAGATGATAGAACCTTTTCAATGGGAAAAGTGTCCCAAGAATGCACCGATTAAATCGGCAGATGGCGTGTTGATTGCTTGTGGAACGGACAAGGTCACTCTTTGGCGTTCGGGCGATATGGCCCGCCATTTGTCGGCCCATGGTGTTGTAAACGGTGGCGCCTCTGATGACGAAAGGGCTTTTTACACGATAGAATCCTTAGCCGAAAAGCGTTTTGTCGGTTTTGCCGCGATGCCCGAAAAAGCGTTCCGCTTGCTTGAAAATGTGCTTGGCAACGAAAAGAATCCTGGAACGGATCCTGTTGTGTCCATAGGCAAGGCAAGAACGGTTCGTGGAACAGGTAAGCTCTTTGTTGAAAAAGTTGACTCCTTGCCAGTTGAATTGCCGAGGACCAGTAAGGATAACAAGATAGTCCCTGCATTTATCGTGCAGTCTCCTATTCTTGTGGATTCTGACATTACCGCAGAATCTGCTGATGAAATTTTGAAAACTATGGTGGAACGTGCCGGTTGGGGCGAGGTTGAAAAGGCTTCTGCTTCTATTCGTATCCTTTTCGGTTGGAACCGTCATAAAAACGGTCTGCAAAAGGCTGAAAGGGTGATTGCTCCGGGTTCCGTGTTTAGCCTAAGGCAAATTCCTGACAACCTGTGTGAAAAATTTTTGAAGGGAATCGGTGGCGGCAAGGAACGCGGCTTTGGTGCTGTTCTTCCGCACCCCAGTATTGCGAAGAGCCGTTACATTCCGAATCCGGAAAAGAAAACGGTTGCATCAGCGAATGATGCTGCTAAGGAAGGCTGGCTCTTGTGGAAAACATCGCAGCGAAGCGGCAATCCGCTGAGTGCAAGCCAGATTTCGCAATTGATTTGCCGAATTGCGGCAGACAAAACTGCTGATAAAGTCGAGGTAAAAGCGTATTTCGACAAGCAGTTGCATCGACCTGATAACATTTGGGACCGTTGGAAGTTTGTGATGGAAGATATTGAAACGCTTCTGGAAAAGGATTCGGCCTATGTCAAGGCAGCTTTGAATGTTTGGCATGATCTCAGAGTCGCGGAGGAATAGAATATGGGCAAGTATTATAGGATTTCTGGTGTCGTTAAATTTCCCGAGGGCCTTGCGGCTGGTGAAAGTCGTGGGGCAAATGCGATAGAGATTGCTCGTAATGGTGAGGGCTTGCCGGTACTTCGCGGAACCTCGCTTGCAGGCGTATTGCGTAATGGTTTACGAGAAGCAGGTGTGCCTGATAAATCAATTTGTTTCTGGTTTGGCGACAAACTTGAAGGCAAGAATGATTTTAAGGTTTCGCAGATTGTTGTGGCGGATGTGGTTCTCAATGCGGGAGAACAGACTCCGGAAACAAGAATGCACAATCAGGTGGATCGCAAGACAGGCTCGGTTGCTGATACTGCTTTGTTTGGTGTTGAAATGTTGCCACCACAGACGAAAGGTCAGTTGCTGATATATGTAATTCCCCGAGATGAACAACCTGCTGAAAATATTTTGCGTGCGTTGGAAGGTGTCTTTGCGACAACACTGCTGTTAGGCGGTAACCGTAATCGTGGTATTGGCCGTATGGATGCAAGCGATGTTAAATGTTATGCGTTTGATTGTTCCACGGTAGATGGCTTTGCCAAGTGGCAGGATGTCCGCTATGCAGACCGAAGTGGTTTGGAACCAAATCTTTCTGGATGCGCTCCTGTTTCTTTTGGCGCCGAATCAACGCAGTTCGTAAAGAACTATAAAGTAATGTTCAAAATCCCTCGTGGTGAAGACATTTCTGTGGGCTATGGTAAAAACCTGGATGGCGATACCTGTGCTCCGCAATATGTCTACGAAGCCAACGGCACAAAGAAATGGCGAATTCCGGGTTCGTCCTTTAGGGGTGTAATCCGTTCGTGGATGACCCGCCTTGCTGTAAAAGATGGTGCCGGTGAAGAACCGATTCTGGATTTGTTCGGTACACTAAAAAAACGTGGACGAATTCACTTCACTGATGCTTACTGCTTGTCCAATCCGAAGGAAAATTGCGAGCAAAGTCGCGCACACGTTGCGGTTGACCGTTTCTCGGGTGGCACAGTGCAGGGGGCATTGTTTTTTAGTAAGGTGCTAGTCGGAAATTGTGCTTTTGAAATGAATGTTTCAGTGGTTGCTCCGAATGCTAAGGAACTTGAATGGCTCAAAAAAACGCTACTTGCAATCCATTTGGGCATTATCTCTATCGGCAGTAGCAAGGCAAGTGGCTTGCTTGAAATTGAAAACTGGGATGAACTGAAAAATAAAATCGAGTCTGATATTGCAGAACTCGGTGTGCAAAAGGCGGAGGTGTAATTATGCGTGATTTATCAAAGCTGAACATGAACAAGATAATGAATCGTGCTGGAAAAAATGCCGAAACATCTAAAGCTAATAATCCGCCTAGAGATAGAAATGAACGTCGTTCTCAGTATGATCGCTTAGGAGGTTTTCGGAATAATGACCAACGTGGTTCGGGCTGGAATGCTCGCCCGCAAGAACGTCGCCCTCGAGAGGAAAAATTTAAGCAAACAGATGAGTCTGTAAGGACTTATGGTAGTGAGTTTTATAATCCATACACATTTATCCCATTCCCGGATAAATCTCCAGAGCGCCATAATCCTTCGTTTTTGACGGTGGATGAAAACACGACCGAAAAGCGTTATACGGGTGTTTTGAACCTGACTGTTGAAACTGCTTCGCCACTTCTTTCAATGGATTCCGAAAACAAGAAAGAAGAAGGAAAACACTTTAAGTATAAGGCGTTAAAGATAGGTAATGATGTCGTTGTCCCTGCAACTTCTGTTCGCGGTAGTCTGCGGACGTTGATGACCATTCTGAGTGGTGGAACGCTTGGCTATATGGACAAGGATATGTGGCTATGCCAGAGACGAGACTTGTCGATGAATGTTTTGGGCAAAAATGGCGCCAAGAAAACGGAACTTGCTGAAGTGGTGGAATCGGGAGATTCTTCTCACGATGGAAAAATCCAGCGTGGAATAACGAAAATGGTTTCACTGGGGGCTCTGAGTGAGTTGTTTCGGGATAACAATTTGGAAATAGATGATTTCAGACCTCAAAAAGATAAAGAGGTCAAGTATTTGTATGTTAATGAAGATTTGACCAAATTGGCGCAGAAAAGGTCTTCGGAAACTCCGTGGAAATTGAAATTAAGTGGTCCACGTGTTGCGGCGAACTTGACAAAGGTGAAAAATGCTGAGGGCGAACCTTTATTTCCCAAGGTGAATGGTGACGCTTTGCGAAAATTGGCGATGCAAGCTGGTATTAACTTGAATGATAGGAATAATAGAGAAATTTGGATTGATTCGCCGATGAATATCACTTCTGTCAGTAAGCAGTGTGATAGAAAGCATTCTCGATATTATGTTGAATGTAATTGGTACAAAAATCGTTTTGATTTGAAAACAAGAGGAATGGAAGCCATGTTCCTCAAAAACGATTCCGATCCCGAAACTGTTGTTGCTAAAAAGTGGGGGGATTATCTAGGGCAGAATCGCAATGGGGTTCACCCAAATCTGTTTGGTGGTGACTTGGTGTGGCTTGAGCTAGGTGACGATGCTTCGGCGAAATCACTTCAGTGGGCTCGTTGGGGTCGAGGTGGTGATTCAAGTCATAGAATGGATTCTATTTTACCGAAGTATTTGTGGCCGGATTCAATGAACTCTGACAATAAAGTTGATATGGTTACGGACGTGTTCGGCATGGTTAGTGAAAATAAGGATGGCATTTCGTTTGCGTCACGGGTGCGTTGCCATAATCTTGTATTTGAAGGGGCTGCTGTGGGTGGCCTCGATGAAGCTATTCAACTGGCTCCGTTAGCACAGCCTCATCCTGGATGCATTGCGTTTTATAGAACGGAAAAAGGGCTGAATGGTTACAAAGTTTATCGAAATGCTGCTGATGGAGAACAACCTTGGCTCTACGATATTCAGGGCGTTTTTGACGAACAATGCAAACGTATGAAACCATTTGGTGAACAGTCTATTGTCAAGACTGTTGATTTGCTGAAGTCTGGACAAAAGGGACGATTGAAAATAAGTTTCCGTGCTTTGTCTGAAAAAGAATTGTCGTTGCTAGTGACTGCATGCAAGGTTGATTGGAAATTGGGCGGTGGAAAACCGCTTGGTTTAGGACACTGCAAGGTGACTCAGATGGATGCCTTCGATGAAAATGGTGATTCAATTGATTTGAATGCTATCGCTCCGATAGAAACGATTACAGGACGTGTTGAATGGTATAAAAAGTCACAGGAACCTGTGACGATGATGCGGTATCCTCGTGCAATAAAGGTCAGTAGCAGAAATTCTGTTCAGCGTAGTGGACTTCAATGGTTTATGAATCATACGCAAGCAGGACGATGGTATCAGAAATTGCCTGATATTACTGCAGATAATCAGCTGTTGTATTGCTACGATTTAGAAAGTGATGGGGATGAAGATCCTCCACATCCGTCTGATTTGACAGGGCGTGTTTTTGACAATCATGGCCCCAATACCAGTTCAAATGCTGAAAGTCTAAAACGAGCAAAAGAACTTCGTAAGGATAAATACAGTTATTAACACCATGTCCCGCATCCTAGTTTTAATTTTTCTGTATTGAACAGAGCGAGTCGTTAAGGAGTGCTGCTGACAACTATGCAATACTTTATCTATACTACCTGTGGTACGAGTACGTTTACGAATCCTGCCCGTAAGGATCCGGAACTGAATGACTTGATTATCAAGAATAGCAATGCCCGCAACGAAGATGAACTTTTGCCGGGAGCAAAAGAAAAAATCGATGCGCATTACGATTCGTTGATAGAAGAATGGCAGAATTACTCTATTGCCGATGCCCGCGCGAAATCGGCAGAACTGAACAGCCTGCTCAGCTGGCAAGAAAAGAACAAGATCCCCGCATCGGAATGCTTGTGCTTCTTGTTGCACACAGACACTGTTCTTGGAGCAAATGCCGCTTCGCTTGTCGAAGAATGGCTCACGCACCACGGCTACATGAGTGTGCAACTTCAGAAGATCGATTCTCTTTCAACATCTTCGCTCGAAAATTTCGAAAAGGGGCTTGCCTCGCTTGCGGAATGGGCGTTTGCCAACATTCCTTCTCCTGAACAGAGAAGTTCCAACGAAAAGTATGTATTCAATGTGGCGGGCGGATTCAAGTCGGTCTCCGGTTTTATGCAAATTCTTGGACAGTTCCTTGCCGACGAAACGATTTACCTGTTCGAAGGTCACAGCGAAATCCTCTCGATGCCGCACCTCCCCGTGCGCTGGGAAGAAATCGAAACGATCCGCCAGAACTTCAATGACTATCGTCGCGTTTCTCTGGGAATTCCGCCAAAGAATCCGGAACGGCTCAATTCCTTGTGGGTGCGAAACGGCCAGTTTACCCCGTGGGGGCAAATCGCCTGGGAAAGCGCAAAGCAAGAACTGTACGGGGAGAAAGTTCATACATTTGTATGCGATTTAGTCCGAGAGGGTGAAAAGTTTCGCAAGTCAGTAGAAGGGCTGGATGCATTCCGAAAAAAAATCGTCAATGAACGTATTGATGATTTGTGTGCGTTCTTTTTGAGCGGAAAGGTAAAGAATATTCGCCGGCTTGATTACAAGCTTGTGAAGGGTAACCATCCTTGGAGTAATGAATGCGATGCCTGGGCCGACGGCAGCGCCATGCGTCTGTTCTGTAATGAAAAAGGAAATGGCGTAGTTGTTGAATGTCTTGGAAATGCGTTGCATTAAATGAATTAAGATAAATTATGCCCAAAAATATCCTCATTAGCACGCTTGGTTTAAGTTGGGAAATTATTCCAGAAACGGTGGGAGCCTTCTTCTATGAAGAAGGTGGCATGGACTTTTATGGAAATGTTCCAGAAGAATCGGTGCAGGGTTTTCGCGAAAGTGCTAAAAAGGTGCTGCAAGGCCAGACGATAGACGAACTGTGGCTAATTTCTACAGACCAGGAAAAAGACCCTAAGGATCCTAGATCGATGTCTCTTTCAGAAATGCGAGAGCGTATTGCTGAATGGTGTAATTCATACGCTCCTGCAAGCAAGCTGGCTATTCGCATATTTGTGCTGAAAGGCGTCAATGACATCGACAGCAAGGAATCAGTAGATAAGTTCCACAATCTTGCCTTGCAGGTGCTTTTTACCTCTAAGCTATATGCGAACGGCGGCAAGCGCGTCGTATCGCTTGCCTGCGGCCGCAAGACGATGAGCGCCGATATCCAAGATGCGGCCTACTGTTTTGGCTGTGACATGATGATGCATGTGACGGCATCTGCTAATCCGAAGATTACTTTAGATGGTTCAAAGATTTGTTTAAACGAAGCTGAAAAGAAATCCATTTTCCCTGTAGAATTGAAACCTTTCCCGGCGAGTGACCTGTTCAACGATTGGTATGGTGGCGAAGCTGCAAAGCAATATGACATGTTTGCAGGGAATCGATGTTGCGAAGCCCTGGACGAAACGACATTCCTGTTCGAAAACCCGGAGGGCGTCGAACCGTTCCTAAAAAAGGTCGAAGAAAAGCGCGAAGCGGCCAGGCATTTCTATTCGTCTTACTGGAGCAGTAACCAATATTCTTACGACAACTTCCCGATTGTATATACGCTGTCCTCGAATGCGCAGCAAAGCCTCAAGGATTTTAAAATTGGCGTTCATCAAGACCTGCGAAGCAAGGAACTTAAACTGCTAAAGACTTTGCCAAAGGCAGATTTGCATTGCCACTTGGGCGGCGTACTTTCGCCAAAGGAAATCATCGAGGTTGCAGGTGCAATTGAAGATGAACTTCGCGACGAACGAAGGCAAAATCCGAAATTCAAGAATTGGGACTTGAAAGGCCCTGGCCCCGGCGAAAGTTGGAAGAATTGGCGACGCCGACTTGCTAAAAAATTGAACGTGTCAGAATTGTCTGTCGTTGCCGCCTATGTGTTGCAGTCCAAAAATGCTCCTGAAAAGTTGGACGAAATTATCTACGGTCAAGAACGCAATGGTGGTAAGGATTTGCGCGTTGAACAGCAATTCGTTGGAATTGCGCAAACTGTGAAAAATGGCGAAACAGTTTTGGATTTGACGCCGTATGAATCTTTGGGCGACCTGCAGGGTTCGGGCTTGCTGAAACACGAAAAGACTTTACGCAAAGTCCTTCAGATTCTTTATAGGAATGTGCAAGATAATAACCTAAAATATCTAGAAATCCGCTGTTCGCCCATCAATTACAAGACCGATATATTTGCTCCTAGAGATGTTGTACGAACCATTCTTGATGAGATGACGCGTGCCGAAATCAAAATGGGCATAAGGTCTTCGATGATTTTTATTGCGTCAAGGCATGGCAAGCTAAAAGATATAGATGCCGCGATAGAATTGTACCGAAACCTGGAACAAGACATAGATTGTGGCGAAGCATTCAAGAGATATTTCCGTGGGTTCGACGTTGCAGGTAACGAGAGCAAAAGAAGACCTGAAAAATTACGCGGTAAATTCCAACGGATTTTAATGGACTGCAAAAATGTAACGGTCCATGCCGGCGAAACGATGCCTGCCGAAAATATCTGGGAAGCGGTCTATTGCCTGAATGCGGAACGTATTGGACACGGGCTTACGCTTGTAGAACGCGACGGTGACTTGTTGCCCAAATTCAGGGACCGTCGAATAGGTGTCGAAATGTGTCCATCGAGCAACTACCAGATTGTAGGCTTTAAGGACAACTATTATCCAGACCAGAATCTACCCGACTACCCGTTGCGCAAATACATGGATGAAAAAATCCGAGTGACCGTCAATACGGACGATCCCGGTATGTCGCGGACCAACATAACCAATGAGCTTTTGAAGGCTGCGCGACTGACCCGTGGAGGGCTTTCTCTTTGGGACATTCTTTCGCTTTTATATAATTCGTTCGAAATGGCTTTCTTGCCGTATAGAGAAAAAATGAAGCTGCTGAACGAAATGAACCTGAAAGTGAAAGACTGGCTTGACGACAACATCGTGAAAATTGAAAAAGGGTGCATTTATGAAGAATGAGAATATTGTATATGTCTGTCGTTCGGATTTGGAAAATTTCTTTGACTTGACCAAAGAATTTTTTCCGTTGTCGGTTGCAACGCTGAACAAATTTCCATACCATTTTGTGCCCCGTGCAGAAGCTGAAAACGACTCCACGAAAAAGCAACTGATTCCGTATGTGCTTGTGCAAAATGCAGAAGGCAAATTGTTGAGTTACCGCCGATGCGGTTCCGAGAAGCGTCTGGCTCAGAAACTTTCGCTGGGCATCGGAGGCCACGTGAATGACGGCGACAGGAAAGATACCTTGTTCGACACGTTAATTGCTGGGGTTTGTCGCGAAATCAAGGAAGAAATTGGTGCCGACATCGATCCTGAATCCCTGAAACTGCTTGGGCTTATCAACGAAGAACAGACCGAAGTGGGCCATGTGCATACGGGAGTCGTGTTCTCGCTGCTGGTTGACGATTCGGTGCTAGTTTTTGATTCCGAAATCGGTTCGCCGCAATGGATCGACCCAAATACATTGGACAAAACTTCGGCAGAACTTTGGTCTTATTTGGCCCTGAAACTTTTATAAGAGGTTAGTGCTGTGAAATACGATTTGTTTCCTGCGATAGCATCGCAAGAGAGCTGCCAAGAGTTGGCGCAGCAATACAATAAGCTTGATTGCTTGGATGAACCTTCATTGAAATGTTTCAGGGAGGCTTATGTCATTGCAAAGATGAGCGGAAGCCAGCCAGTTCTGATTACGGGAGACAATGGTTGTGGCAAGACCGGATATGCCCAGTTGATGTGGGGCGTGAATTCAATCAGGACCAAAAGAAATCGCTCCAAGGAAATGCTCAACGTGAACTGCTCTGCATTTTCAGAAAACCTGATAGCTAGTGAACTGTTTGGACACAAAAGAGGTGCTTTTTCTGGAGCGGAATCAAACCGAGAAGGGAAAATTAAAGCTGCCGGCGAGAAGGGCTGCCTGTTCTTGGATGAAATCGGGGACCTCCCGTTATCGGCTCAAGCCTTGCTGCTCCGTTTCTTTCAGGACAACGAAATTCAACCGTTAGGAACCGATGAACCAATTAAGCTGCAGGATCCGCCTAAGGTCATTTGTGCGACCAACAAGGACTTGCGCAAAGAAATTAACGAAGGTCGATTCCGTGAAGACTTGTTCAACCGAATCAACAAGTTTCATGTACATGTTCCGCCTTTAAGAATCCGCCCAAAGGATTGCTTGCAAAATGCGAACAATTTTTTGGACAAGTTTAAGGAAATGCAGGCGGACTCCAGCGAAGTCGTTGCGGAACAACTTACTAAAATGAAAATCGATAGTAATTTTTACAACGACAATGCCAAAAGCGGTTATAGCTGGCCTGGCAACTTCCGTGAACTCGAAAACCGCATATACCGCGCTGCAGTTACAAAAATTACTTGCGGAGGAACGTGCATCAAGTTTTCGGACTTGTTTGATGAGAGCTTTATCGATAGCCCCGACCGCGTAAATACGGAAACGCAAGATTTTGATTTACCCAAAGGCCCTGTTTTGCTGCCTTTTGATTTGGAGGCGAAACTGGACGAAATTCGCGCAAACTTTATAGACAAAGCAATTGCGCAATGTAACGGAGAAAAGACCAAGGCGGCAAAGCTGCTCGGTTACAGCAACTACCAAAAAATGGACCGTCGCCGGAGCAAGGCGTAATGGCAAAAATTTTCAATGTGACAAATCATACTGCTACCGAAATGCAGATAAACGATGCCAAGCGGATGCTCGGCGTTGTAGAGTGTGTCGATTTGCCGGAATCCCTAAAAAAAAGATGGGGCGAGGTTCCTCCTGAAACGGATTCTGTGGTAGCGTTTGTTCAACCCGTTTTGGACTGGCTTGGGCAAGTCGCTTCAAAGGACGATGTTGTCTGGGCGCAAGGAGAATGGGGCGCAACGGTGGGCGTACTCCAGTGGTGCCGCGCCCATGGCGTCCGGTGCGTTTACAGCACAACGGAGCGTATTGCAACGGAAAGACATGCTGTAGACGGAAGCGTTGCGATGACGCACCAGTTTAGGCATGTAAGGTTCCGTGATTTTCCGTAAAATACACACCCTTGTGGAATCTGCGAAAAATCCCCGATGCGCGTTGCACCGGGGATTTGTGTTCAGGAGGTATATATGAAGGCTGTGGGGCTAGCTAGTTGACCCTTAAAAAGTCACTTCGCGAGCGCAGGATAAGGAGGTTCGCCGTTTTTATTCACCCCTTCCCGGCAAAGGAAGCAACAGTATAGCCATTCCAACAGGACAAAAAAGCGCCTCATGGCCCTCTTGAAGTTGAACGCCGCTGCTGCAAGCTTTGCATTGAGCATGTCGCCAAAGATTCCCTTGTAGAAATTTCTACCCATACGGTGGTCGCTTTTCAGGTGGCCGTTGATAGGCTCGATGCCTGCCCTCTTGCAAAAAAGCTTGTGAGCCTTTTCCTTCTGGTAGTAAGTCGCGTTTTTCTTCGGGACGTCCGGTATCACGATCTTTGTCGTTCCGGATTCCTTTTGTCCGCGGTAGCCTCGGTCGCATGCGGCCTGGCTCGGCCTGAATCCAAGCATTTGTTCAACATGGTCAAGCGTATCGTCTATCGTATGTCCGTCATACTCGTCCCGGAACGAGACCGCGCCGACAATGATGCCGCTGTAGCTCCGGGCGATTGACACCTTGTTGCCGAACTCGTATTTCTTGTGTTCCTTGCCCTTGCCGATGCATTTTACTTCGGGTTCGTGAAGCGAATAGACCTTGTCCTTGTCGCATTTCTTCTGTGCCAGAACTTTTTTGAAAAGCTCGATTTTTTCTTTGTACGTGTTCAACAAGTTCTTGCTGGCGAGATTTCGCTCTAATTCACGGACGAGCCGTCCCGCGATTGTCTTCAGCCTGCGATCTGCCTTGTGAGCCTTCTTGCCGTTCTTCGGGTGATTGCGGAAACGCTGGTCACGATGGACCTTCTTCAAGGTTCTCTTGTAGGACTGTCTTTGCGGAAGATCATGCTCTTCCACGATCCTCTGTACCTGTTCTATTATCTTGTTCGCAAGTTTGGCGTCTGTAGGGAACGTGATGTTCTTTTCCTGCACGGTCGTGTCAAGAAAGACCGTGCCGCATCCTGTCGGTCCTTGTTTATCGTGGTCATCGTTGACGAGGATACTTTCCTTGAGGATCATGTCCATGCCCGCTTCGCCAATCATGTGCCGGAAGTGAACAAGTTCGCTCGGGTCGCAGGGTTGCTCCGTCGAGAAGAACCGTTCTCCGCAAAAATACTGGTAATAGGCGTTTTCCTGAAACTGCTCCACGACGGACTCGTCCGATACGTTGCGGATGTGCTTCAGGATGATGAGCCCGGTCATGAGACGGATCGGCTTGTTCGGCGCACCCATTTTGTCGTCAAACCGTTTCGAAAACTCGGTCTCGAACTTGTTCCAGTCAATCTTGTTCGCGAGAACGTAGAGGGAATGCTTGTGGTTCAACTGCTCCTCAAGGGAACAGAAAAGGCTTGTCTGTGCGTGGGATTTTGGCGGTCTGTACATAAAAAATTGCAAGGTTTTCAATCATATTTTAGAAAACCTTGCAATATTTTCACAGGGTAGAAATCAGTTTTTCCCAATAGTTATGCGGGCTGGGCGGGATTTTAAGGGACGACTAGCTAGATGGCAGTTAGTCGATGACGGCGGTGTCGGAGTATTCGGGGATGATGGGCATGGCGGGCCTCCTTTGGGTTAGGGATGGAGGGTTATTTGTTGCTGTTGATGTATTCGACGATGTTGTAGATGGTGGTGACGCCGCTGATGATGAGTGGTAATGGGATCATAGTGAGTCTCCTTTATTGAGGGTTGTTGTTTTGCCAGGGAGTTTCCCGGACATACAGCTATATGCAAAACCCGTGCCAAAAGGAAAATGTGCTTTTTAAGCGAAAATCGCAGGGTAGAGAAGTAGGACTATATGCGTTGATGGATGTATATACAAAATCGTATACAGAAATACATTTTTATATGTAGTACAAAAACACAAAAGGCCCCGCCGAAGCGGAGCCTAAAATTTGTCAGCAAAAACGCAAATGGGGTTCGTGGTTTATCGTGGAATGCTTTCGGAGGCGAAGAGGGATGCTAAGGAACGTTTAGTTCCGTCTTAATCCACTGTATATCGTGGAGTGCTTTCGGAGGAGAAACTCCGTTATCAGAGATCTTCGCAGAGATGTCTTAATCCACTGTATATCGTGGAGTGCTTTCGGAGAGACTCTCAAAATCCTTTCTCATATGAGCAAAAAAGTCTTAATCCACTGTATATCGTGGAGTGCTTTCGGAGGTACGAAATACGGACAAGGCATACTATAGGCTTTTGGGTCTTAATCCACTGTATATCGTGGAGTGCTTTCGGAGCAAAGACAAGTACAATACTTTTGCTGTGAAGTATGGTCTTAATCCACTGTATATCGTGGAGTGCTTTCGGAGATACAGGTTAAGACTACTTAAACAACTTTCAGAAGTCTTAATCCACTGTATATCGTGGAGTGCTTTCGGAGGGTGGCATCGCCGGGGCCTTATAAATCAAGGGTTCCAGAGGGCGTTTTTCTGCCAGACTTTTTGAGCACTACCTTCGAATCGACTTTTTTTCGGAGGATTTTCTTATAACTCGTTGATATTCAACGAAGTAGCCTGATTGCCTTTTTGCCGGTGCTTAGAATATACTGCTCAAACTCGCGGGTCTGGGCCCTAATACCCCAAATATACATCATTTTTCGCGAAAAATCACATAATTTCACCCGAAACAACGAAAAATCCCCGATACGCGTGGCGCCGGGGATTTGTTTTCAGGAGGTAAATATGAAAGCTGTGGGTTTAGCAGTATTTGGCGAGGAATTCGAGTTCGGTTTCGCATATAGCGAGGTTTCTTTTGGTTAGGGTGTGGTGGGTTATTTGTTGCTGTTGATGTATTCGACGATGTTGTAGATGGTGGTGACGCTGGTGATGAGGAGTTGTAGTGGGAGCATAGTGATTCTCCTTGGTTAAGGGTTTGTTGTCCGAGATTTTCTCGAACATACAGCTATATGCAAAACCCGTGCCAAAAGGAAAATGCTGTTTTTTAAGCAAAAATCGCAGGGTGGAAAAACAGGGCTGAAAATGTTGATGAATGCGTATACGAAAATGTATACAGAAATACATTTTTATATGCCGTACAAAACACAAAAGGCCCCGCCGAAGCGGAGCCCCCATTTTTTAGTTCCCTAAAATCCATTCACCAAAGAATGGGTCTTCGAGCTCATAACCGGTGGTCTTGATGACGTACCCCTGTTTCAGCAGACGTTTGATGGCGCTGAACAAAGTACTGGGGGCCATCGATCTATCGGTCATGGGGTTGCGCCTATTGGCTAGCGCGAGCATCACCTTGCGGTCGGTGCGGTTCATGTTCGCCCAGAGTCGCTCGTAATCTAGGGAATGCTCTTCCACCTGCCTCTTTATGGCGTGGGCCACAGGATTCTCCTTGACCTTGCTGTACTCGATTGCGTTATAGACTGCGGCCGAAAGCTGTTGCGTGTAATAAGGGTGCACATCTGTGAATTTCAAAATTTCTTCTGTGATGGCAGCCTTTCGCTCTGCTGGCATATTTGGCAGGCGGCTTTCTATATAGGAATAGAAATCCTCGTAAGGAATTTTCTTCAGGTTCATGCGTTCGCCAAAATGGAAAAATGGGGACTTTTTCTTTTCGAATATTTCCTCCATCATGGATTCCTGGCTACCCATAAACACGTAATTCAATCCCTTCTGCCGTTGCATGATGGCCCGCAGCTGCTTCGCCAGGGTTTTGTCTATGGAATTCACTTCCTGGAATTCATCGAACACCACGATAAGTCGGTTCTTTGCAGAAGACACCTTTTCCAATAAGTCCAGGGAATCTTCCAACATGGCGGACGGTTTTCCTACCGAGGGAACGAAGCTCACATCCATACCTTCGGTCACCGGATTGAAGGAGAGCGTGGGCACGACGCGGAAAAGCTTCATAAGGTGCTTGATCTTTTCGAATTTGTGTATCTGGAACACCTGGCGTAAAATTTGGGAAGCCAAATCTTCCACATTCAGGACTTTCATGAAGTCAATAGTTATGGACGGACGGCCAATCTGCCGAAGCGCCCTTGCTACCAGGCTGCTCTTGCCGAATCTGCGCGGGGATATTAGCACGAGATGGTTCTCGCTGTTCAGTAATTCCTTAATCTGCGCAAGTTCGTTCACGCGATCCGTGAAATATTCGTCTTCTACGATGGTTCCGAATTTGAACGGGTTCATGATGCTCCCTGTGCGAAAAAAATCAATGCGAAAAATTTCGCATTCTAAATCAATATAGTATAATTGCCCCTTTTTTGCAATATGGATTCGCGAATAAGTAAAAAGTCGCGCCGTCCCACCCAAAACAACGAAAAAATCCCCGACGCGCGTTGCACCGGGGATTTGTGTTCAGGAGGTAAAAATGAAGGCTGTGGGTTGGCGGGATGGCGTTTAGTCGATGATAGCGGTGTCGGAGTATTCGGGGATGATGGACATGGCAAGCCTCCTTTGGGTAAGGGTTAGATGTCGCGGATTTTTTTGGATGATGGAGTAGCCGATGATGCCGGTGTCTCAAATATACTGCTCAAACTCGCGGGTTTGGGCCCAATACCCCAAATATACATCATTTTCCGCGAAAAACCACCAAAAACGGCTTGATCTATATAATTGCGTAAGAAAGTTTCCGAACCGGCTTGCCCGTGCCGATAATCACGATGTTTTGGTCGTTGTCACTGTCGAGAGGATACAAACGAACCGTGTCATGATCAGGGTTGATTATCCCGAGAAGCTGCTCTGAAAAATCCTCCACTTTTGAAGAATCCATAAAGATTTCAAAGACTGATCTTTGCACGCGGAATCCCCATTTTGCACAGGCTTTGGCAGCGGCTTTCCGTTTCTTGCCGTTAGAAATGTCAAATGCCACCACGTATTTCATGCGGCCTCCTGAGTTGTGATGCCCACTGTGTTTTGTTTTTTCTTGAGTAGGCGGCGGCGCAAAGCTTCTACGCGCAAACGCATTAGGCTGTTCCAGGATGCGCCTTCGTTGTCTGGTACCACGCGGTTCGGCGAATCGCAGAATTCCTCGTAGTGGCGGATGAACGCGGCCATTCCCTCGCGGGTCAGTTGTAGCGGGCTGTCGTCCGAGTCGCCCTTGCGTACAAAGTCTGTTGTGCCAATGAATTTTCTATTGAGTATTTTAAGGACGAGTCTATCGACAAGCGGGTGGCGGAACTCTTCGAGCATGTCGCAGGCAAGAGATGCCCTGCCGTATTCGGGTTCATGCAGGAATCCGATGGCGGGGTCGAATCCATAGGTCTCGAGCAAGGCTTCGATGCGTTTTGCGGTAAATGCGTAGCCGAGTGATAACAGTGCGTTTACGGGATCGGTGCAGGGGTGAAATTTTCGTCCGGGGAAGCGGATGCCATTCATAAGGCATTGTGCGTAACTTGAAAAATAGATTTTGGCGGCGTTGCCTTCGATTCCGCGGAGCGTATTTTTGTCGGTGCCGGAGCAGTCCATTGCAGACTGGAGCGACTTTTGCATTGCGGGGCGTGCGTCAAAGCGGAAGGGGTTGTGCGGATTCTTGTCGCAGGCGTTCAGCAGCGCGATTCCGCTTTCTATTTTTGATACGACGAAGCCCCTTGCAATTTCGAAGGATTCGTGACGATTACGGAAAGCGTCGTATTGGGCGAGTCTTAGATAAACGTTCTTGGCGGATTGCGAGGTGTATTTGCCTTTGAATCGTCCGCCGCGGTCAAGGAAGGCTACGCTTGCTCCGGCGTCGTTGAGCGATGCCATTGCGTCGCTGCTGATGGATGCTGCGCCCATGATGTTTACCGAGGATATTTCTGAAATCAGGTAGTCTCCGACGAGTTTGTCTGCTTTTGTGAGGCGGAGGTGGTTGCCTTGTTTGCGGATGCTTGTTCCTTGTTCTGTGATGTAGAGGTTCATAGTTGAAAGTCCCTTATGGTAAAGAAAATCTTTTGCGGGCGGGGCTACCGCGAAAGATTTTATGTATGGTTGATGGAGGTTGGGCGATTAGATTTCGCTGAAGACGGTGTCGTTATATTCGGGGATGAAGGACATGGCGAGCCTCCTTTGGGTTAGGGGATGGGTTAGGATTGGTGGGCGATGACGAGGAATCCGATGATTGTGGCGAGGAAGGCGATTGCCATAGATGGCCTCCTTTTTTATATGTCGCGGATGTTTTTGATGATGGTTGTTGCGGATGCGATTCCGGCGAGGATGGGGAGTATTGGAATCATGGTTGTTCTCCTTTGTTGAGGGTTGTTGTTTTGTCCGGGAGTTTCCCGGACATACAGCTATTTGCAAAACCCGTGCCAAAAGGAAAATGCGATTTTCAGGCAAAAATCGCAGGGTGGAGAATTAGGACTATATGCGTTGATGGATGTATATACAAAATCGTATACAGAAATACGTTTTTATATGTAGTACAAAACACAAAAGGCCCCGCCGAAGCGGAGCCTAAAATTTGTCAGCAAAAACGCAAATGGGGTTCGTGGTTTATCGTGGAGTGCTTTTGGAGCTCAAAACAATAAACAATAGAGAAGAATTAAAAGTCTTAATCCACTGTATATCGTGGAGTGCTTTCGGAGTCAGTGTTGTCACTACAGAAGTAATCGTAGACTTGCGTCTTAATCCACTGTATATCGTGGAGTGCTTTCGGAGCACCGAGCGATGACGCCGTTCAGTGCGTGGGTTCGGGAGTCTTAATCCACTGTATATCGTGGAGTGCTTTCGGAGAGCAAATCACGGAGGCTATCCTTTCAAGACTCAAGTCTTAATCCACTGTATATCGTGGAGTGCTTTCGGAGATCGAACGGAAGCTGACAGAAGCCCTTAAGAGGGGTCTTAATCCACTGTATATCGTGGAGTGCTTTTGGAGCCAAGACTTGCGACGATGGTTCCGTGGTTGTGCAGTCTTAATCCACTGTATGTCGTGGAGTGCTTTTGGAGCCTATATGGTCAAGAAGGCTCGCGACTTGTCCAAGTTGTCTTAATCCACTGTATATCGTGGAGTGCTTTCGGAGCCACGCAACGCTCTTCACGTACCCACACCGCGTGGAGTCTTAATCCACTGTATATCGTGGAGTGCTTTCGGAGGAACAAGCGTCTTATGTTTTTGCGTCGGGTAATCGCAGTCTTAATCCACTGTATATCGTGGAGTGCTTTCGGAGTGCCATTGACTGCTTCGCACTTACAGACGATTATGGGTCTTAATCCACTGTATATCGTGGAGTGCTTTCGGAGGGGTGGCATCGCCGAGGCCTTATAAATCAAGGGTTCCAGAGGGCGTTTTTCTGCCAGACTTTTTGAGCACTACCTTCGAATCGACTTTTTCCGAAGGATTTTTCTCTAACTCGTTGATATTCAACGAAGTAGCCTGATTGCGTTTTTGCCGGTGCTTAGAATATACTGCTCAAACTCGCGGGTCTGGGCCCCAATACCCTAAATATACATCATTTTTCGCGAAAAAACGCAAAAAATCAGCTGTAAACTTTTTTCTATACGGTAATCGCGTATCGCCCGCCGCCAAAGGTGGTGTTCTTGCCGACTCCGACCATTTCCCCTATCGAAAGGAGCACTCTCGCTGTTTCGGAAATGTTCTTTAGGATTACCGTGCCCGTAAAACCGGAGTAGTAGATGCGCTTGTTCTGGCGAGAACTCAGTCGAGACCTTGTTGTCTTGGTGGTTGCTGCCTGGGATTCCATGGCGAGTAAATCGTGCAAGAGTTCGTCGAAGTTCCAGTCTGCGCCGTCTATACTGCCGTAGGCCTTGCAAAGCAGCTCTATTCTTTGCAGAAGGTTCCACGAGAACATTTCAAGGTTCCAGTCTGTGGACTCCTTGCGGTAGTGTCTAAAGGTTGTCGGCGTAAAAAAAACGAGCTTGAGCGAATCGCTATTGGAGACCTGAACATCTGCAATGTCTGTGACGGTTGGTGGGCGCATCCCGTCAATGTAGAAACGTGTCGCATCGTGTCCGATACCTTCTTCGCCAAGAGCGGTCAGGCATTTTTCGAGTGTATCGGAAAGTGTGCTGGACAGTCCAAAGAAGGTGACTTCGAGTCCGGCCTTGTCGTGTTCCTGCGGCAAGGCGAAAAATCGCAGGTTTATGGAACGGGGTTGCGGACCTTCGGGCGGTGCGGGTGTGCCCGGCAAGGGGTCAAGGAGTGCGCTGTAAAGGTGCGTGCAGTTTTCACGGTGGGCGGGGCTTGCAAAATCCTTGGTGATTTCATCGTACAGGTAATAACCAAGTGCTCCGCGTATGCCCGCTTCTGGAAACCTGAAAAAACGCTTGTAGTTTTCGATAACAAGCCTGTAATAGATACGTGTAATTTGGAGGTGCGGAATTGCGAACATAGGTCTCTGTTTTGGGTGATGAAAAGATAAACAATTTTGACGATTTTGGTGTGTCGAAAAAACGGTTGACCCGATAAGCCATGCGATTAGTCGCGAAAAATTCTACACGTGTGTGCGTTTCGAAGATGGTGTTGATGAAATTGACGACGAAGATTATCCAGAATACGCTTCTGTCCGTCTGATCAAGGATGCGGAATAAGGCATACTCTCTAAACATTCAATTGTGTTGTGGTTAGAAGATGGGGCTCCAGGACTATGGGTCACCTTGTTTTTGTTAAGCTCATATTTCCTGTTGATTTTTTTTTGTTTAACATTTTGTATATTACAAAATGTTAAATGGAGGTATCTATGGAAAATCCTTTTGTTTTACGCCCTTACGAAAGCGCTGAAACTTTTTTTGCGATCGCGAAAAAGAAACACGGGATATTATAGACGATTGCAAAACGGCATCCATGTGACGCTGATTTCTCCGCGTCGTTATGGCAAAACGGGATTGGTCTACCACGTTTTTGATGAACTTGCCAAAAAACGCCGCTCCATGACGCTCTGCTATTGCGACATTTACTCGGCAGACAATCTGGAGGATTTTGTCAAGCTCCTTTCGGAATCCATTGTCTCAGCTGTGAAGGCCGAGCCTACTTTGAAGAAGTTCTTCTCATTTTTTCCTGGGATTCGTCCATTGGTGTCGTACGACCCTGTTTCGGGTTCGCCACAGGTGAGCATTGCGTACCAGAACGATGGGCAGAAGCTTTCTACGCTCAAAAGTATTTTTTGATTTTCTGGGTTCCCAAAAAAAGACGTTTGTGATTGCATTTGATGAATTCCAAATTATCCGCAATTTTAAGGGAGTGAATATGGAGGCGCTGTTGCGCACCTATATCCAGCCGCTAAAAAATGTACGCTTCGTGTTTTGTGGAAGCCAAAAGCATATCATGACGGATATGTTTGTGAACGAAAAAAGCCCGTTCTACGAAAGTACGCATGTTGTTTATCTCGACAAAATCCAGCCGGATATCTATGGCGCGTTTATCAAGAAACTGTTTGGCATGGGGAGTCGCCGCATTGATGACGATGCTCTTGAGTTTATCTTGGAGTGGACCCGTTGCCATACGTTTTATATGCAGTATCTTTGCCACCGCTTGTTCCGTGATGCTGGCAAGAAAATTACTTTGTCCGATGTGCGTCTGTCTTGCGCCGAAATCTTGCGCGAGGGAATGAATGGCTTCTTGGAACGTCGTAACTTGCTGACGGATAAACAGTGGCAGTTCTTGAAAGCGGTTGCCAAGGAAGGCTCCGTTGCACAACCCACGGCGGGTAGTTTCTTGAATAAATATAAACTGGGAACCGCTGCAGCCGTCAAGCGGATTGTCACGTCGCTTGTGGAAAAGGAACTTTTGCTTGAAACTCTCTCGCTAAAGGCAAAAACTACTGCGTTTATAATGTTTTCTTGAGTCGCTGGCTTGAATCTGTTTAACATTTTATAGTATACAAGATGTTAAATTCCGTTCTACACTCTCGAAGGGGCTTTTTCATGCTGTTCTAGCGGGCTGCGCTCCAGCGTACTAGCGAGGAGTGTTAGGCTTCCTATTTCCCGTGGTTGTAGACGTCAC